>NZ_JBFTQH010000032.1:0-54278 GCF_056398905.1 Rhizobium sp. 01T417 | reverse complement strand
TCGTTCATCTCGGCCTCTTCTGGGGTAAGGTCGTCTCAGGTGCGGTATCACGACTGTTTTTACCACGGGCGGCAACATCACCGGAGCGCCGGTCTCAACTTTCTCACCGCAATCTTCTGGAACACGCCCAGAGACGGCTTCGAGCGTCATTTCTGCCCCGGTCGTAGAGTCCTCTCCTGTGATTGACGGAACGCGGCGGTTTGCTATCATCTCGCTCGGACGCCCATCCGAACCTGCTGCCGGGTTGAAGGGCAATCGTGGCATTGAAGGCGACCCCGTTCACAAGGTCGAAGAGTAATCGGCAGACTTCGCCAGAACAACGGATCGTCTTATGTTCCATGCAACGATTAGGCTTGCGCCCTCCAATATCGCTGTCCTGAAGAAGGCACTTCGAGAAAAGTACCCGAATATTCGGTCGTCGCACGCTGATGAAGCACTTGCGGCCTCGGTCGGATTCAAATCATATGCGGCCATGCTCACTGTCCTGAAGCAGGTCAGCGACTCCGCGCGGTTGGTGGTTCAGACCGATGCCTCGCTGCTTCAGATTCGTCTTGAACAGTTGGGTTACGCTGGACTCGTCCCTCGCGATTTGCAGCGGCTGGTTTGGGAGGCACCGTATCCTGATCGATGGGAGGCCGATGAGATCGAGCTGACTCTTCGAAAGCGCTTTGCCCCGACAGCTGCCAATTCTCAGTAGGCTTCAGGGGCAGTACGCTGATCGGACTCGTTCCCGCCATTTTGTGTCCGGCTTCCGAACGAGTATGCTAGAGAACCTCCCGGGCTCCTGTGCCGTCTAGCGGACTGCAACTGGGAACCTATCGGCGAAATTTGCGTTGACTGAGGGTCATCGGAATAGTATCCATGACACAGATCGTTGGTGATTGAGCGTGCGATAGCCAACGCCACCAGGTCCTTCGGGATTTGGTCCCTGCGAATGCGGGGAAGGGAGAAATCCCGAGAGCTTCGCTCCGAGACCAGTAATGGTCGAAACGGTCCCGAAAGGGGCCGTTTTCGTTTTCACGGCATGATCGGCTTCTTCCTGCCAGCGCTGTAGACGCGAGCAGGATGCTTGTTTTCAAGGCGCAGGCGAACGAGATGCTTGAACTTTACCTCTCCGAACGTGTCTGGTGCCTTCTCTCGGCAGAGATAAGCTGACCTGACCATCAAATGAAGGTGGAAGGGCAATCCCTTCACCTTGTCCAACGTGAAAATGATGGCGTAGAGGGCTTCCTCGTCTTCATGTGTCACCACCGGCACCTGGGCGTACCGGTCCGCTCCAGTGAGGTTCCATACTTTCGACGAGCAAATGTTCGGCAACAGCGTCGGCAATTGTAGCGACAGAGCGTGGCGCTCGGAACAGACAAATCCCACGCCCCGACTGCACCCCGGGAAAGCGTGTTCAATGACGTCGGACGTCAGTCGATCCCGAGTGAAAACATGATCGGTAAAGGTCGCAATGATCCTTCGCTCCTGACCGGCGGAATCGACCACCGTGAGGTATTGCTCCGCAAGATGCGCGAACGAGTACGTTGTTTCAGTTAGAGTAAAGTCCGGCCAGAGGTTTTTGGTCAGGTAAGGTGCGGGCATAAGGTCTTCGATCTATGGGTCCGTTCGCAGATGGTCTGAAAGGCGCGAACTGTCAATCGAAGTGGCCGTGAAAGGCTCATCCTGATGGTTCAGTTTGCATCAGGTCCGATTAGCAGGGCGGCCGAACGACCAAGAATGACCCCGAGTCGTTTCTCAATGATCGCCGCGTCAAAGCTCGTGCCGCCCACGTCCGTGTGGAGAATAGGGATTGAGAGACGGATCGCATTGGACTCGAGGATAGCGCGAACCTCGAAGATCTGAACGATTTCGGGTTCTGACCATGGGTGCTGGATTGCAGCGATTCATCTCGACGCGTCTGTCAGGCTCGACGCGACGCGATCGAAGCTGATGACATCGACATCACCCCGCAGCAAGTCATTCGCGATTTCGACAATCTTGCCCTCGTGCGTGAACAAGATCGGCTGGAACGCCCGTCCTCCGGACGCTAGAGTTTTCAACCCGGAAGCCTTGCGCTCGTCATCGAACGACTGAAATACATCGTCTGTTATGAAAGGAAGTGGCTCGTTGCGACTGCAGAAGTCCTCAATGAACGCTAGGCGGAAGGCTAGGTAAAGCTGATCTGCGGATCCTTCGCTGAGGGCTTTCGTCGGAAGCCGCTCGCCGTCGGATCGTTCTGCTTTTAGCCTTATCGCATCCTGATCGTCGAATTCCTGCACCAAGCGAACGAAGGATCCATTCGTCAATGTGGAGAAGTACTCGCTTGCCCGTGCGAGCAGCGGATCTGCCTGTGACTCCCTGTAGCGCTCCAAAGAGGTTGATAGCAGTTTCGAGGCGAGCCTCAGAACAGCCCATTGGCGGGCCAGATCCTGTGTCTCTTGTTCCGCAGATGCTTTGTCGAAAGCAGCCTGCTCCGCGCTCATTCCGGTCTCGAGCGCCTCTTTTGTCGATGCCAGCTCAGCAAGTCTTCCCTTGAGCTTGCCGAACATGTCGAACTGCTGGGTATCCTCGGCCGCAAGCGTCTCGATCTCCAAATCAGCGGCGACTCGATCGAAATCGTAAAGTTTTATCCGGATATCGTCTTCGCTGATGCCCCTGGAATGCAGCGACAGCCTCCGCCGACTGTCGTCAAGCTTCTCGACCACGGCACGACGCCTTCCGAGACGCTCGAGAAGTGTCCTGCCGTCTATCTGGACATTCAGACGAGCCAACTGAGCAGCCACATCCTGACTGATCGACTGGCTTTCTTCGGCTATCTGCTGAAGTTCAGCGGACACTCGTTCTCGGCTCGTAGCGAGATGTCGATTACGATCCTCGGCGGATTGTGCGTCGGTCATTCGTTTGTGCAAGGTATCGACGGCGAGTAACGGAGCGAGTTTGGAAAGATCATCACCGATCGATTTGCAGACGCCCGACAGCTTCTCCTCGAATTGATCTATGTTACGTGCCATGCCGTCGACACGGCGCTGTCTGTTCTGTCTTTCGGCGTAACAGCGTGGGATTTCTTTCCAGACTTGGATTGCAGCCTCAGCCATTTCCAAGGTTGGAGCATCATCAAGCCCGAAAGCAACGCATGTTTCAGCAAATTGCGACCGCCACTCATCAACTTCCGTAGCCAAGATAGCGATCTTGCGCTCACCGTCAGCGATGTCGCTCTCCAGCGCCTCCTGCCGGGCGCGGACGATACGCCGCTCATCCCAGGCCTTTGCCAGTTCGGCCAGCTTTGTCTCCACGAGCCTGACGTTCGAGGAAAGCGGACCGGCAAGCTTTGCTTCGAGCCCGATGGCTGCTGCAATGCTCGCAAGTTCAGATGTAACTTGGACATTCCGGCTTTGAACAATGCGAAGCTGATCTTCCAGGTCCCGGACGTTCTCGCGCCTCTTGGCGATGGCATTTATGCCGCGGAGCCATTTGCCCATTTGGTCTATATCGAGAACCGGAATTCCTGCATGATCGAAAAGTCCCGAGAATGCGGCCAATACACCTTCCTGGTGATCCCGTGCAGCCTCGAGTTCGATATCACAGGTGCCAATGTCACCATCAAGTCGAGCCAATCTCAGCGTCAGCGCCGAGTGGCGGGCGGTTCTTTCAGCTTGCGAAAGTGCACCGTCCGACAGTTTGTCCGCCTCGCGAACGAGCACTGGCAACGCGCCGTCCCAGAGATTACCACACTGAAGTCCTTGAATGGCCGCATCGCGAACAGCCCTCGCTTCTTCGATCATCGAACGGGTAATGAGTTGCCGATCATCTTCGAGGTCCGAAATCAGCTGCATGATGTCTTCACGCTCCAAGCGGCGCTCTGTCCGCTTTTCCTGGGCACGTTTCACACGGTCGGAAGCTGCTACAAGATTCGGGCGGTGTTTCTCCAATTCAACTTCGTCCGGAAGCGGGAGCTTCAGAAGCGCATCGAGATCCTGGACTGGAGGAGCCAAGCGAGCCTTCGCTTCGCCGATATCCTGGCGTGCCCTTGCTAGCGCGGTATCAATTTCGTCAATCCGTTCGAGCGATCGGATATCTGGCTGGAGGGCACCAAGACGTTCCTGTAGACGCCCGACATCTTGAAGCGTACCACCGCTTTCGGTTCGTTGGATACGGCTGAATTCCGAGGTCTGGTCTTCCAGGCGCTGCCGTAGGCTCGTCTCGGTGCGTTTCAGCTCGTTTCCATCGCGGATAAGACTATTGAGACGATTGATTTGAGCATCAGCTGGCTGAGTCTGGATGAGCGTCTCGACCGAACCCCGGTGCCCTGCCCTTCGACCAAGGCCAGCAAGCTCAAGATCGAAATCCGCTACCTCTGCCCGGACTCTCGAGAAATCGGCCTTCGCTTGAGAATACGCCACCTTCTCCGTGAGAAGCTCGTGGATCAGGTCTCGCTGGTTCAAAACAGCAGGGTCGAGCTGCAGTGCCTCAAACTCGTCCCGAATGCGCTCGCTCGTCGCAAGGGAAGCAGCTTCTCGCGCGGCGAGTTCATGGAGACGCTGCAGTTGGTTTTCGAGCTGCTGCTCGATCTCCTTCGGAACTGCGGCGATCTCGTCAAATTCCGCCAGTCCGGCCAACTCTACATCGACATCGGTCAGAAGCGGTTCGAGCGTGCGTAGGTTCTGTAGAAGATCAAGACGCGTTTTCGTTCGCAGGCGCGCGTGCCCTAGCTCTTCCAACTGGCGCTCGACCTCACGGATTTCATCGGAGAGGCGCTTCCAGTCGGGCGAACGGAGCTCATGAACTTTCTCGGACTGCCGCGCAGCCTCGTGACGGTCGAGCGCCTGATAGAAGACCCGGTCCTTGGACTTTCGCTGAGAGAAGATCGCGTCAGCCTCACCGTCCAAGCTCTTGCGCAGCTGGGTGAGCCCCGTCAGTCCGGAAGCGGCCGAGAACAGGAGGCGGCCGATCTCGCCATCTCCCGTCGCCATCTCCTCTCCCCCGTGGCGGAGCCTGGCAGAATCCATTCCGAAAGCCTTTTCAAAGACTGATCGGTTCACCCCGCCAATAAAGGGAGAAAGGATATCGTCCGCGAGAGGCACCTCTTGTTCCGAATTGGAGACCAATGTTGCCTTGCGACCCTTACGGCGCCGGAAATCGATCGATGCGCCGTCACGTCGCGTTAGGCTCGCGCCGACTCTGAGGATGGATGGCTCGAACTTGTGCAATCCGGCAACTTCGTTCTGAAAGCCGAACAAGAGATCAGACAGGGCACGGAGCAAGGTGGACTTGCCCGCCTCATTCGGCCCATAAACGATGTGCAATTTTGCATCCGGCCGAAATGGGATGGATCGGTCCGAAAGTGAGCCGTATCGGAGAAGATCAAGCCGATCGAAGCGCATGTTTCAGCCTGCCGTCGCCATTCGTGCCAGAAGCAGCTCACGTGCCTCCTTCACCAGTTCGACATTTGTCAGGCCAAGCGGGCTGTCGTTGGTAGCGAGACCACCGGGCATCTTCGGCAAGATCTCCATCAGGATCTCATCGACATGGATAGCATCGTCCCCATGATCCTCTAACGCCCTGAAAAGCTCAATTCCTGCAAAGGCGGTCGCCGCGACGGGCACCGAGGAGGAGAGCCGCAGCTCAAGTTTCTCGATCCAGATGTCACTGTACGCCCGCTGGCAGGCCGCGAGCACCTCATCCTGCCACTGCGCTCGATCACGCGCCAGGTCGTCGTGGAAGGCACAGGCCCCAGAAATCCGGATGCGTGCCGCGACTGGCCTGCCGTCGAATTCCGCCGACAACCGAATCGCTTCTTCCTCGATCCGCTTCAATACATCGACATCGAGATCGCCTTCGCTAACGTCGATACCGATTGAGATGAATCGGGCGCTGTCCACGATAAGGCGATCAACGGTCGCGATGCCATCATCGACAGTAACGAGTACTGCACCCTTTGCGCCTTGCTCACGGATGCTTCGACCCTGGAGATTGCCTGGGAAGACAACCAGAGGATCGGATGCGACTATTTCAAATTCATGAACATGGCCAAGCGCCCAATAATCGTAAGCACGCGATCGCAGATCGTCGACCGAGCACGGCGCATAGGCCTCATGCCCCTCGCGCCCAGTCATTGAGGTGTGCAGAACTCCTATGTTGTACCAGCCTGCAATTGCCGAAGGATACCCGATTGCTAGATTTTCGTATGCCGCCCGGTCCGTAAAACCCTGTCCATGGAGGGCGACCTTCTTCTCGTCGATGAGGAAGGTGGAAGGCTTGCTCGTTGCAAATTCGTGCACGTTGTCGGGTAGTGTGATCGTCTTGGTGATCACGCTCGCAGCATCGTGGTTTCCACGTATCAGGTAGACTGGAATGCCCGCCCGCTGCAGCCGACCCATTTCACGATTGAAGAACAGACCGACCTTGTTGTCCTTCCAGTCCCCGTCATAGATGTCTCCAGCAATGACGACGAAGTCGACGGCGAGTTCGACCGCACGGCTGACCAGCAGCGTTACCGCCTGTCTGGTCGCCCTCGAAAAGAGCGCGGCGAGCTGCTCATCCTTTACCGACAGCCCCTTGAAAGGACTGCCCAAATGCAGGTCGGCGGCATGAATGAATCTGAACGATGTCATGGCACGTCTTCGTTCTGTTGCTTAAAGGTTCACTTTAACGCCCCCACTTTCAGCGGGTAGCCAGCTCCGGTCTTTGTCCACCGGTTTCGATTAACCGTGTTGCGATGCAGGTGGCTCTGAACTCAGAAGACGCGTAGAGAATGCCTGCGCCTAATAAGAAACGGAGCAACGTGTGCTCGTCGCGTAGTAGATCACTTCCATAGCGTAGCTTGGCGTTAAACCACTCATCCAGTTTGCGCCCTCCCCTGTCGCGCCGATCGAACGGCTCGCCGCCAAATTCCTGCATGAAACGCTCCGCGTGCGGCTTTGCAGCGAAGCAAAAGACATTGTAATTCCGATCCTCGCATTCGACCGGATGTCCGCGCGGGCAGATGAGCAGGTGGTTTCCGTGGCAGAACGCCGCCTGCTCGAGTTTACCGCGGAACAGCTCGGCAAACAGCGCTATCTGGTGTGGATACGTCCGGTCGATTTCTGCCGGAGTGAACTCGCCTTTGCGCCTGGACATGAAGGCGTATGTTCTTCATATGTTCTAAATAGTCAATAGGTTTCTGGCCGGGAACGAGAAGGGCTGAGCGAGTGCGCGTCCATCGCGCCTCGTGCTCGAGGTATCATCATGGCCGTAGAACGCAAATGACAGTTTTGATTTACGGTCAAATTCGGTTTCAGCCGAGAGCTTGAGGATTGCATGTGGCGCGCGGAACGCTGCGAAGCTGGATGGTCGATGCCGGGCTTTTCGCCCCGGTCGCGGCGACGGCGCGCCCTCAATGTGCTTGCAGAGATGGCCGGCATAAGTCCGACGGACGTCAACGAAGAGCCAGGCAACTTTCTCGGCTATAACACGCCAGCCGAGGGAACGATGGATCACGCCGACAGGTCGGCCGCCGAAAAGGCGCTCGAAATCAGACCGCGCAAGTCCGGATGGGCAACCTCATTCGCCGCAATCGATGCGGGTAGCCAACGTAGGATGCGTTGACCCTTTTCGGGAAAATCGTCGAAGGTCGTGGTAACGCGAATGCGATACAAGCGAACACGAAAGATCGAAGAGGTTCCGGATTTTTGGTAACTGAAGGATCCAACCGGATCCCTCGTCACGATGCCACGAACGCCTGCCTCCTCAAAAGCCTCGCGCACGGCACCCTCGGATGCAGTCTCCCCAGATTCCATGTGCCCTTTGGGAATACCCCAGCCTCCGGTACGACGGCTGGAAATGAGCAAGACCTCCGGCTCGCCACCAGGCTCAACCTGGCGAAAGCACAGTGCGCCTGCCTGTTCGACCGTATCTTCAGGGGAGCTGCCAGTTGTCGTCAATATGTTGCGTCCTGACAAAAAGAGCGCCCAGTGACCTAGGTCATGTCGAATCAGTTCGTGCCCTTTATGACCGTTCCATGACGAACTGTCTGCCAGCCACGATCTCAAAAGCCATTGAGGCGCGTCTTCGAAGACATAGTTTTTCTACCGACAATCACGCGAAGAACTGTTTTCTCCTGGGATCACAAGCGCGCTATTAAAGGATAGAGCGAGCATGAGCCCCCAAGGTCCTGGCAGGAGCCAATAATTTGGATATCGAAGAAGAAGCAAGCCTGCTCGAGGTGGAAGCATCGGCGTGGAGCGAACTTGAGAAGGGTGCCCTGAGTCCAGAGTCAGGCTTCAGGCAGGTGAGCCTGTGTTCGGTCGATGCATCGTTGCGCCCGCAAGCACGCATGGTCGTGCTGCGAGAGGCAGACAGACGTGGGCGCCTCTTGGAGTTCCATACCGATATTCGAAGCCGAAAGTGGAGCGAGATAAAATCAAATGCCTGTGTCACGGTTCTTGGATTCTGCAGCCAAACCAGGTTGCAGCTTCGTTTAAAGGGGACGGCGACGCTTCATGGACCTTTCAGTGAGCAGGCAGAGGAGGCTTGGACAAAGCTATCGGAGTGGACCCGTAGAACCTATACCGGTGGACCGCCCGGAGACGCATCGGGCAATGACACCCAAGTGCCCATGGCTGCATCAGGCGACACCACCGGGAAAGCGGTTTTTGGAATACTGACCTTCCAGGTCGAAACATTGGATTGGTTTATGTTGGAGCGGGACAATAACCGAAGGGCCGAGTTTATCTACGATGACATGGGCGTACTCGTGTCCTCTCGCTCGATCAATCCTTGAGTAACCGGTCGAGAATTTGCTTGAAGAAACGGCAATATGCGGCTGTAAACATGTCGACAGATCAAAGATCATAAGCGGTCATGACAGGGTGACGACCTTGCCCCCCACAAGGATCCCCGGTTCAATCATCTTGCATCAGGTGACCAGAGCGGAGTGGGGTGACGAGAAGCCAGTTGGCGGTCTCGCGATTGTCTCTGAAATGCAACGAGCCGACCTGCATCCCTCAATCGGCACCTCCGGTGCTCCATCCGGGAACCGCCCGGACAGGTGATGCTGCGTTGACTTGATTCACACCGTATTCCCGCAGCAGGCGCCCTGATCGCCTTCTCACGGAAATCCAATCTGACGACGTTTTTTACACTCTTTCAGGCGAAATGCTCGACGTGACGTACCAAACCAGCCACAGACACCGCTCAGCCGGACCCGCCACGACCGTTGGTCGAGATGGTCGCATTCAAATACCGCTTGGCCAGACTGTCGCTGCGAAATTCACTTGACCGCATTGCCGCGCCAGATACGTGTCAGCAGGAGCGAAAGGACAGCATGCAGGACCACAGCTGGCCAAAGCAGAATACCGGTCATTCCGTGAGCTAGACCGAGATAGGCGAGATAGAAGGTCACAAGGATACTGTAAGAGAGCATGCCCTCAAGGGGGCTGCTCCGCCAACAGGCGACACCCAGTCCGATCAACGCGATGCCGGCGACACGCGCGGCGGCCGCCGCCACGCCGACCAGGGCCTCCCCAAGCAAGAGTTCACCGACGAGCGCGGGAATGGCGACCAGCGCCAGGCCAGTCACAATTTCACCGATGGCCGCGACAGCCAGCGCCCTGTTCATCACGCCGATCCTCCTCTCGGACAGCTGGGTCACGAGGACGTGGCAACACTAGCACGGTGGCAGCGGATAATAGCCGCAGGCTGGCGGCGGGTAGTAGGGCCGGTAGTAGGGACGGTCGTAGGCAGCCGCGGCCGCACCAGCGGCAGCCGCTCCGTACCATGCTCCCCGATAAGCGGTTCGTCGTGCCACACCGGCAAAGGATCGCGGGGTCCTCGGCATGCCAATAATGTCGATGAAAATCGATGCCGGGCCATCTGCCTTGGCGAGACTGCCCTCCAATATATCCACCTTGAACGTCAGGTTCGCGCCCTCGAGCTTTGGCTCCTTCAAAACGACGACGGCGTCCTCAACGCTCGACGCGTCCTTGTTCAGCACCGAGACGGTGGCGTTTGGCGGATCCTTCTCGAAGCTTCCGCCCTGAGCCCACTCTTCCAGCAAGTGGGTGGTCAGCGCATGTCCGGCGGAGCGCACCGGCCGGTCGGCGAACAGGATCGAGTTGTTGGAAATACTCGTCAGCGTCAGCGTGTCGCCCTTTAAGGTCGCACCATCGGAGTTCATTACGATAAGCGACGGAACCAGTTCCGTCTTCTGCATGCTTGAGGTGCCAATGGACTTCGTCGCGGGCGCGGTGATGGCATCCTCGGCCATCGACGTAGACGACGTCAGAATGCCGAGGTTCGCGGCTACGCCAAGGGTGATGCCAAGCGTGATGATGGTGTGCTTGAGGCTCATTGATTGCTCCTCCCGAGCTCAAAGGTCAGCTTGTCGATCTTGCCGGTGAACTTGAATGGCGTGTCGTAGCGATATTCGACGAGCGCCACGCCTGTGCGCGTATCAAGGCCGACGTCGAAGGTCTCGTCCTCGGGAAACGTCACCGGAATGCCATGTTCAAGGGAGTTGCGGGCTACCTCCTTTCCGTCGACCGAGAGGACGCCAATGCCGCCTGTACCGAGATTGGTGCCGTCCGCCTTGTAGTCAAAGGTGACCCGGTGTTTGCCTACTTCCAGTTCGGGGCCTTCCCATAAGGTCCGCTTGAGGTCGAGCAAGTTGTAGAGGAAGACCACCCTGCCCCGGCCAACGCCGAAATCGCCTTTGCTCAGGAACAGGCCGTAGCCGCCGAAGCGCCCGCCTTCCGTGACGATCATGCCCTCCGCACCGCCCTCGGGAATATCGACATCGGCGGTGATTGTGTAGGATTTGTTCATGATGTCGGGGGCCGCACTCGCTGGCACGCCGCTCAGTTCTCCGGAATAGCTGAATTCTGTTCGACCGGCCGTGAGGTTCGGGCGTGGCGTGTTCCAGCGGGTAAGCGTCGAGTTGTCGAGCGGCAGCACGTTGTACTTCTTTGCCTCGGAGTAGAAGAGGTCCTGCATCTGCTTCAGCTTGTCGGGCGAGGCTGACGCCAGATCGTTGGCTTCTGTCGGATCATCAACGACATTGTAGAGTTCCCAGTTGTAGCCGGTAATCACATCAGGCGGCGTCTTGGTGCTGAGTTCCCATGGCAGCGTGGCCGGCGTCGTCGCCGCCACCCAGTCGTCGTGATAAATGGCGCGGTTGCCGAGCATCTCGAAATAGTGGGTTTCGTGCCGTGTCGGAGTATTCGCGTTGGCCTTGTTCCAGGTGTAGACCATGCTGACACCCTCGATCGGGCTCTGTGGAATGCCATTGATCATGTCCGGCGCCGAAATGCCTGATGCCTCGAGTATGGTCGGCACGATGTCGATCACGTGGTGGAACTGACGGCGCACGCCGCCGGCGTCGGTGATATGGCCGGGCCACGACATGACGACGCCCTGCGAGGTTCCCCCGAAATGCGAGGGCACCTGCTTGACCCACTTGAACGGTGTATCCATCGCCCAGGCCCACCCGGCCGCATAGTGCGGGAAGGTTCGCTCCGAGCCCCAGAAGGGATACCAGAGGAACTGGTCCTTGACCGGCACCGAGACGCCGTTGAAGGTCGTGAACTCGTTCGGAGTGCCGTTGACCATGCCCTCCGCGCTCGCCCCATTGTCGCCGCCGATATAGATGATCAACGTGTTGTCGAGTTCGCCGAGGTCATCGACCGCCTGGACGACGCGCCCAATCTCGTGGTCGGCATAGGCAAGATAGGCGCCGTAGATATCCGCTTGACGGATGAACAGCTTCTTTTCATCGAAACTTAGCGAATCCCATTGCGGCAGGCCGTCCGGCCAAGGGGTCAGCCTGGCATCCTGAGGCATGATGCCGAGCCGCTTCTGGTTGGCGAAGATCGTCTCCCGCACCTTGTTCCAGCCGTCGTCGAACAAATGCATGTCACTGATCTTCTTGATCCATTCTGGCGTCGGATGATGCGGCGCGTGGGTTGCGCCCGGCACGTAGTAGACGAGCCATGGCTTACCGGGGGCAATCTCCTTCAATTGCTTGATATATCCGATCGCTTCATCGGCCATTGCCGTCTCGAGGTTCCAGCCCGGATTGCCTTCGAAAGGGTAGATGGCTGTGGTGTTGCGATACAGGTTCGGTTGCCACTGGCTAGCATCGCCACCGACGAAGCCGTAGAAGTAGTCGAAGCCCATGCCGTTCGGCCACTGGTTGAAGGGTCCCGCCTGGCTCGACTGATAGGACGGCGTATTGTGGTTCTTGCCGAACCACGACGTGGCATAACCGTTTTCCTTCAGGATGGTACCGATGGTGCCCTTCTCGATCGGGATAATGGAATCGTAGCCGGGATACCCCGTCGCGATTTCACCCACGACCCCGAAGCCGACCGAATGATGGTTGCGTCCGGTGATCAGCGCAGCCCTCGTCGGCGAGCAGAGCGACGTGGAGTGGAAATTCGTGAAGCGCAGCCCTTCCTTCGCGATGCGATCCATCGCGGGCGTGGGGATCACCCCACCAAAGGTGCTCGGTGCACCGAACCCCTGATCGTCCGTCATGATGAGCAGCACGTTGGGCGCCCCTTTTGGTGGCACGATGCGCGGGGCCCACCATGGTGTCGATTCCGACGCCTTCTGCTTTATTGCGCCGCCAAAATTCGGATCGGGCGAGGGAAGTTGTTTTCCGGTAATGGTGGTGGTGGCTCCGGGCGAACCTGGTGTACCCGTTACCTGTTGCGCCCAAGCCCATCCTGGGACACAACCAAGGGCTAGGAAGCCCGCACCCGCAAGCATGCTCCGGCCAATTTTCATGACGCCCCCCTGCCCGCAAACATAGCAAGGCACGATTATAAATTAGCGATTGCTAATTTGCATCAATTAATTGGTGCGCCGAAGGCCGCGAACCCATTGGGATCCATAGCTCCGAGGACTTGATACCGGTTATCTTGGGCTAATGAGTTGACAGAATAGGGAGCCCTTGATTTCGCTGGAACGGTCAACGAATTTTTCTTGAACTGACGGCGAATTGTTTGGGGACGCCGCCGAAAGAAGCGCTAATCCGCCGACGAACAAGAACGACAAATGTTGACACTTTGGCCAAGGGGAGAATAGCCCAGCGCCGCGATACAAATGGCGTGAGACATGGCCGGGAGAAGGCCATGAGGAATACATCGCCTTTGACGGTACCCGCGAGTTCGGCCACGATCCTTGAGCACCGATCGAGGCCCATCAGCGCGGCCAAACGGCGGCTATACTAGATTTGTGGAAACAGTATAGACCGCCAGCTGGGCGATGCAGCTTGCCCAAACGAGTTGGCTATACTAGATTTGTGGAACTGGTATAGGAGCCGATCTCATGAAGCAAATTGACCTCATGTTTCGCACGATGGTAGCGGAACTCCAACAGCGGACGTTCGATGCTCAATGGTCGGCCGACTTTCCTCCGACGGGTCGCTTCGTCCCGGTAACAGTCGATAATCGCAAATACTGGTATTTCGATGAACCAGACGGCGCGGGCGGTCAAAAGCGGCGTTATGTCGGACCTGCTGACGATACCGAAATCTCCGCTCGGGTGGCAACGTTCAGGGCTGAAAAAGACGATTACCAGAACCGGCGAAAAATGGTCTCAGCCCTGACGCGCGAAGCCGGTATGATCGCGCCGGATCGTTTCACGGGCGCGGTCGTCGAGGCGCTGGCTGCAGCCGGTCTTTTCCGGCTTCGTGGCGTCTTGGTGGGAACGGTCGCCTTTCAATGCTATTCGGCATACCTTGGCGTGCGCCTACCAATGGCCGCGATCCTGACGGGTGATGCCGACATTGCCCAAGATTACGCGATCTCGGGAGAAGTGGCAGATTCCATGCCGCCAGTTGTGGAACTGCTGCAAGGGATCGATCCGTCATTCCGGGTGCTCCCGCACATATCCGGATCGCCCCGCTCTAATGCTTTCCGGAATGATAGCGGCTACCGCGTCGAGTTCCTGACGACAAACCGGGGATCGGAGGAATACGCTGATCAACCGGCGAACATGCCCGCGCTCGGCGGAGCTGCGGCGGAACCGCTCCGATACATGGATTTCCTGATCCGTGATCCGGTCCGAACGATCCTGCTGCATGGTGCCGGTGTCTCAGTCGTTGTGCCCGATCCGTCGCGGTTCGCGGTCCATAAGCTGATTGTCGCTGGTCGTCGCCTCAATGATGCCGGTGGGCGGGCAAAGAAGGACAAAGACTTGCGCCAAGCCGGAATGCTTTTCGAGGCACTGCAAGAAACTGCCTATGGTCGGGAACTGGCTGCCGCTTTGCGTGAGGCGTGGGATCGAGGGCCGTCATGGAGGAGTGCGATCACGGCGGGCGTTGATGCAGTTCACAACCAATATGAACCGGCCGTCCATCGCACGTTTGGCATTCTGCCGCTAGAGGAAGTGGAAAAGGCCCGTCTATCCAATGAGCATAACGTCTGACGGGTTGCTCATCGCGCATTGATTTGCGACGGAAAATTCAACTCGAAGTTAATGCGCTTTATACGTTTATTCGCCATCAGCAATGCACTCAACTGCATCGCGAGTCGCGAAGAAACGATGTTTTGATTTCGGCACCGCCGAGATGGTCGAAGCACCCATCGATGCCTTGTACTCAAATCGTGCGATGCGAGCTCATCAAACTCAAGCAGCTAGGCAAGCCCCGCGACAGCCAGGGGCGAACCGCTTCGACTCGGCTATGGGCAGTCCGGCACTGGACGCGACACGCAAGAATGCTGCCCATCCCTGCCAGCAAACCGAAAAACACCGCTGGTGAGCTAACGTGCCCCAACTATGATCGTGAGTGACGTGCACGCCTTCGAGCAGGGCGAGCCATCTGCCGATCGAAGAGAAAGGGCTCCGATGTCGGACTCGGGATTGCGACCATTTCCATCACGCCCTACCTACTGGCGATGATCGTCTTTCTCGACTTCGAAGCCTCCTCCCTCAGCAAGCACAGCTACCCCGTCGAGATCGCCTGGGTCTTCGAGGATGGGCGCTCGCGGTCATTCCTGATCAAGCCGAAGTCCGGATGGACGGACTGGTCCGCAGATGCAGAAAAGATTCACGGTATTTCGCGCGACCGCCTGCAGGAAGAAGGAAGCGACATCGAACTCATCGTGGGGGAATTGATGGCAGAGCTTTCGGGACACGAGCTTTATGCAAGTTCGCCCTCCTGGGACGGGAAGTGGCTCAGTGCACTGCTTCGGGGCGGAGGAAAGCCACGCCATGCATTGCGGCTTCGCAAATCAGACGATCTCTTCATCGAGGCGGCGTCTGCCATCCTTGGTGCCGATAGCGCAAATGTCGATATTCCGGGTTTCGTCGCCGATGTCATCGCCCAGTCGGAACCTGTCAATCCGGCTCATCGCGCCCTTCCCGACGCACGCCTCGAGCTGAAACGGCTCGGGCTTGTCCAGGGTGCCGCCAGGAAAATTGCAGCCTCCTGCCACGATTGACCCGTCTGTTCGGAGCAAGCTTTGCCCCAGAAAGCAGACATCGTCGGCGAACAAGTTGCAGGTCGCAGATGCACCAGAAAATCTTGATCTCAACAGAGATCATACCGAGCGGAAGTTCTCCTGTCTCTGTCTTCCTGCTATCGTGGAGATGGGGGATGACCCTATGAGCGAGAATCGCAAGCTGGCTGCAATTCTGGCCGCTGATGTAGTCGGATATAGCCGGCTCGCCAGCGAGGACGAAGATCGCACCCTTGCAAGGTTGCGGGCACTGCGCAGCGACCTGATCGATCCAACCATCGCCGTGCACAATGGCCGCGTTATCAAGCGCACCGGAGATGGAGCGCTGGTCGAATTCCGCAGCGTTGTCGATGCCGTGCGCTGCGCCATCGAGGTACAGAATGGCATGGCCGAGCGCAATGCCGGCGTTCAGCAGGATCGGCGCATCGAGTTCCGGATCGGCATCCATCTGGGGGACGTAGTAGAGGAAAGCGACGGCGACCTGATGGGTGATGGCGTCAACATTGCCTCCCGTCTGGAAGGTATCGCGACCCCCAGCGCCATTTGCCTGTCCGAGGATGCCTATCGCCAGGTCAAGGCGAGGCTCGATCTCTCCGTCAGCGATCTTGGTGTGATGCAGCTCAAGAACATCGCCGAGCCGATCCGGGTCTATTCGCTTCAGGTCAGTGCCGCTGCGGAGGCAAAGCCAGCAGTAAGCGCAGGCGCCGTGGCTCATGCTCCGGCCGAATCGCCGCCTGAGCTTTCGATTGCCGTGCTGCCCTTCGTCAACATGAGCGGCGATGCCGAGCAGGAGTACTTCGCCGACGGCATCTCCGAAGATATCATTACTGCGCTATCGAAGCTGTCGCAGCTGTTTGTCATTGCTCGCAACTCATCATTTACTTTCAAGGGCCGGAGCGTGAACGTGCAGGAGGTGGGGCGCAATCTCAACGTGCGTTACGTGCTGGAGGGAAGCGTTCGCAAATCAGGCAACAAGGTAAGGATCACCGCGCAGCTCATCGATGCGACCACTGGCGGGCATCAGTGGGCTGAGCGTTTCGATCGCGACCTGAGCGATATCTTCGCGGTGCAGGATGACGTCACGCAGCAGATCGTCGGTGCTTTGGAACTCAAGCTGACGGCGGGAGACCAGCAGCGCCTCGCGGCCGAGCAGACACAAAATCTGGAGGCCTATGACTGCTTCCTGCGGGGTCGTGAACACATGTGGCGGCTCACGAGAGAGCAGAATGTTGAGGGCCAGCAATTGTTGCAGCGCGCCATCGATCTGGACCCCAACTTTGCCCCGGCCCACGCGTTCCTCGCCGTGGCGCAGGCACTGGCCTACGTCAACCAGTGGAGCCAATCGCCCTCGAAGTCACTGCAACAGGCGATCGTTTCTGCGACGCAGGCGGTCGCCCTCGACGAGCGATATCCCTACGCGCATTGGGCGCTGGGCGTCACCAACTTGTACCTGCGACGACTTGACGTGGCCATCCGCGAGGCTGAACGCGTGATCGCGCTTGCTCCCAATCTTGCCGAGGGCCACGAGAGCCTCGGCAACGCTCTGCATTATGCGGGCCGGTCCGACGAGGCCCTGGTCTGTTTCGAGCGGGCAGTTGCGCTGAACCCATATTATCCCGACATCTTCCTGCACTTCCACGCGCAGGCGATGTTTCAGTTGGGCAGGTACGAGGAAGCCGTTGCCTTCCTGAAGCGTCGGCTTGTGCGCAATCCCGGCACCGACATCTCACGCGTGTTGCTAGCGGCGAGCTATGGTCACTTGGGCCGCTTCGCGGAGGCGCGCGAGGAGTGGGACGGAGTGTTCCGCATCAATCCTGATTATTCACTGGAGCACCGGCGCAAGGTGCTGCCCTACAAGAACCCTGCCGATTTCGAGCGCGTTGTGGACGGCCTGCGCAAAGCCGGTCTCACCGAGTAATTGACGCGGTAAGTCTACAGCCTGATCCGCGGCGGCGCTAATGCTTCCAGCGCTGTGGCGCAAATTGCGCCGACACCCGGAATTGCCATCAGTCGAGAAGCGAGGGCATCTTGCGCGGCGCGTATGCGAAGCTCCTTCTCAAGCACGGCGATCTCGGAGATCAAGACCCCTTATTCCAACAAACCCCTGTAGAGAATTCCGGCTGCCATGGGCTCAGACCGCAGATCCGCTCACCAAGGAGAAATTCAATGCCACTCCGATGAGCATCTGACGGCAACGCCTTACCCATGGTGGTTAGGCGCCTGGTAGAACAGACTTCGGTCCATAGCGTTATCGACGGGAACCGAGGTGTCCTGGCGAGTCCACTGCACCGGGGCTGCCAATGAGAGAAGACGCCAGCAGCTTCAAACGCGCCGATGAGCGCTGAGACAGCAGCAGAGGTTCGCGCTAAGCCGCGCCGATTCACGTAGGTAAAGCTACCAACATACAAGTGGAAAAGCGGGATGTAAGAATACTGTGCCACATCCACCGGCAAGGAGATTTCAAATGCGAATTTAGAGAACATTTCCAAGCGGTTTTTGATGGGCTACTTCAGACACGGGCCGCCTTTGCAGGCTACAGCCGAATGGCGGGTGTGGTGCGGATTCCGGCCAAGTAACTAGGTGCATTTCCGTATGACGCTGTTCGTTAAGCACCCTTGCACTGCTACGCTCTGCGCCGATCTAAAAAAGATATGCGACGAGGAGCATTTCAAATCGTATGCCGTCCTCAAATTTCCCGACGCTGGCACTGCCAATTTTTCTGACATGCTTATTGGCACAGATTGGTCAAAGGACGCCATTCTTCAAATATGCAAGGAAAGCGCTTTTCAAACGAAACTTCTAGATCTTGTCAGGTTTTCGACGTTACCGATGGAGATAGAGCTAGAAACCAGAATAGAACATTGCAACGATTCAGTATTCATCATGTCAAATTTGGGAAACAGACTTTCCGCTTTCTGCACATACGACCCGGAAGACAGTAAATATCTATTCCTATTTACCTCATACCGGCATCAATACCACAACAGTAATTCTGTACTGATGAAGTGCCTTGCTGCAATTAACAGTTACTTCAGGCAATCTGTTGCCTCAAGACAAAGATCGCCGCTATCTCAGCGCGAGATCGAGTGCCTGCGCTGGGCGGCGGCAGGTAAGACCAGTGAAGAAACTGCGATCATCCTGTCCCTGTCCGGATCAACAATTAATGCGTACCTAAAATCGGCTATGCGCAAGTTGAACGCATACAACAGGGTTCAGGCGGTTGTGCAAGCTTACAAACAGAAAGTCTTGTGACGCTGCTGCCCATTGCAACGCTACCACCCAACTTCAGCAATGCGCGAAGACTGAAGGCAGGCGCCTAAATTTAGGTAAGCGCTTCAACGCTGGGCGCGCCGAGATCGGTCCCCTCAGATAGACGCGGCACTATGGAGCAGTTGCCACAAGATTCCGATGAGGGCTGATGCTATCTCCTGAGGGTGCGTCAAGAGTGTTGCGTATGGTGGAAGTTGTTGAAGGATTGAAGGCGATATTGGCCGAGATCAATGCCAAGATGGAAGAGCTGCGGCGCGAGATCGTCGTTCTCGATGATCAGAAGGCGGCGTTCGAGACGGTGATCAAGGTCTTCGAACCCGGCTTCGAACTGGCTGCGCCGCCTTCGAACACCCGCTGCGCTTCCTCACGCGAAACGGCAAGTCGCCGCGTTACGGAGCTTCTCAAGAGCAGAAACAACCGCCACGTCGTGCTCGACATCCTGCGCCGTTCCGAGCGCCCGACGACGACAGCGGAGATCGCCGAGAAGTTCAGGGATCAAGTTACAGGCTGCGCCAACACGCCGAATTGATGCCTGAGCACGTGCGATCCAAGGCTCTGATCACCCCGCGGTCCTTCACCCCGCCGCAACGCCCACGCGGAAGACCGCCGAAAAATAACCAATTCTCCACGTCGTCCGGGGCGGCATAATTGGGGAATTTTACTTCGGCACCTCCTTCTGGGGAATTTTCACCCGGCATTGACAGCGGCTCAGATGGAGTGCCGCCATACCCTTGGCCGCCGTGATTTCCTCCCAGATCGCCATGATGATCTTCTTGAACGACAGCTTTCGATTGGCGAACACGGTTCCGGAGGTCACGGAGAACTCGGCACGGCATTCCGGTTCCGAGCATCGAAAGCGGCGACGCCGGACGCTGTACGGCTCCAGGCAGCCGCAGCGCGGGCAATACGGATTGCCGCCGTTGTAGGCCCATCGGAAGTCGATGAACAGGCCGTAGGCGTCGTCTTCGCTGAGAGACCAGACCTTCTCGGGATTGAGATCGCGACCGTCCGGGCGCAACGGCGGATGCTGTCCAAAGCCATCCTTGGGATCAGGCCAGGCGCAACGGTCGTATTTCGAACCTCCGGTCTCCAGACCGCGCCGAGGCGTCAACGATAAGATGCCTGGATTGTCCATGACCCATGGAGCCGCTAGCTTTCGGTCGACTACGCGTACTACCAGTTGGCACACGGCACCGTTGCAGATATAGCGCTTGTGTGAGCATCCCGACCGAACATTCCCCTATCACCGTCGACGAAGTCGTCTACGACCTAGCACACCTAAGCGCGTTTTCGGCAGCGATCCCAGGCAAGGGGACGAGCATGGAACCGACCTAGGCGTGCGAGTTGTTTTTTCGAACCACGTCTACACTGAGAGGACAAAACACGGAGAACTGCAGCATACCGCCGATCACCACGGAACTAAGCGGACATTCGACGCAGATCGTTATGAAATCTCCAAGACCCTCGTCCGCTCGATCAAGGAGAGCATTTCGGGCAATAGCCTAACGCACGTCTCGAAAAGCTACGGTGGCATTGATAATCTAGTCTTCGTGGAAACCGCATATGGTCGCAAATGGTCTTCTGTTTACTGCCTCGTACCCCTTGATGACGGTTGCTCTGTGCGGATGGAAGTGCTCTCGTGCCATCCTAAGGTGATCGATGAGAAGTCGATCTCTCGCAGGAATCTGAGCTATTTTGCGCGGATGTGCCTCTACCAAAAAGTACGAACACCAAAAGTATAAGGCCCAGCTCTCGCCGGCCTTGATGAATTGTCCATTACCGTGGTGTACGAGACCTAAGCCGTAGGGCGTTGGTTGACATGACAGCGACCTTTAAGTCAGCCTGCCTGGACAGATTGATAAGTGTGGGGCCAACTAAGTCAAGGGCTTGGCCCTTAACGCACCTGTTTTTCGGTTGTGCATGGAGAAACCAAGCATATCGATAGGCTTCTGAATTCGGCGTTATAACCCGCCCGTCCGGCAATGCACCGAGCCGTTTACGCTCTCGGATCAGGAGATGAAGGCGTTTGTGGCATTTGCCCTAGACGGCTCTAGCAGCTCAGCAACGTGCGCATCGGTATGTTTACCTACCTGGCGCCTCTACCAATTGCAGATAGAAACGCGGTATCTTCCTGAGATTTCATTTTTAGTGCAGTTGTGATGGTATCCGTAAATGGTTCAGCGAAATCCGGTCTATCTCATCGATGATGATGAATCGATCAGGGATGCGATTCTGCTGAATTTGCACGTCGACGGGTTGGTCGCCATGGGTTTTCCCGACTGCAACGCTTTTCTGTCCAGTCTGCCGAATTTGAAGCCGGGCTGTATCTTGCTTGATCTACATATGCCGACGAAGGGTGGGTTGGAACTGCAAACGGAGTTGACTAAGGCGTGTATTTACTGGCCCATCATTGTCGTCACCGGAACCAGAGATCTCGAAAGTTGCCGAGCGGCATTTCGCGCCGGCGCGGTCGATTTCCTCTGCAAGCCCATTGGTGGCGACGAGCTACGGGAAGCGCTCAAGCCAGCGTTCGCACAACTAGAAACACTCCTGGAACGCGACGAAGCAAGCCTTCTAGTGCATCAGCTCACGCTGCGAGAGCGGGAGGTATTCGACTTGTTGTGTCGCGGGTTCGGCACCAAAGAGATTGCAAAGGTGCTTGCTATTTCCACCCGGACCGTCGATGCACATCGCGCCAACATTTCCACCAAACTGGGCACACGGTCCGTTGCTGAGTTCGTTCATATTCAGATGTTAGCATCCGTATAGCTAGCTGACTTTAATGCGGAGGGAAGACACCGAGCCGCTGCCGAAATCCGCTTTACCTGAATGACGACGATGAATCGATGGGGACGCGATGCTACCGAGTATGCAGGTCACGGATTGACCTTTGAAGCCGGGCTGTATCCTGCTCGACCTTCTTATGCCAATGAAGGACGGTCTCCTCCCGCGCCCGAAAGATGAGGCCTGGCGCCGATATCGGCACCTTGCTATGGCACGATCCACGATCCGGGGAACAAACGGGATATGACATTCAAGACAATCTCCACCAACATCTGTTGTCGAACAATTCCGAAGCACTTGTGAAATAATACCAGTACGCCTTGGTGTACATATAAAGAAATTTCAATGTTCCCAACGGAACTGGAGAGATTTCGTTTCCGGATTCATAAAGTTGAGCTGTCAATATGACATCATATGGACAATATCCTAGAGCGACATTGCGCCTCTGTTCCCTTATTCTTTCAGCTCCGTTCAATTGTCCAAGAATATTGTCATGGTCATATAGAATTGTTTTCACCTTAAAACCGTCGCTGAACACGTCAGCAGCAAGATTATATTCTTGAAATATCTCCTGAATCGTAATGTATCTTATGAAGTCATTGAGTTCCGACTCTTTTAAGCCCTGCATTTCTGGAACATTTACGTATATCGCTGTTTTTTCTATATTTGTATTCTTTAGATCATAAGTCTTGCGCTCGTTGATTACCGATTTGTAATCGATTGAGGCGAACTCTGAATTGAAGAAAAGCGGCGTCCCGAAGAACCGAGTCAATGACGCGGTTTGATATCTCCAAAACAAGTCGTGAGTTTTGTTGGGAAAAATCCGTTCGAGAGACAAGCTGAGTTTCTGTACAAATGGGTTTTGCTGAGCGTGCGGATTGGCACCAGCTGCTTGCCTGCCTACGTAGACGTAACGGTCGCTCTGGTCGAAGACGTTTTTGGCCCCCACATCAAAGATGACCGAACGCCCGCTCACCCGAGCAAGAAACGTGTACGCGGCGCGGATATGTCGCGCAACAGCCGCTGGCACGGCATCGTCTATGGAAACCCTAAACTCCGACGCCCTATCATCATGTCGATTAAATTTGCTGGTGTAGATGTAATTGATCAATACCCCATATTCGTACAAGGCCTTGTCGAAAAAGCCGTTGTACTCCTGCTGCTTTTCAACAGCAAACGCGGCGGCCAACCAAGTCACCGCGATGGCCGCCACCGCCAACCCCATAAGATAGACCGGGCGTCTTGAAATCGCTTTGCCTCCCTCTTTAACGCTATAATATGCAGCAGAAGCGGGAATGCTCAGACATAACGAAGCGCCCCGCGATCTCGGGGCGCAAGTTTGCTCCCATTCGCCTTAATTCGGTCGAGCCAACCTCGCTGGGTCGCTACTATGGCAACTCCCGCAACGATCGCCGTTCACCCCCGTCCACACATGATCATTGGCTCTGAAGCGATTGCCTGGATCGATTTGGGGCCTCCCGAGCTTGGTCGGTCGATTCATCGCAAGTATTCCTCGTACCGTCGCGGCTCCAATTGGTTTCGTTCACCACAGCTTCAGCCTGTCGGATGACGCGCTGTGCGCCCGTGGTTCAGGCTCCTTTTGTGTCTGTTAGCCTCCCTCACGTCCCAGAGCCGACCAATGCTGCATCTCTCCGCCTGAAAGCCAGTTCTTCACAATCGAGGATTTCGCTGAGCCATTTCATTCCATCATGATCTGCCGCATCGAGGATAAATTCTTAAGTCAGCAATTGTTAGAGGTTGAATCTAGGTAAATATACCGATGCGTGCATTCGTCGTCAGCGCCACCTTCGCTCCCGACGACCTGTAACTTTATTCTAACTTCAGAGATTGCAAGCTTGTTTGCTTCCCAGCGATTGAGAACCGCAGTTAATTTGGCATTGCCCGCCATCCTGATTTGGGTCGTTCTGCAGTTTCTAGTTACAGTCGTATTGATCTATACCACTATAGATACAGTTGAGCGCAACATTTCTTCCTACGCCCAAAGCCTTGAGCGTCTGGCAGTTAGTCGGAACAGCCAGAACTTTGGCTTCATGCAATCACTTACGATGGTAGCGGACGCTCCACGTAGCCGTTCTATCGCGTCTTTTACGAATTTCGCGGAGAGCCTCCACGCCCGGTACCCGCAAATATCTGGCATAGCGTGGTACGAAATGGACCCGGACGAGAGCGTGCGACCGCAACCGATCGTGCAAGTGCCCACCGAAGGGGAGAGCCCGATACTGAAATCTGCAAAGCTGTTTGAGGCCTTAGCAGGCCACCATGGTCAGGTTCAAGTTGTCGTAGACAGTAAATTACAGAACAAATACTACATCGTTGAGCACGTCCGTAACTACAACAATCATTTCGCTATTATAATCACGATCGATTCTAGAGAAATGCTCAAGCCATCTTTAGTCGATAATTGCCCTAAAGTTACATGGACCTCGGACGAATTGACTTTATTCTCCAATGCATCCACGAAAAAGAACACTTCAATTATCATTTCAACCATAGAACGCAGAATTGAGGTTTATATCGGCGATATATATCAAAAACCAAACGACAATTTCTTGAAAACGAGCATCAATGTCGAAAAACCAATCGCCCTGGACGCGATCCTCGACAACAGCATGCTGTACGTCTTCTCCACATTCTCCATACTTATAGCGGGCCTGTCTTCATTTGCTCTCCACCAAGGACAGGTCACGCGGCGCCTGCGAGAGGCCGAGCGCCTCGCGAAAGCGAACATTAACCGCCTCGAGCTGGAAAAGCGGCACGAACATGCGTCGCGAGTCTACGCGATCGGGGAAATGGCGGCGGCAATTGCTCACGAGCTGATTCAGCCACTGACAGCCATTCTCATCAACAGCCAAACTGGTGTGAAGTTGATGGATGCCATGTCGACACCCCAGGCGAACGTGACGAGTATTCTTTCCTCGAACGTGAAAGACGCGCAGAGAGCGAGCGAAATCATCAGGAATGTTCGAAGCTTCGTAAGCCCGAAGCCAACAGACACAGCCTGCACCGACATAATTGCGGCGATACGTGAGGTTGTCACCCTCATGGAAGCTCTGTTCGCAGAGTGTGGTTTCGACATCGCACTCGATTTCGACGAGGGACCGCTGCTTTGCAAAATCGGCAGAGTTGAATTTGAACAGGTCGTTTACAATCTCGTTCGCAATGCGTTGGAGGTGGGCGAGCATCTTGACGCCAAAGACCGGATTGTCGCGATCAGCGCTCGGCGCACTGGCGATCGTATTTCTATACGAGTACGGGATCGGGGACCTGGTATCGAGGAGAATATGCTGCAGACCCTCTTTGTCCCATTTTCGACGACTAAAGTTTCGGGTATGGGTTTGGGCCTTTCTCTTTCTCGCCGTATCGTAGAACGCGCTGGAGGGGAGCTTTCTGGCCGGAACCATCAAAGTCGGGGAGCGATCTTCGAGATAGTGTTGCCAAAGGCGACGGGCGGGATAGCGTCGTCAAACCGGGGGCAGCCGCTTACAGCCGACGAGGCTCGATGTCACCGCGAGACAACGCAGTCCTAAAGGCGTTGATGTGGCCGTCGCTAGAAGGCGACCAACGCGCCCACTGTCGTCCTACTGAAATCGAGTGTCGAATGGCGCACCATTTACGTTCAAAACTGCGAACCTCAGTCGCACTGTTTTGAATTCGCCGGACAGCGCTTTCGAGCAATGATTTTTGTCCACATGACCTGCAAGAATTTTAGATTTGTAGCAACCGACTTGCATCCCCGGCCGCGCTAAAGCGTCCATAGGACCTTGCGGTTTCCGGCAGGTCGGCATTACGAAACTGTATAGTCACAGCCAACCTTAGGTAAAACGACCTGTCCATGGTGCAATGCAGCGAGATTAAGGTCTCGCCCATTCGGAGACACACCATGAAAAAACTTCTCACAGCACTTCTGATCTCCCTCCCCCTGACAGCGCAGCTTGTTTCGGCGTCGTCCCTGCAGGTAGGGCAGGTCAAAAGCAACCTCGGCGACCTCACGAGCTTCGAAGCTATTGCTATCGACACGCTTTCCCTAGTCGACCGTGGCGACATGATTGCGGCTCAGCGCCGTATCACGGACTTCGAGACCGCCTGGGATAATGCTGAACCAACTCTTTATCCCAAGGACAAGAAGGCCTGGAGCTCTATCGACGACGCCGCCGATTCCGCAATTTCCTCGTTGCGGGCACCAAAGCCTAGTCGTGCGAAAGCCAAGAATGCCGTCGATGGACTGATAAAGTCGCTCAAGAGCCCGGTAGCGATGTAACGCCGCCCTGTTCGTTCTCTGCAGGCTGCCCGGTTTCGCCAAGTGCAGCCTGCCCCCTCCCATTCTCACAATTTGAACGGCGCGCCCCACGCTGTTGTCGTCGTGCCACCACCATAGGAAGATATAGGTATGCAAGAAACGCTACAAGCCAACAAGATAGCAGCGATCACGCTGTCATTTTGGATCGCCAAGGTGATCGCCACCACTTTGGGCGAAACCGCCGGCGATTTTCTCGCGCAAACTCTGGGACTTGGCTACGTCATTGGGTTTGTAGTCACTGTCGTGTTGCTGGTATTCGTTCTCGTCGCCCAGATTCGATCTAACGCCTATCGACCGACATTGTTTTGGGCGGCGATTGTCGCCACTACAACGGCGGGAACCGAGATATCGGACATGATGGATAGGACGTTCGGGTTCGGCTATATCCTTGGCTCCTCTCTTCTTTTCGGCGGCTTGGTAGCTACCCTACTCACCTGGTACGCCAAGAGGCGAAGCATCAGCGTCGAACCCCTCACTGGAAAAGACAGCGAGCTATTCTTCTGGATCGCCGTTGTGTTCTCAAACAGTCTGGGTACCGCGTTCGGCGATGCGCTGATCGATCCAATTGGGCTGTCGTTCATCCAGGGAGCCTTGGTTTGCTCGGCTGTCATCGGGGTCGTGTTGCTATTTCACTTCGTCACAAAGGTGAACGCCGTCTTCCTGTTCTGGGCCGCCTTTATCTTCACCCGGCCGTTCGGCGCTACGTTCGGCAACTTCCTGGTAAAGGAACATGCCCGCGGCGGCCTTGAACTCGGCACCTTGGAGACGTCGCTTGTCGGGACAGCATTGTTGGTTGCTGTGGCTTATTTTGGAAACCGACTACGCCCAGAGCCCAAACCCCTCACTTCCGAGGCTTGATCGATACGGTCTAGCGATCGCAGAGTAGTGCTGCAGCCACCGAGCAATGTTCGGTGGCTGTTCTCATTGGCATCGCTTCGGCTCCTAATCTTCACCCTGAGACTGAGTTGGCGAGCTAGCCGCTCCGGACGCCGACATTCTCAAGGGCGCCACAGTTGGGGTGCCCCGCCAGGAATTGGCCACCAGCAGGACGACCAACACCAGAAGTAGGCCAAAGGAGCACAGTGGACCACAATGAGATGCCCATGTGTTGGATAAAATGGCGTGCGACAACCTTGATATTGCGTCCGCTCGCGCTCTCTGTCGAACTGATCTGGTTCCCTCATGTTCGTTCTTCCCATTCCATCATGGACCGCTTACGCACGGATATAGCGCTTCACTCGCACAGACCAGCAGTGTCGCTCTCGCCTCGTAAGTGGGCATGAATTCAATCCGTCAGTCTGTGCCCAAGCAAGCGAACGGACCGAATAACGAACCGTGCAATTTCGATCCCTGCCCGATACGGCAGAACGGTCGGCGGCCTGCGCCAGCCCAACTTGTAGGTCGAGATTTTCTTTTGGATTAGGGATCCGGGCTCAGCATCTTGGCTGGCAGGTGGTGGATCAACGAAGAACGCCCTCAGCCCAGCCAAATATTCCCGATCGAACGCCAGATCATACGGGAGATGCATTGGCAAGAGACTCTGTGTTATCCACTCGGCGGCTCGGCGATTTATCAGATATGCTCCCGATCCTTTCTCCCGCGTAAGGGAAATCGCCAGATAATGCCGCTCCGTGAGCCTACGGACACGATGCTTCTTTCCAATATTGACTGTTGATAACCTGACAATGTCCCATTGATCCCCCCTAGTCAGGACCTCGTTCATGACAGCCACAAAATCCCGGTCGAAATTGAGGTCGTCTTCGAGGATCAAGGCGTGTTTGTCGGCCGATGCCAGCAGTCGCCGCGCACACTCGACGTGGCTGAGAAAACAGCCAATTTCGTAGGGATTTGGTCTGCGCCCGTGTCGGAGAAGATATCCGAGCTTGTCGAAGTCATCGATTGGAAGCTGAAGCTTGGCCCCGTCTATCGCCGATACCCTCTCGAAATCGAGTCCGATGTGGCTGAGAAGAAATGCCATGCGCTTCCCTCGATCTGTTGACCGATCGAGGTTGATCAGAAAGGTTCGGGGCTGGGCCGGAGCATGCCGGGCTTGCAATGTTTTCTGGGCGGGAGCGAAATTCATCGAGGGCTCGGGGGACGTGGCGATCCCAAAGACCTTCCGCTCCTAGAATCTCCGCACTCTGTCCACGATTATACGCTTTCGTAAGATTGTGCTTTTCTACGAAGGGCCCATCGAGCTAGCCGAACCACTGAAAGTTAGGGTCGAGGAGCGCTCTAGCTAGGGGACTCTGTTGAAGTCGCTGGCCCTCAGGTTGTAGTTGGCCTTCAGCATCAGCACGAAATCGCCATCGATGTTGCTGTCGACATTGCCGTGGGTCACCCCGAGCTCGTCGCCGTTCAGCGCCTCGTGCGTCACCAGGCGCTAGCAGAGCGATCACCACGTATCGTTGCCAGCACCGGCTCAGACCTCACCCGCGCCGGCACCGTCTTCGATGGAGTCGAATCTCGCGTTCCCATGAATGATGTCCTTGCCGGCATTGCAAAACAGCCTCTCGTCGCCAACCCCGCCATGCAGCTCGTCGTGGCCGGCCCCCGCCAGTTACGCTGTAGTCTCGGTCACCACGTCGTTGCCGTCTTCTCCCCCTCACGGTATCGGAGCCAGCATCTCCGACAACGATATCGCCGCGCCGCCAAGGATCGTGCGGCACCAGCCGCACGAAGCTCCTCGAATTCTTACCGATTTGTAAAGTATCCCGAAAGCTTGCTGAAAGGTTCGTCGCGATACGCACATACTGCATCGTGGAGGAGACACGATCGACGTGAGCGGAAGCGATGTATTTCACCCATCAGGAGGAGACTATAATGCGTATAGCACGCGGACTTATCCACACCCTTGCGATCTCAGTACTCGTCGCCGGAACCTCGCTTGGGGTGCGCGCCGCCAGTGCGGCCGACAAGATCACCCTTATGGTCGGCGGTTACGAAAAGCAGATATACCTGCCCGCCAAGCTCGCGGAGTCGCTTGGATATTTCAAGGACGAAGGGCTCGACGTTGAACTCCTCAACGAGCCAGCCGGCGTCGACGCGGAAAACCAGCTGCTTGCAGGAGCAGTTCAAGGCGTCGTGGGCTTCTACGACCACTGCATCGACCTCCAGGGCAAAGGCAAGTTTGTGGAATCCATCGTCCAGTTCAGCCAAGCGCCCGGAGAAGTCGAACTCGTTTCCACGAAGCATGCCGAAATCAAGTCAGTCGCCGACTTCAGGGGGAAGAGCCTCGGCGTGACCGGACTGGGATCCTCGACCAACTTCCTGACGCAGTATCTTGCCGTCAAGAATGGATTGGACCTCTCGGAAATTACATCCGTCCCGGTCGGCGCGGGTGCCACCTTCATTGCCGCCATGCAGCAGGACAAAATCCAGGCCGGCATGACAACTGAACCGACGATCACGCGTCTCCTGAAGACCGGTGAAGCCAGCATTCTGGTTGACATGCGCACAATGGAGAATACCCGTGCGGCCCTTGGCGGCACCTATCCCGCAGCATCTCTCTACATGGAAACCTCTTGGGTCGAAGAACACAAAGACGAGGCACAGAAGCTTGCCAACGCCTTCGTGAAGACTCTGAGATTCATCAACACCCATAACGGGGCTGAGATCACCGAGAAAATGCCGAAGGACTTTTATGTCAATGACAAGGACGGGTACATCAAGGCTCTCGACGGGGGAAAGGCCATGTTCACGGCTGACGGCGTGATGCCGAAGGATGGTCCGGAGACCGTTCTCGCCGTACTCAAGGGCTTTTCGAAGTCGTTGAAGGACAAGCAGATTGATCTGTCAAAGACCTACACCACGGAGTTCGTACAAAACGTGAAGTAAAGAAAGCCGCCGCTTGCACGCCAGTGGGAGCGGCGGCTGCCCGCAAGCTTGCCGGAAAAGACTCAAGAACCGTAGCGCAGTTCAAAAACACGAACCGAGACGACTTTGCCTTGCAGTTGGCCTGTCGCTAGGAAGGGGGCTCGAGCTAACTACAAGAAACTCAGTTTTCTGTGCTCACAGGCAGTCGAACGGTGACCACCAATCCCCCCTTCGCTTCGTCGAGCGAAACGGTACCACCAGCGCCTGTCGCAACCTCAAGCACGATGGCTAGCCCAAAACCGCTGCCCTCCCCTCGAGTGCCAATAATCCGATAGAAGCGCTCAAAGACATGCTCTCGCTCCATTGGATGAATTCCCGGCCCGTTGTCTTCGACACGAAGTACAGCTGTCCCTCCCTCGCGCGTTACAGACACGGTCACCTGACCTGGCGCTGGTGTACATCGGATGGCGTTGTCCACGAGGTTTACCAACATCTCCCGCAGCATGGCGCCGTCGCCTTCAACTTTGACGGAGCCGTTCTCCTCGATGGCAAAGGTCGGTGCCGCTTGCCGTGTTGTTCCAGCCCCGGAGGTTCCCCTTGTTTCAGGTTTAGCGCACTCTTCGTTTTAGGTATCTTGAATAGACTATCGTTTCCAGTATCTTTTTACTGGGAGGACCGCCGATGAGAGTACCAGTATCCGTCGCCCTCGTTGACGACCATGCAATTCTTCTCGAAGGCATGGTGAGTTTGTATTCCGAAATGGATGACATAGAAATCATCGGCCAGGGAGAAAGCGCTGACGATGCGCTGGCAATCGTATCCGAGCTGCGACCCAACGTGATCGTCGTGGACCTCAATATGCCGGGGGATGCGCTTGYGGCGATAAGCTCGATCGTTCGCGATCACCCGGAAACCCGCATCGTCGTTTTCACCGCGACCGAGAGTATCGACCTTGCGGTCAAGGCGCTCGGCCTTGGAGCAAGTGGATATGTGCTGAAGGGTAGTCCCGCCGGGGAACTCTACAAGGCAATCAAGTCGGTCAATGCGGGTGGTACCTTTATCGCCCCAGCCTTCGCTCCCAAGGTCATCAGCTCGATGAAGGCTGCCAAGGGCAGGCAAAAAGACCAAATGCGTGAGGATCTGTCGCCCAGAGAGACCGACATCCTCCAACTCCTCCTGCTCGGGAAGACAAACAAGGAAATCGCTTCGAGCCTCAATCTGACTGAGATTACGATCAAACACCACATGACAATTCTCATGCAGAAGATGAATGCCCGCAGTCGACTCGAAGTCTTTCTGGCCGCGCAACGAATGGGAACTCTCAACTAAACTAATTAGGCGGCGGCCTGACCGTCATCCTGTAACAGCTCTGGATCAATGTCCTCGGCCTTCCGGGGGACATCCGTCGGCTGCTGTAGGGGAAGAACCGCAAGGACGGTCGTGCCATCGTTACGATGCGATGTACGGATCCGACCTCCAAACGCTCGAATCCGGCGCCGCTGGGTAAGCTTCCCAAGCTGAATGCGCTTCTCCTCTCGCTCCGCACTCGCTTTGGCAGCTAATCCCCGATCGCTGACTTCGACGACGAGTTTGCCGCGTCGCAGGCCATAACGGACAGTCAGGCAATTGCTCGGCGCATGCCGATGGGCGTTGGCTAGGCCCTCTTGTATCAAGCGATATACGCAGATGCCGAGATGCGGTCGGATCTCTTCATCCTCAAGCGTTCCTTCAACGCGTACGGCGCTTCCCGTCAAGTCAGTGAAGCGCTCGACGGCCAGCCGTATGATTTGCTCAAGCGTCAGGTCCTCCAATTCCGGAAGGACCAAGCCTGACGAAATGCTTCTGATCTCCTTCATTGCCTGATTGGCATACAGAAGCAGTTTTTCACAGCGATCCCGAGCCATCACGACACTATCAGCGGCTTGATCCAATGCATGTGTCAACCGCAGGATCAGCAGCGTTTGGATCTGGATCGGGCCGTCATGCAGATCGCTTCCGATCTGACCGAGAATCTTTTCGTTCAATCGACCGGCTTCAAGCCTCGCATGGTCTGCTACTACCTTTAGTCGACGGTTCTGAGCGGAAAGTTTCAACGCCCTGGTGAGGCTGTTCCTGATGGCGACATTCTGCTGATCGATCGTAAGGCTACCTTCCCTGACAATGATGAAAAGCAGTCCGAGCATTGGCACCGCAATAAGCAACACCACGGTCATCGTTGATCGCCAGGCAGAATGGATTTCGTCCTTCAGATGATTGGGGCGTTCGTAGAACTCGCCAACGAGGATGACTTTTCCCGTTTCATCCCTCAGAAGCGGAGCGTAAATTTCTATGTACTCGTCGTTAGTAACCTTGGCGAAATATCCGCTCGAAACCGCACGGGAAACGCTGACCTCTCCCTCGAGCGCCCTTCGCAGGTCGCTGACACTCAATTCGTCGCCGACCGTCTCTCCCGAGGCGGAATGGAAAAGCTGTCCCTCGGCAGTCCATAGCTTTATTTCCTTGACGTGCTCGCTTATGGGGCCGCTTCGAATGAAGTTCCTAAGTTCGTCGCGGAGTTCCGGGGTTAATCGGCCATTGTGAACGTCGTCCACAGACAGGAGCGGAGTGACGAAGGTTTGGAGATAACTCGCGTCAACGGTTCCTGCCCCCTTCAAGATCGCATTCTCGACGGTCCTGGTTGTCCAAAACGCCAATGCGACCATCAACGTGAGCACTACGAGAGACGCTATGATGATGAAGCGGACTTCCAGCCGCGACTGCTGGAACCAAGCGGCAATCGACCGAAATGGCGACCCCAGGAGCTCTACAAGCCTGCTTTCACCCCTTAGTTGCGCCGGGACCTCACTCTCAGTACTCGCCATCTCGTCCTCCGCAGTGACCATGCCCATCGTTCAATATTCGCATTAAGGAACATTTGCTTCCCGCGACCGGGTCGCGGGCGGGCCAAGGACCTGATGCCAGGACAGCTTAGCTGCTCTTAGGTCGGAATTCATTCGGACTAAGGTGCCGACGACCCCTCATTTTGGTGCCTCACTTCGTCGGACCTTCTCACGTGGCGATCACCTCCGACGACTAGCATCATGAAGCAATCCCGGATCACGGGCTGATTTCTTGGAGGGACCTATGGCTACCAGCTTCACCGTCAACAAAGCCGACCTTGAATTCATACTCAAGCAGATCAGGATCGCAGAAGCGACCTCCCTTGGGTACACGCCTGAGGTCGCACCCGTCAGCATCCTTCAGGCAATCATGGAAGCGTATGGCCTATCGGCCAGCGACGCCGCGATCGCTCCCTACGGTCTTCGTACCGTCGATGGCACCTTCAACAGCCTCGTCCCGGGCCAAGACAAGTTCGGCGCCGCGGACACACTCTTTCCGCGGTTGACCGACCCAGTCTATCGAAATGAAGGCGACGAAACGCCCTTCAACGGGATCTCCAATACGGATTACGCTTCGACCGGAAATGTCGTGGATTCCGACCCGCGCATCATTTCCAACCTGGTCGTCGACATGTCGATCAACAATCCGGGGGCGATCGCCGCTTATCTTAGCAATCCACTTTCGCTAGAGCAGTTCGAAACGGACCACCCTGGCATGACGCCGGTTGCACCGGCGGATATTGCCACTCCAGCATTGTTGGACGCATGGGTTACTGCGCATCCGGGTCTTACTCCGCTCGCGCTCTCTGATGCCGACCTCCAGGTCGTCCCCAACCAGTCGCCGGACATCGGACTGTCGCCCGGCTTCAATTCCTGGATGACTTTCTTCGGTCAATTCTTCGACCACGGCCTCGATCTCGTTACTAAGGGCGGTAACGGCACGGTGTATGTTCCCCTTCAGCCCGACGATCCCCTGATTGCCGGCGCTGATGGTCAGTTCGGAACCGCCGATGACCTGCCTGCGCAGTTGCGGTTCATGGCACTAACGCGCGCAACGCCCAAAACCGTCGACGGCGTGACGGGCCAGGAGAATACGACGACTTCGTTCGTCGACCAGAACCAGACCTATACCTCGCATGCGTCCCACCAGGTCTTCCTGCGCGAGTATATCAAATTGGACATTGACGGAGCCGGCGGTAATGGGCCGGTCGCAGTCTCGACCGGCAAACTGCTGGACGGCACCGCTGCGAGCGGCTCGGTCGCTGGCGCGATCGGCAACTGGCGGAGGTCAAGGCGCAGGCGCTCGAAATGCTTGGAATCCGTTTGACCGATTTCGACGTGCACAATGTGCCACTGCTTGCCACTGATCAGTACGGCAAATTCTTGGCAGGCCCGAATGGGTACGCTCAGTTGGTCATGAAGGCGGATGCCGCTCACGGCAATCTGCCCTGGCTGAAGGAAGGGACAGCCGCAGGGATCACTACAGAGGGCGCGGAACTCACTGGTCACGCCTTCCTGAACGATATTGCACACCACGCGACGCCCGGGTTCATCGACACCAACCATGATGGAATACAGAATAACGGAGAGGTCAGCCAGGTTGCCGATTCAGACCCGGGTGTCGGCGATGATCATCTCGCCAATACCTACGACGACGAAATGCTCGATGCACATTTCGTCACTGGCGATGGTCGCGGCAATGAGAACATCGCCCTCACAACCGTTCACTCCATCTTCCATTCCGAGCACAATCGTCTCGTCGAGGTGAATAAGGCGACCATCCTTGCGAGCGGCGATGTCGCGTTCCTGAACGAGTGGCTGCTCGTGGATCAGCCGGGAACTTTGACGGCGGCTCAAGTCGCAGCTCTCGATCCCGCAAGCCTTACATGGGATGGCGAGAGGCTGTTCCAAGCCGCGCGCTTTGGGACGGAAATGCAATACCAGCACTTGGTGTTTGAAGAATTCGCGCGGCGGATTCAGCCTATGGTCGATCCTTTCATTTTCAACAGCAACCCCGACGTCGATCCCTCGATCGTTGCCGAGTTCGCCCATACTGTCTATCGCTTCGGGCATTCGATGCTAACCGGCACGGTCGATCGGCTCGACAATAATCTGGAGTTGCTCAACGGTGACTTGAGCCAGAAGACGCTGCTTGCCGTCTTCCTCAATCCACAGGCCTATGTAGGCAGCGGCGCGTCACTGGATGAAATCAACGCAAACATTATCCGCGGCCTGTCACGCGACGTTGGCAATGCGATCGACGAATTCATCGTCACTGACGTGCGCAGCAACCTGCTCGGCTTGCCGCTTGATCTCGCTGTCCTGAACCTGTCGCGCGGCCGCGAGACAGGCATCCCTTCACTCAATCAGGCGCGAGCACAGCTCTACAACGACACTGGCCTTGCTGACCTCAAGCCCTATGCGAGTTGGGCCGATTTCGCGTTGAATATCAAGAACGCCGCCTCAGTGGTCAACTTCATTGCGGCATACGGCACTCATTCAACAATTACTTCTGCAACGACCTTGGCAGGGAAACGAGCGGCAGCCGAAGCCTTGGTCTTTGGAACCGGTAACGTAGACAACCGACTTGATTTTCTAAATGGCACCGGCGCCTACGCTACCGACCTCGGTGGACTTAATCTGGTCGATCTTTGGATCGGTGGACTGGCGGAGAAGAGCCCCGAATTCGGTGGCATGCTTGGCACGACCTTCAACTATGTCTTCGAATTCCAGATGGAGTCGCTGCAGTTCGGCGACCGGATGTACTATCTAACGCGCACACAGGGGCTCAACTTCCTCAACCAACTTGAGCCCAACACGTTCTCTGATCTTGTGATGCGCAACACCGAGCTTGGTGACAAATATTCGACGCACCTGAACGGCGCGCTGTTCACAACGCCCGATCACATCATCGAACTCGATCGTGGCATCGCCCAGGAAGACTACGATCAGCGGGCCGACAATCCCGCCACGTCTGAAATCGAAGGGGCCGGCCGTGATCCCCATTGGGATGGCTCCAACCCTGTCGTCGAGGCGATCCTCGGTCCGAAGGTCGTGCGCGACTACACCGGCAGCACTATCGCTGACGGAACTCACGATGTGGGTGGCTACCTCCGAGTCCTGGGCGGCGAACACTATGTGCTTGGCGGCACCGAGGGCAACGACACCATCATCGGCGATAGCGGCATCGACACCCTCTGGGGCGATGGCGGCAACGACTATCTGAACGGCATGACGGAATCGGACGATGTCTTCGGCGGCGAAGGCGACGACATCATCGAGGATCCCTTCGGTGACGACGTGCTGCGCGGCAATCAGGGTAATGACGTCATCACCAGCGCGCGCGGCGCGGACCTCATGTTTGGCGACTCCGGCACCGACTACATCGTCCTTGGGCAAGACGCCAGCGAGGTCTTCGCCGGCACTGAAAACGACTTCGTTCTCGGCGGCGCCGGAAAGGACTTCCTGCTTGGCAACGAAGGCGACGACTGGATCGAGGGAGGATCTGGTTTCGACACCATCGCCGGCGACAATTCGGAACTATTCTTCAACAGCCCGATCAAAGGCCACGATGTTTTGTTCGGGCACGGCGACGAGACCGACTACGATGCGGAATCGGGGGACGACATCATGGGTTCAGGCCCGAGCGTCTATCGCTATGAGGGCATGTTCGGCTTCGACTGGGGCATTGCTAAAAACGACATCGCAGGTGTGAAATTCGACCTGCAGATTCCCATTTTCACAACGATACCCGAGGATGTTCTTCGCGACCGTTTCGACCAAGTGGAAGCGCTTTCCGGCTGGAAATATGGCGACATCCTCGATGGCGATGACCGCGGGCATAGTGGCGGCTCCTCGAGTCCAGACTCCACCCCTGTCGAACTGTTCGTCGACCACACGCTCGACAGCGCGGGCATCGACCGGATTAACGGCCTCCGTCACCTGCTCGGCCTCGACGGGGTTGCGAATGCCAGCTTCAAGAACGGCAACGTACTGATTGGCGGCGACGGGAACGACTTCATCCGCGGTCGCGGCGGCTTCGACATCATCGACGGCGACGCCTGGCTGAACGTCCGCATCAAAATCGTCATCCCGAGTGGCTCAAACGCCGGCACTTATTCGGCGGAATCGATGACCACCGATACGACGGTGATGGGTCCAAACGCCGGCAAGGTCTTCAACGTCTATACCGCTGCGGACCAGGCAGCCGATCCCGCGCACATCGCCGGAGCACCGAACTTTGCAAGCATCGCATTCGGTGGCGCTTCGCTGACGTCGCTGCTGCTCGACCGAACCATCAATCCAAGCCACATGAGCATCGTCCGTGAAATCCTCTACGACGATACCAATGTCACGGGGCCGGACAAGAATATCGATACGGCCGTATTCCAGGGCGGCGATCTGGAGTACCAGATCGAAGGCACCCGCATCATTTATGACGCCACAACAGGCGAAGCTCTACGACGTGTAAACGACACCGGTCCGGAATCTGCCCCGCTGAATATTCGGGACACCAACGGTGATGGCTTCATCACAGTGCGCGACCTTGACGACGGTACGGTTGCCGCCCCAGGCCGTGTCGGAGGCCTCACGGTCAGCCGCGGCGCATTGACGGACGACACAGACAAGCTGGTCAACATCGAGCGCCTTCAATTCGCCGACAAGACGTTGACCGTTGGTACCTCGGCAGCCAACAGCTTAGCAACGGGTACCGTGACAATTTCGGACCCGACCCCGTTCGACCATGATGGCGACCCTTCAACACCGGGCGTCGTCAGCCCGATCGTCGGCCAGGTTCTGACGGCCACGCTATCCAACTTTGCAGATCTCGACGGCATCCCTCTGGACGCCAATGGCATGCCGGTCGGCCTGACGTTCGAATGGCAGACGACTGAGGCTGGGAATGACGGCGGCTGGTCAACGATCAGTACGGGATTGACCTACACCGTGCGACCCGTCGACCCAGCGCACGTGTTGCGCGCCGTCGCGGTGTTCAAGGACAGCAAGGGCGTCACCGAACGGATTGCTTCGATGCAGACCGACAACGTCACTGCGCCGTTCTCGGTCAACGAAAACACCGCGTCGAATACCGTAATCGCGCCCATCCCGTTCAGCCTTGACTACGATCCGCTCGGCTTTGGCGGCACCGGGGTGACAGATGGAGATGTCGTTCAGCTCACACACGTCATCTCGCCCGGAAACGATGCTGGCGGCCGCTTCACGATCGTCAACACCGGAACGGCAGCCAACCCCGTTTACCAGCTCGCGGTCGCCAACGGCGGTCCCGTGATGCTTAACTACGAGGCTCCGGTTCATACGCCGGCAAACCAGTCGCACCAGTTTGTTGACAACCAGTATCAGATCGTCATCGACACCTATACCGATACGGTTGCCAACGGCGGCGTGTTGATGGCCCAGCGCCAGTTCACCATTCTCCTCAACGATGTGACCGGCGAGGTTTTGGACGTCGCGCCTGTCCTGGACCTCCAGGGCGTCGTCTCAACTACCAGCGGCAACTATCGGGAGGAATTTGGAACCAGCAGTTACACAGGTTCAGATACCGCCAACGCGACCGTGCCTTGGACAACCAGCTGGACGGAAGGCGGCGACAACGGAAGCGCGACTTCAGGCGAGATTGATATCGCTGGGGGCCAGCTCACCTTCGACGGCAACCTTGATGGAGGTGAGACCCTAACACGTGCGGTTGATCTGACTGGCCGGACCACCGCTACCCTCACCTTCAACTATACCGATGATAACACTGGCAATGGCGAGAACATCATTGTCGAGGCCTGGAATGGCAGCGCTTGGCAGCAGATTGGCCAGACACTGGGCGGCACGACCAATGATGGTGCAGGCACTTTCACAGCATCGTTGACGCCGGCCCGAATCGGAGCTCATTCCCAAATACGCTTCCGCGTGGAGGGTGACTGGGAGACAACGGGCGGGTCAGGAAACAACGGCGACAACTTCTTCATCGACAACGTCAACATCGCCTTTACGACCACCACATCTACCCCGACGGCACCGAACGACTACACCGCAACCTTCACCGAGAATGGTGCAGCGGTCGCCATTGCCGCCAACCCGGCTATTGCTGACACCGACAACGCTACGTTGATGGGTGCCACGATCAAACTAAAGAACGCACAAGCGGGCGATACGCTGTCGATACAGGGGACGTTGCCGACCGGCATGTCCGTCGTGTTCGGGCCCGCCGTGGCTGGTGTCATCACGGCGTACCTTACGGCCAACGGTCCGATATCAAAGGCCAATCTACAAATGGCCATCGGCCAGGTCCGGTTCGCCAACACTGGCGACAACCCGAACCCAACTGCCGCCGCGACGCCGCGCATCATCGAAGTGACGGTCAATGACGGCGAGCTTGAAAGCGTTGTCGCTACCGCTACCGTGAACGTGACCGCGGTCGACGATCCTTTCGCTGCCTCGCCGGATCGCATCGTAACAAATATCGCGAATGCCAACTTCATAGTTCCGGAATGGGTGCTCCTGGCCAACGACGGCGATCCCGACACGCCTGTGACACCCGATATCACCGCGGTCACCGAAAACTCATCCGGCTTCACCGCAACGCTCGTGCCGACCGGCGTCCAAATCAACGACCAGGATGGGAATAACAACTCGTTCGCCTACACCGCCAATGCCGGGGCCACAGCGAATGTCGCAGTTGTTCGTGACGCCCAGGGAACGATAAGCGGCGGCGTCGGCAGTGACATTTTGCTTGGCAATGGTTCTGACAGCACCTTCGACGGTGATCTCGGCAATGACTTCATCTTCGCCGGTGCAGGCAACGACAACATCGTCTGGAACGCGAATGCGAATGGCGCAACCGATGGCCGTGACTACATCGATGGTGGCAACAGCAACATCAATCTGGCTGCGACGGGATCAGTCGTCGTCACGGGCGCAGGTGGCACAACTGCCAACCGTCTCAGCTTCAATGAAAATACGGATGGTACTGAGACGATCTCCCGCGCGGTCAACCTGGCCGGGTCTGCGTCGGCAACCCTATCGTTCATCTGGCGTGTGGACGATGTTGACGCCGGTGAAAACGTCTTGGTTCAGGCCTTCAACGGAACGACCTGGGATACCATTGGCACACTCGACGGCAACGCAACCGAGGATACCGACTTCAACTTCTCTGTCGCTCTCACCGCTTCACAGATTGGCGCGCACTCAGCAATACGCTTTGTCTCGCCCAACCTCGGTGCCGGCGAGAACATCTACATCGACAATGTCAACATACTGACGCCGACAGGCAGTTTCCGTGACGAGTTTGGCGCGCAAGCCTACAACAATTCGAATGGCTCGCGAGCATGGACGACGACCTGGTCGGAAACGAACGACCTGGCAGAGTCCGACACCGTTACCATCAACGGCAACAACTCTGTCGAAGACTTCAAGGTCTATGCCAGAGCCAACGCTATCGCCGCCGGCTTCACCGACCTCAAGACCGACACCGAGATCGTTATCACCCGCAATGGAGTTGTGATCGCCGAGCTCGATAATGTCGAGGAAATCATCATCAACACCGCAGGTGGCGTCGATACGGTTACGGCAATCGGCAACTTCAATCCGACGAGCCTTGCGTTCAACACCATCACCATTAACTCTGAGGGTGACGAAACGATTGATATCTCGGGTCTCGAATCCGAGCACCGCATCCACGTTCGCTCCAATGGCGGCAACATCAACGTTATCGGCGGCGCGCGTCCTCAGGATACCTTTGAAACCACCGGCACGGTTACCCATGACGGTGAACCATCTGATGATGACGACACACCGGACACCTCAACGCCGACAGACGACGATGACGACACGTCATCGGGCGGCGACAACAACAACGGCGGTTCCTCTTCTGGCGGGGACGACGACGATGATGACGGCACGACGCCGTTGCCGGTAGCGGCACGGACATTGATCGGGACGGCGGCTGCGGATGTCCTGGTGGGTGCCGGTGGTGCCGATACGATCCTTGGTGGTGGTGCCGGAGATATCGTCTCTGGCGATGCCGGCAATGACACGCTCAAGGGTGAGGATGGTGACGACTTGGTGACGGCCGGCGACGGCGACGACGGCGTCACCGGCGGTGCCGGCGATGACGAGCTGCATGGCGGGTCGGGCGACGACATGCTGTTTGGCAATTCCGGTCGCGACATGATCCATGGCGAGGGCGGCAACGACTTCATCGAGGGAGGCGCCGGTGAGGATCAGATCTGGGCCGGTGCCGGCAACGACACGGTGATCGCTTCGGCCGGCGACGGCGACGACCAGTACTGGGGCGGCGATGGCAACGACACGCTGGACTATGCGGTGGCGACGGCGAACCTGACGGTAGACCTCGGCAACGGCTTCATGCAGCGCGGCCAGGTGTCTGGGGGCATGACCGGGACGGATGTGGCCTACGGCTTCGAGAACGTCGTCACCGGCTCCGGCCACGACACGATCACGGCCACGGCCGCGGTCAACATCATGGACGGCGGGCTTGGCAACGACACCTTCCGCTTCCTGTCGGCAGGGGCTGCCAACGGCGACTCGATCCACGGCTTCCAGCCAGGCGACAAGATCGATTTTGCGGCGATCGATGCCAATACCGGGGCGGCGGGCGCGCAGCACTTCTCGCTGGCATCGGGTGGTTCGCTGACGGCGGCCGGCCAGGTTGTGGTCACGCATGAGGTGCTTGATGGCAACGAGTTCACTGTCATCCACGGCAATGTCGACAGCAACACCGATGCCGACTTCGTGCTGATGCTGAAGGGCAACTACAACCTGACGGCCAGCGACTTCAACGGCGTCTCCTGACGGGACGAGCGCGCCTCCCCGACCGGGTCATCCCCGGTCGGGGGCTTTGTTGTTCAATGCGCAGGATCCGATGCCTGGGTGATGGCCAGTATCCGCGCCGCTGATGTGGGGGCATGCGATGACGAAGAAGAAGAGCGAGCCGCAGTACAAGGTCACGGGATTGCGCGGCATCCTTGTCTATCTGTTCGGACTGTCCGGGATCATCAACATCCTGGCGCTGACCGGCGCCTTCTACATGCTGCAGATCTACGATCGGGCGCTGACCAGCGGCTCGATCTCGACGCTTGTGGCGTTGTCGATCCTGGCGATCAGCCTGTATCTCTTCCAGGGGATGTTCGACATCATCCGCTCGCAGATCCTGATCCGGCTCGGCGCCCGGCTGGATGCCGAACTTGCGCCGATCGCCCACAAGGTGGTGATCGAGATGCCACGCTACGGCTACTCGACGTCGGAGGCGATGGAGCGCGGCCGCGACGTCGACACGCTGCGCGGCTTCCTGTCGAGCCAAGGACCGGTGGCGCTGTTCGACCTTCCGTGGATGCCGATCTACCTGGTGTTCGTGTGGCTGCTACACCCGATGCTGGGGGTGCTGACGGTCGGCGGCGCGGTGGTGCTGACGATGCTGACCATCGTTGCCGAGCTTTTGACCCGGCGGCATTCGCAATCGATGATCAAGGCCTCGGTGGCGCGCAACTCGGTGGCGGACTCGAACGCCCGCAACAGCGACATCATGCATGCGATGGGGATCACCGGACGGGCCGTCGAGCGCTTCGAGAAGGCCAATCGCCGCCACCTTGACTGTCAGACGAAGACGTCTGACATCGGCGGCACGCTGTCGGGGCTGTCGAAGGTGCTGCGCATGATGCTGCAGTCGGCGATCCTCGGCATGGGCGCCTATCTGGCGATCCGCGGCGACCTGTCGTCGGGCTCGATCATCGCCTCGTCGATCGTCACGGCCCGGGCGCTGGCCCCCGTCGACCTGGCGATCGCCCAGTGGAAGGGCGTCGTTGGTGCGCGCCGCAGCCATCATCGGCTGAACGAGACGCTGGCGGTGCTGAACGACAAGAGCGGGTATGTCGAGCTGCCGGCCCCGCACGAGAGCCTGACGGTCGACAACATCACGACGGTGGCGCCGACGAGTGGCGCGGTTCTGCTCAGCGAGGTGAACTTCACGCTGAAGGCCGGCCAGGCGCTAGGTCTGATCGGCCCATCGGGTGGTGGCAAGACGACGCTGGCGCGCTCGATCCTCGGCATCTGGCCGGTGCTGCGCGGCTCGGTCCGGGTCGACGGGGCCGACCTCAGCCAGTGGAACGAAGCCTTCTTCGGCGAGCATGTCGGGTACCTGCCGCAGGACGTGGCGCTTATGGAGGGGACGATTGCCGAGAACATCTCGCGCTTTGCCGAGACGCCGGATGCGCGCAAGATCATCCGTGCGGCCAAGGCCGCCGACATCCACGAGATGGTCGTGCACCTGCGCGACGGCTACCAGACGGAACTTGGGCCTCACGGCACGGCGCTGTCGGCCGGCCAGCGCCAGCGCATCGGCCTGGCGCGGGCGCTTTACGGCGATCCCTTCCTGGTGGTGCTCGACGAGCCGAACTCCAATCTCGACGCCGAAGGCGAGGAAGCGCTGACCAACGCGATCGCCAAGGTGCGCGAGCGCGGCGGCATCGTCATCATCGTCGCCCATCGCCCGAGCGCGCTTTCCGCCGTCGACATGGTCGGGCTGGTGCAGAACGGCCGGCTTGCCGCCTTCGGACCGAAGGATGAGATCATCCAGCCCGCCGCCAAGCGTCCGCTGGTTGTCGGCAAGACGCCGCCGGCCGCCGGTCGCGACCGGATTGCCAACGCTGCCGCCGAATAGCGGCCGGCAATGACAAGTGGGGGAATGAGCAGGGATAGGAGAGCGTCATGGACGAAAGACTGATCCTCGGACTGCCCGACGATGGCCAGGCGGCCGTTGCTCCGGCCAACCGGTACCGGCTTGCCGCCGAGAAGGGCGTCGACCGTCGGATCTACTCGCTGCCTTTGCTGTTCGGGGTGCTCGGCGCCGTGCTTGGCAGTGGCCGGCAGGCTGAGCCGACTGCGCAGGAACAGAAGGCGGCCGGCCCGCAGCCGGCGGAAGCGCCTCCGGTTGCCGCCGAGACCAACCTTGCGGCGATCGAGGATGTCGCGGCCTTCCTGCGCGACATGACCGACGAGCTGATGGCGAGCACGGCGGGCGTTGCGCGCAAGCGCCATGTCGCCTCGGTGCGGCTGAGCTTCGAGGATATGCCGCTGCCGCGCAATCCGAACCTTGCCGACACGGTGATGCGGGCCTTCAATGCCAACGACAACGAGGGCCGCGTCGGCATCAATGGCGAGAGCTTCCGCTTTCCCGAGACCGGCCGCGCCCGCAGCGGTGGCGGCCATGGCGGTGGCCGCGGCTCAGATCGTGGCGGCGGCGAGGCTCCGACGGAGAGCCGTGGCGGCACGCCGGGCGGTCATGGCGGCCTGGACGGCCCGGAGGGCGGCGATGACGATGACGACGAGACCCGTGCCAACCGGCTGCCAGTGTCGCTCGGCCGCAACGTTCTGACCAACGGCATGGTCAACCTGTCGACGCTGATCTTCCTCGACGATCTCTTAGCAAAGACGTCCGATCCGGATGGCGATCAACTGAGCGTGCGCAATCTGCAAGCCTCGAGCGGCGAGATCACCGCCTATGGCGACGGCGTCTGGCTCTATACTCCGGCGCGCGGGGTGAGCGGCCCTGTGACCTTCACCTACCATGTGAGCGACGGCAAGGGCAGCATCGTCACGCAGTCGACGATGTCGCTCCTGAAGGCGCCGCCGCACGAGATTAGCGGCACCGACGACGACGACCGGCTGCTCGGCACGCCCGAGGACGACATCATCTCGTTGAAGGATGGCGACGACTTCGTCTATGCCCGCGAGGGGCGCGACGTGGTGTTTGCAGGTTCCGGCAACGACACCGTCTTCGGCGGCGACGGCCAGGACCTGATCTATGGCGAGGCCGGCAACGACCGGCTGTTCGGTGGTGCCGGCAACGACGTGCTGTTCGGCGGCGATGGCGACGACGATCTCTTCGGCGACGAGGACAATGACAGCCTGATGGGCGAGGCCGGCAACGACCGTCTGTTCGGCGGCGCCGGCAACGATCACCTGATGGGGGATGCCGGCAACGATCAGCTCTCCGGCGAGGCCGGCGACGACGTTCTGGAAGGCGACGACGGCAATGACGTGCTGACGGGCGGGCTCGGCAAGGACGTGGCGCTTGGCGGCGCCGGCGACGACAGCTTCAGGGTCGGGCTCCTCAGCGAGGACCTGCGCCAGGAAGCGGCAGCCTCCACGGGCACGTCGACCTCCACTCCCACCTCCGACGGCGACGACACCTATGTCGGCGGCGAGGGCTGCGACACCTACAACGCCAGCGAGGCGACGGCGGCCGTCAATGTCGACCTTGCAGCCGGTACCGCCACCGGCACCGACATCGGCAGCGACAGCCTGTCCGAGATCGAGAACGTCACCGGCACCGCCAATGACGACACGATCTGCGGCGACGCTTACGACAACCATCTGGAGGGCGGCGCCGGTGACGACCAGATGAGCGGCGGGGCCGGCGACGATACGGTGCTTGGCGGGGACGGCGATGATGATTTGAGTGGCTGCTCAGGAGATGATGAAGTGCGCGGTGGCGCTGGCGATGATTCCCTGAGCGGCGGCGACGGAGACGACGTAGTATCGGGCGGGGATGATGACGATGTTATAATCGTCCACACCAGACCGAGCGGCGTCATCAATCCTCGCGATGACGATGATGACATCTACGATCACGACGACGATGGCGATGACGACTACGAGGGCGGTGATGGAGACGACACGCTCGACCTGTCGGCGCTGGTCCAGGCGGTGATCGCCGACATCGAGGCCGGGTATGCCGAGGGCGAGGAGATCGGCCGCGACACGATCCGCGGCTTCGAGACGATCCGCGGCGGGTCGGGTGACGACCGCTTCTCCGGCGGCAGCGCCACCGACATTCTTTATGGCGGGGGTGGCGACGATCAGGTGGCCGGACGCAGCGGCGACGACCACCTGATCGGAGGCGACGGCGACGACCGGCTCGACGGTGGCAGCGGCCACGACGTCTTCATCGTGCTCGCGCGCACTGACAACAACGGCAGTGACGACAGCAACGACCGGATGGACGGCGGCAGCGGCAGTGACTGCTACGACGCGTCCTCCACCGTGCTCGGCGTCGTCATCGATCTCGAGGCCGGTGTGGCCTCGGGCGCCGAGATTGGCGATGACGGTCTCCTCGATGTCGAGAATGCCAGCGGCGGCTCCGGCGACGACACGCTCGTCGCTTCGGCCATGGTCAACGTGCTGGTCGGTGGCGAGGGCAGCGACATCTTCGTCTTCCAGTCGGTCGTCAGCCTTGAGAATGGCGGCAGCGGCTGCGACGAGATCGTCGACTTCGGCGTTGGTGACCGGCTCGATCTCTCCGCGCTTGGCCAGTACGGTACCCTCACCTTCGCCGGCCTGCAGATGGATGGCGACGCGCTGCAGATCGGCTCGATCACCTTCTACTACGAGGCCTTCGGCGACGACACCCGCACCATCGTGCGCACGGTCGTCGACCTCGAGCATGACGACGACCTGCAGATCCTGTTGCGCGGCCATCACGAGCTGACCGCGCAGGACTTCATCCTGGCCGCCATCGATCCCAGCCAGGTGACGATCGATAGCCATCCGATGGGACAGGCGTGACGCCTATCCGCGGGGGCCGCCTTCGGCCCCTCCCCCGGGGAGGCCTTCTTAACCTCTCCCGACAATGCCAGAAAGACCATGCCGGAAAGAGCATGACGACAAGTGACAGCGGATCTCGACGACACGGACAATGCCACAAGATTTCAGGGGAACACGGCAATGATCACCACCACCAACGACAAGAACAGTGACAAGATGAAGGGCGACAAGGACAAGGCTCGCCACAACGCCCGGCAGTTCGGCATCTCTTCGCGCATCGTCGTCTCCTCGATCCTGGCCGGTACGCTGGTCTTCGGCGTCGGCGGCTGGGCGGCCCAGGCGAAGCTGTCGGGTGCCGTCATCACCCATGGCCAGGTGACCGTCTCCGAGCAGGTCAAGACCATCCAGCACCGTGACGGCGGCATCATCGCCGAGATCCGCGTCGACAACGGCACCGCCGTCAGGAAGGGCGATGTCCTCATCGTCCTCGACGACACCCAGACCCGCGTCGAGCTGTCGATCGTCAAGGCGCAGCTGCAGCAGCTGACCGCCGCCCATGCCAGGCTGGTGGCCGAGCGCGATGCGGCCGACGGCGTCGGCTTCGAGGCGCTCCACCTCTCCTCTTCGGTGGTGGCGGGCGAGACCAAGCTGTTTGAGGAAAACCGCCGCATGGTCGCCAACCAGAAGGAGCAGCTGCGGCTGCAGATCGTCCAGCTCGACGAGCAGGTGCGCGGCTTCGAGGCGCAGAGCCGCTCCAACGACAGCGAGGCCGAGATCGTCGAGCAGGAGCTTGCCAAGACCGAGAAGCTGCTTGCCAACAAGCTGGTGCCGATCTCGCAGAAGCGCGACCTGTTGCGCCAGCGGGCCCGCATCGAAGGCAGCCGCGGCGAGCTCATCGCCCGCGTCGCCGAAGCCGAGGGCGAGATCAGCGAGCTCAACATGAAGCTGATCTCCATCGACCAGACCACCCGCAAGGAGGCGCAGACCGAGATCGTCAGCCTGGTGGCCAAGATCGCCGAGCTCAACGAGCGCGAGATCGCCGCCCGCGACCGCCTCACCCGCATGGAAGTGCGCGCTCCCGTCGACGGCTTCGTCTATGACCTGCAGGTCCACACCATCGGCGGCATCATCACCTCAGGCGCCACCGTCATGTCCGTCGTGCCGAAGAGCGGCGACCTCACCGTCGAAGTCCGCATCCCCCCCGTCGACATCGACCGTGTCGCCCCCGGACAGCCAGCCCGCATGCGCTTCACCGCCTTCAACCAGCGCACCACGCCCGAACTCCACGGCAAGGTCGAGGTCGTCGCCGCCGCAACCACGCAGGACCGCGCAACCGGACAGCCCTACTACCTCGCATCGCTCTCCCTTGCCGACAAGAATCTCCTCAAGGACAACAAACTCATCCCCGGAATGCCCGTCGAGGTCTTCGTCCAGACCGAAGAACGAACCGCAATGTCGTACATCCTCAAACCATTCACCGACCAAATGATGAAGGCGTTCAGGGAGGAGTGATTAGCGATCGCGGGCACCCGGACCTTTAGCCCGCGTGCGGGACCTACGCCGGACGCACCCCTAAACGGCCCAGGTCCGTTTCCACGCCCGCGGTTCTACCGCCTGCCTGCTCAGTCTTTTCGGGCATCCGGGCGGAGAGGTAGGCGGCAAGGTAATCCGATAAAAGAAAAAAGATCATAGTTGCTGCAATCTTCATTCGCACCAAACATCAATAATTGCTTTCGCGCCGCATGCTTTACTTCTTTCGTACGATCTTCAAAAAGACGCAGCGTTGGGCTAGAGTTTCTTTCAAAACTCGAGGGCGCGATGGGTATTTCAGTGGCTTTTGTCGACGACCATCCGTTACTACTTGAAGGATTGGTCAGTCTTTATTCCAAGCGCAGTGGTATTGATGTTGTCGGTAAGGGTGAGAACGCTGTCGACGCGTTGAAGCTCGTTGAAGAGTTCAACCCCAACGTTGTCGTTGTAGACCTGAGCCTCCCCGGCAACGCAATTTCAGCGATTAAGATTATACTCCAGCGGTACCCGAAGACACGCGTCATTGCATTCACCGCCAGCACGAGTGTGGAGTTGGCAATACACGTTCTCAGTTTGGGAGTTTCCGGCTACGTGCTCAAAGGCAGCACGTCGTCTGACTTGCTTGAAGCAATTCAAACGGCGCATGCCGGCGGCACCTTTATTACTCCTGGATTCGCAACCACAGTCATAATGTCGATGAAAGCAGATGCCCTACGGAGAAAAAAAGAAACACAGCGACAGCTGAGCATCCGTGAGGAGCAAATTGTCGGTTACCTGATGCGCGGCAGCTCTAATCGCGAGATAGCCAACTGTCTAAAGATCAGCGAGAAGACCGTGAAATACTACATGACGGCTCTCATGCAGAAGCTCCAGGCGAAAAATCGACTTGAGGTTGTTTTGGCAGCTCAACAGCGAAACTTAGGTCATGAAGCCGACTTGCCCGCAGCTCATTGGCATGGGACAGGACTTTAAAGTTTGCGAGGCGATAGGCCAATGTTCAACGGTCAGACCGTGCGAGCATCTCATGTAGGCGAGCTTCGGCGACTAGCAAGCCCATGAAGAGTATGATTGCCAACAGCCAGCCAAGCAACGCATCAGACGCGTAGTGTGCACCCACTGCGACACGCAGCCCCGCCATTGTCAAAGAGGTCGCAACCAGCGGCGGTCCGACCCAAATTCGCATTCGGGCGGGGAACAGGAAGAGAAGACAGAGCAGCCACCCGGCCCCCGAGGCCTCGCCAGAGACGAACGAACAGTTCTTTGCACATTCGCCAACGAACGTCCCGGCGGCAGTAAAATCGAAGGGGCCGCCGAAGAGATTCGTCTGCACCGGCCGCGGCCTGCCCGAATAGGATTTCAGAAGCCCGTTTACAATTAGTCCCGGTCCTACGCATAGGCTTATCAGTGCCACCAGCAGCCTACCCATTGGAAGATGCCTGCGTAAGTCCCTAGAAAAAACGCCAGCTGCGCCCAAAGCGACAATGAGCGCTGCTGCCGCGTAGGGAAGCATGTACAGCATCTGCCTTACCTGTTCGACGGCCTGCAGTCGACGAAGTGGGAAGTACCCGCAGACAAAATCCGGAAGAGCTGCCTCACAGAGTGGGCCGGTGAAGAAGAATGAGGACACCTCGACGTCAAAGGAAGGATGGAGATAGAACGCGCCTAGCAACGCGAACCATGTGACGATCAGGGCGAGTACCGCCGTGACCGAAGGGGCTGGCGTATAGGTCGACTGGCTCATGTGCGCCATAATCAAATCTCAATGAATGAAGCCTGAGATGGTCGCGTATCCATCATCAGCCTGACAAACACCTGAACCGGCAATCAGGCCGACGATGTGTTGTTGCGACAGTTAACGGGTTGCTTCTGTCGGCTCGCTCGAGCTTTGGGACAGCGTCATATAGATCACGATCGCAACGATCAGCCCGAGGAAGAGCGCGCTGGTATAGATCGTCCCGAAGCCCAACCCGCCGTATTCAAGTGGCTGTGACAGAAGGTCACCCAGAGAGGCACCCAACGGGCGGGTGAATATGTAGGCAAGCCAGAACGCCACGATCGAGTTAAGGCCCGCAACAGCATACGCCACCGCAATAACGCAGATGACCACCATGAAGAGAAAGGCTGTCGTCAGGTAGCCGAAGTCAAACGTTTCCGCGATCAGGTCCCCCGCCGCAGTGCCTAGCGCAAAGGTGAAGAGGATAGCCAGCCAATAGAATGCCTCGCGTCGCGTCGTATAGATCGTGTGGATTGACAAGGTTCGTTCGAACGCAAACCAGACGGCGAACGTCATAGCGAGGGCGATCGAAAATCCGATTGTGGTGGCCTCGAGTGGAACCCCGAAACTATCAACCAGATTGTCGGTGATCAGCGTACCGACCACACTGATCAGCACAACGGCAGCCCAATAACTCGCAGGCACATAGCGCTTCTGCGTGAATTGGATCGCCACGACCGCGACAAGGATCGCCGTCATAATTATCGACGTCACCGTCAGGCCTAGACCGAGGTTCACCGCGAGATAGTCCGCTGCCGTCTCGCCCATCGTTACGGCCATGAGCTTGATCAACCAGAAATCAACGGTGACCTCCGGGACCCGGTTTATGGGGGCAGTCTGTGCCAATGCTTTCATCTGCCCGCTCCTTTACTTACCCATGATCTTCATTGCTTCGGCAAGGAACTTGTCCGAGCGGGTGTCATCGTCGGCATTGCAGCGTTCAACGGCTTTCGTTTCGAGGTCGTCGACCTTTTGAACGTCTGCGTCACTGAGCTTCGCTCCGGCCTTGGCAGCGCGCATATCCTTCAGCATTTCTTCACAGGGAACGGCCGAATGCGCAGGAATGGAGAGAGCGAGGAAGCAAAGCGCAGCGACCCCGTTGAGAACAGCGGCGGCGACAATCGTTTTCATGGTGAGTGTCCTTTGACGATTTTTCCACTGCCCAGAGCGACAGCAGGCGGACACTATGCGGCGCTATATACGGACGCCTTGCCATAACCATACCGTTTCGTAAGGTCGCTGGATCGGTCACGTTACGGATCTGTATAGTTTCCGAAAGATTGTCGAAAGGCCAATGGTTTCAGATAGCGGTCAGGAAACTGTGGCACGCGGATCTCATGCGGATTTTACTTATCGAAGACGATCGCAAGACGGCTGACTTCGTCGCCAAGGGCTTCGGAGAAGTGGGGCATGTTTGCGATGTCATGAAAGACGGGCGAGACGGCCTGTTCCAAGCGCAACGGGAGGAATACGACGTCGTCGTCGTAGATCGCATGCTTCCGGGATTGGACGGTTTGTCGATCGTCCGGTCACTGCGCGCTGCCAAGGTCAGCACTCCTGCCCTCTTTCTCACGTCGGTCGGCGGCGTGGACGATCGGGTCGAAGGGCTGGAAGCGGGTGGCGACGACTATCTGGTGAAGCCGTTCGCCTTTTCGGAGTTGCTCGCCAGGGTCAATGCGCTCTCGCGACGTCCTCCCGTGCAAGAGCAGAAGACGGTCCTAAAGGTGGCCGATCTTGAACTCGACCTGATCCGACGGCAGGCAAGGCGCGCTGGACAGGCTATCGAGCTTCAACCAAGGGAATTCACACTGCTCGAAGTCCTGATGCGAGGAGAAGGTCGCGTGCTCACCAAGACCATGCTTCTCGAAAAGGTCTGGGATTTCCACTTCGATCCCAAGACCAGTGTCGTTGAAACGCACATCAGCCGCCTTCGCGCCAAAATTGACAAGCCGTTTCAAGCGCAGTTGCTGCACACGGTCCGCCATACCGGATATAGCCTGCATGCGCCTAACTAGCCTCCGACGAAGCACGCCGTTTCGCCTGGCGCTATCATTCGCGCTGCTGTTCATCCTGACAGTCGTAGCAACTGGTGGCATCATGTATCACCTGCTTCGCAACGGACTTGACGCCCAGCTCGACACCGCGCTGAACGACACGTTCCAGGTCGTTTCGTCCACCTATGCGCCTGATGACATTGAGGACCTGGTCACGACCCTCGACAGCTACGCAAATCTCAAACCGGCCGACGACGGGGTTTACTCCTTGATTGACGGGTCCGGGAAGAAACTGGCCGGCAATTTCAAGACGCCGATCCTTCCGGCAGGCGTCTTTACTGTGAAATCGGCCGACATCGGCTTGAAGAGCAACACAGTCTATCGCCTGCAGGCGGCCAAGCTGGGAGAGAATACGCTCGTTGTCGGCAGGAGCTTCGCCCAAATGGACGCCATGCTGAGGACCGTGCTCGTCAGCCTCATCTGGGCTGCGATCCTCGCTGTCCTTGCGGCGATTGGCGGGGGCATTTTCCTTGCGAACCGTGCCCAAAGACGCCTGGATGGCGTAACCCGGACGATGCTGGATGTGTCAAACGGGCGGTTGGAAAGCCGGATACCATTGCGAAATGCCGATGACGATCTCGACCATGTCTTCAAGCAGATCAATGACGCACTCAGCCGGCTTTCAGGACTGGTCGAAGGCATGCGCCAGGTTAGCGCGGATATCGCACATGAACTGAAGACCCCGCTCAATCGCCTGCGGCTAACCCTTGAGGAGGCACGTCGAGTACACGAAGAACAAGACGACGTTGCCAGGCTTCTTGATGAGGCCCATGACGAAAGCGATCAGATAAATGCAACGTTTGAAGCGTTGTTGCGCATTTCGCAGATTGAAGCAGGAGCGCGGAGGCTCCGGTTCAACTCGATCGATCTCGGCGAAATTCTCGATCTCATCGAGGATGTCTATGCAGAAGTCGCAGAGGACAATCACCAAAGGCTGATCGTCGAGCCATACCAGCAGACATATGTCAATGGAGACCGCGAACTGCTGATTCAAATGGTCGTAAATCTCGTTGAGAATGCAATTACGCATTGTCCGCCTGACACCGTTATCAGCGTTTCCCTGCGGCGCGAGGGCCAGGCCGCGATTGTCACGGTCGCCGACACTGGTCCAGGCATACCCGCCGCCGAGCGCGACAAGGTATTCCGACGGCTCTACCGTCTCGATAAGAGCCGGACGGCACCGGGCAGTGGTCTGGGTCTCAGCCTTGTGAAGGCGATTGCCGATCTTCATGCGGCCCGCATCGAGATCGAGGACAACGATCCCGGCGTCAAAATTTCGGTCCGGCTCCCGGCGCTCTAGCGGCACCCTTCAGGTCTCTGTCAGCCTCGACTGGCATTTGGCGGCGAGTTCTCAAAACCTGCGGAAAATAAATGCCGAAACGTACTTCGTTGATTTTTGCCTGCGTGTTTGCACTGGGAACGGCGATCGGCGGCTATCCGCTTTATCTTCAACTTGCCGGCAATTTTCACACGGTGATCGAAGGTCAGTTATATCGCTCGGCTCAACCGACTCCTCAGCAATTGGAAAGATATGTCGCCAAACACGGCATCAAATCGATCATCAACTTGCGGTCAAGTGGCGACAAGGGAACATGGTATTCGGCGGAACTGGCGACCGCGGGTAAACTTGGCGTCGTTCACGTCGACTTCCCGATGTCTGCTTCCAAGGTTCTCCCACCCGAGCGGGCCGATCAGCTTGTTGCACTGATGGCAAGCCTTCCGAAGCCCATCCTCATTCATTGCCAAGCGGGCTCCGATCGGACCGGACTTGCGTCCGCCCTGTATTCCAATCGGATTGCCGGACGTGACGAAGAGGCAGCCGAGCGGCAACTCTCGTATTATTTTGGCCATATCGGCATTCCCCGCCTATCCGCTGCTTACGCCATGGATGAGAGCTGGGAAAACCTGGAAGTTCATTTCGGTATACAAGGTTAGGCAAGATTCGACTGTGCCCGAATTGCCAATCAGTCCCCGCCATGTCGACGTGCCATTGTGCCGTCTGCTACACAGGCAGTCGTGATTCTGGGGCACTCGCCACGGATATCGTGAGATTGAGAGGTGATCATGAGCAATTACTGGCCGTACGCCGCTATGATTGGCTTTTGGTTAGCTATTTTCCTCGGCTGGGAAGCCTGGGTGCTTTGGTTTGAGTTGAGAGCACAAACAGGTCCGTTCGGTAGCTATGCTTCCCGGGAGGGCACTCTCGCGTGCAAGTCACTTATCGCACTTGAGGGGTGCGACTGCTCAGGATATGCGGCGACTGCAGTGGCGGGCAGCGGATCGGTGAAATGCCGCCGCTCCTCTCTCCTTTTTGGGCAAGGTGTTCGCCGACCAGAAAACGTATGAAGCCAGCGGCGTCGGCGGGTCGCTTGAAGTAAACTCGCTCGTCGACCAGAGGGCCGTAGGCCTTAAAAAATCGGCCGGAGTTGAAGCACATCGCCAAGGTCGCATGTCGCACCCTCGAACCGTTTATCGACGTTTCGACCACAACCTCGTCGGCCAACTCTCCCTTGACGATGGCGTACAGAAAACTGACTTGCCCGCCGAACGCGGCACGCGCCATCCGTTCCAATTGCAGGAGGTGGGCAGACATCGACACGTTCGCAGGCAGATTTCGGGATATCCAGATTTCGACCGACGAGAGGTCGGCATCATCCCGACGAACCTTCATGTCACCAAACCTCTTGATCATGCAGCACCCTTCAGTCTGCTTTCGATGAGCAGGCCGCTTTCGTCGAGGATGGGGTGGGCGACGGAGACGATGTGGGCGTTGATGCGCTTTAGGTCGCGCAGCATGTCGAGGTGCAGCGAGCTTGTCTGCAGGCTGTCGGCGCGACCGTCGCGCAGGCGCTCCAG
>NZ_JBFTQH010000031.1:0-54636 GCF_056398905.1 Rhizobium sp. 01T417 | reverse complement strand
GCTATCGGTCGGAATGCCGCGACAAGCCTGGTTACACCTCATATCATCGAGATGGCCCATAGCCTGAAACTCAAGATGGTCGCGGAAGGTATCGAAACAGCTGAACAGGAAACGATCCTGCGTCAGTCCGGCGTTCAGTTCGGGCAAGGTTGGCTATACTCGAAAGCCCTCCCGTTCGAAGAATTCATTACATTCTATGAAAAGCGCAACGCCGGGCAAAAAACGGTGAGGAGATAAGTCACATGCGGCCGAGCGCACTTCGGCAGTAGATATCTCGCAGGCTGGAAAACAAAATCTGCGTATTTGAGTGCCGACGGCGCGCGCCGACCGCGGCCAGTGATGCAGTCATCAACAACGGCGGCGCCGCGCAGGTCACGGGCAGCGACACAAATTATGCTTGGATAGAAACGTCATTTTATGTTTGTTGATATCAGTGTCATCAATCATGGTTAGGTGATTTCGATGCCGGCAATTACTAATTCACAATATTTCTGATGAAACACATCGCGGCCCACGCGTACGCGCGGCTCATCACGGACGCAGCACCGAGGCCGAAATTCGTGACATTATCGAGGCGGCGGTTCGCCCTTCTGAACGCATTAAGCTGGGCTCGCTATTAGCGGGCATTGGGCGCGACGCACCTCTCCAATTTGGACGTCGAAGCTCTGCAGCAGAATCGCGATGAGACACCTGTAGAACCGATGACTTTCGAATGATCCTGCTTGACACCAATGTGATATCGGAGCCTTGGAAGCCAGTTCCTGACCAGACCGTGATCGCTTGGTTGGATGCACAAGCAATTGAAACGCTTTTCTTTTTGCCGTAACGTTCGCTGAACTTCGTTTCGGTATCGCAGCCCCCGGGCAAACGGCAAACCATTCTTCACGATCCTCTCGAAGGTGAAGTGCTCCCGCATTTTTCCGCGCGTATGCTCCCCTTCGATCTCGCAACGTCGCAGTTTACTCGGAACTGATGGTGCGCGCTCGAGTATCCGGAAAGGCTATCGCTAAGGCGGATCTATATATTGCAGCCACAGCAGCGGCCAACGGCCTTTCGGTTACAACACGCGATACAAGCACCTTCGAAGCCGTTGGATTGAAAGTTATTAATCCATGGCTTCGATAGAGATGCCGTAGCCTCGGGGGAACCCGTTCTATTCCCTTTAAGACCAAGATGCCTCGGGCAATAACAGCTTTGCGCCCCGATCTCAGCCGTTCAGACACTATGGTCAGTGTCCCAAAAGCCGCCATCGAGCTGAGCGCCATAAAACTCAAAGACGACAGCAACGCCAGCCATGCGGGCATGTCGATGGCGGCAGGTGTCACCCGGCACTGCCGGGTGACAGATCGTCCGGCCGACGTTGGGTGAAGGCCGCGGTCCGGTCGATGTCGTCAAGACCTGATGAACGCGAGCAGGTCGGGGTTGAGGACATCTGCATGTGTGGTCAGCATGCCATGGGGGTAGCCAGGATAGGTCTTCAGCGACCCGTTCTTGAGCAGGTCGACCGCACGCGGCACGGAACTTGCAAAGGGGACGACTTGATCGGCCTCACCATGCATCACCAACACCGGCACGGTGATCTTCTTGAGGTCTTCGGTATAATCTTCCAGCCAAGAGTCGACAGTCGCGTAGTGAGCCAGGGCACCACCGGCCATGCCCTGGCGCCACCAGTTCGCAATGATCGCCTCCGAAGGCTCGGCTCCGTCGAGATTGTAACCGTAGAACGGGTTCTCAGGGACGAACCGGAAGAACTGCGACCGATTGCCCAGCACGCCCGCGCGGATCGCTTCAAACCACTCCGGCGGCTGACCGGACGGGTTTTCCTCGCTCCGGTACATGTTCGGGGTCAGGGAGGCGACCAGTACCGCCTTCGCGACGCGTTCCGGGTGGCGGGCGACATAGCGAGCCACCTCACCGCCACCTGTGGAGTGGCCGATGTGGATCGCGTCACGCAGGTTGAGGTGCTCGGTCAGGGCCGCGAGGTCGGCAACCCAGTGGTCCATGTCGTTGCCGGTGCCGGGCTGGTCGGACCGGCCGTGGCCGCGCCGGTCGTGGGCGATCACCCGGTAGCCCTGGCGAAGGAAGAAGGTCATCTGGGCGTCCCAGTCATCAGCCGACAGCGGCCAGCCGTGGCTGAAAACGATCGGCTGGCCTGAGCCCCAGTCCTTGTAGAAGATGTTTACGCCGTCCGTGGTCGTGATTGTAGGCATCGTGTCGCTCCATTTGCCCTGTTAAACATTCCTTTTTGGACACAGTTGATTGCGAAATACCTCCGGTGAGGCGCGTTCGATTATATCCGAAAATTGCGACGTTAATTAAATCTCCTTCTATCAAAGACAAATACCTTGTACGTTCGAGCTATGCCTTAAAGGTATAGCGAGGACCCGATGGAACTGAGGCATTTGCGCTATTTTGTTGCTGTTGCCGAGGAGGGAAGCTTACTGACCGCAGCCGAGCGGCGGCTACACACCTCCCAGCCCTCACTCAGCAGGCAAATTCGCGATCTGGAAACCGAAATCGGTGTAAAACTGCTGGAACGGCAGCCGCGCGGCGTGACGCTTACCGCCGCCGGTAAAGTGTTTCTTGATCACGCGCGGCTGGCGTTATTGCAAGTCGAGGCGGCTGCGGAAGGGGCTCGGCGGGCAGAACGACCGGAAAAGCAGTCGTTCGCTATCGGTTTTCTCGCAGGACAAGAGGTCGTGTGGCTACCGCACGCATTGCGCATTATTCGTGAGGAAGCGCCGGAGGTTGAAATCATACTGTCCAGTGAGTCTTCCCCGGACCTTGCTCTGGCACTGATGCGTGGCAAGCTGGACGTCGCTTTCCTTCGCCCCGAGACGCAGAGTGTTGGTGTGTCCTTCAAGTTTTTAGCCAAGGAGCCACTGATCGCCGTACTGCCGGCGGACCATCGCTTGACGTCGCGCAAAAAGATCCGGCCGCAGGACCTTGCCCGCGAAACTTACGTCAGTTCGGCCAGAATTTCTCCCGTATTGCAATCCGTGATCCAAGACTACGCGTCGAACGTCGGGATCACCCTCAAGGCAGAGTACGAGGGTGACGGCCTACCTTCAGCAATGTCGCTCGTCGTGTCTACCGGTGGAATAACGCTTATTCCGCTTTATGCGCAAAATATGCTGACGCCAAATGTCGTCGCTAGAGCGCTAGAGGGTGCGCCTCCGACAATTGATCTCACCTTAGGATACAACGATTCAAATTCCTCACCTTTGCTCCGCCGATTTTTGTCTCGTTCTGATGAATTAGTCGCCAACGTACAAAATCAGAGCATCATCCGCTATGCCGAAGTTCCATAGCAGAGATCAAGCTCATGCGATTTCTTCTTCTTGGCGTGCTCGCGAATTTTTGGCCGAACGTTCCGGCCATTCGGGAGGGCCCGCCCTGAGCAAGCTTTAGCGCAAATGCTCTGCATCGGCCGGGCCCTTGAGCTCGTCTGCGATCCATGTGAGCGAAGCTCCATGCGGGTCGGTCCAGGCTACAGGAGAGCGGTTCACAGATAGGAGGAAGCGCCCGGGTGGCCAGCTTGTTCCTGCTCGCGTGGCGATGGACGGGAATGCGCGGGGGAACTCGTTCGATACCCAATACGGAGCGAGACGCATCGCCTGTTCGGCGAAAGCCTCTCTGTCTGCGAGGTCGGAGATGTAGTCGAGAACGGCCGTGTGAAAGACGACAAGGGTGGCGTCCTTTGGAGCTTCGCTGCAGAGCCGAACGAACTCGCTCCCGCGCAGGTCACCCTTCACGATCCGTGGCTTGACCGTGGCGGCGATTTTCACGGCGGCCTGCAGATTGGCAAGCCGTTCCGTCTGCTCTGGCCAGACCAGCGTCTCAAGCCATGCGACTTGCGCAGGATCTGACGCATCGATCGGACTCAGGTCCAACCCCGCCCGCCAGACGACATGTGGTGCGGCCGTCGGCAATGGGGTCATCTCGCTGGCGGAGCAGCGGAACACGGGCGGCTCCAAGGCCATCACGGGTGCGCGGATCGCCTTGTGGCCGTAGTCGTAGCCATAGAGGTCGGGCATGAGGCAGAGCCCTGCGGAGGTCCCGACTTCGAGGAGCGCCAGCGGCTGTGGCAATCGCGCCAGGACGGGGAGTAGCGAAGCGCACCTTCCTGGTTCGTTGGTTTGTGTCGAACGCTCGAGCATCAGCGAACGAACAGCGTCGGGATGGGCCAGGAGCACCCGTCGGAACTCGGTCCAGCCCGTCGGCGTGCCGAACAGGTGACGCACCGCCGCAAGCAGAAGGTTCGGTTGCCTTTTCATGTCCGGGAGAGTCGATAGGAAGCCGAGGGTCTCCCGGTCCCCAGCAACCGCACGAGCTAACGCCTCGTAGAGCGGCGAACGGCCGAGGGCTTCTGCATCGGCGAAGCGAACATACCAGGCTGAGATCTCCGCCAAGCCCTCCTCGTCCATGTCCGCTGACCCTCGATTTCGACGTTTGGCACAGTACACGGTCTTAGGATCTAATTGCAGGCAAATATGGACTTCGGATGCGCAAGGCAAAGGCCCGCCGGCTAAAAGATCGCCGATGCAAAAACTCCAGGTTCTTCGAAAAGGAGGTTTCCTACCTGATGTGATCGCCAGACTTGCTGCGCAGTTGGCGGGACGACTCAAGTCGGCGGCAGGCGAATTTTTGCAGGCTGTAGTGGCAACTGCTTCTAATCCTGCGGACACTCAGACGGCGATCGCGGTCGGAGACCGAAGTTACGGCAACGGCGACCGCTCGGATGGTGTCGCCGAGGATAAGTGCGCGACAACCGTTCAACACGCGTAACGCTCGGTCATCGAGGACGGTGTGGGTGCATAATTGGATTTAGAAGAGGACAACGTTCTTTCCGAATTCGAAGCGCTCGTCCGCCAAGCACGACAACTTGAAAGAAAGCAGCAACTCGAGGCTCAGAGCCATGGTGCTGGACGCATCTTATGAAGCATCCGTAAATCGGTAGTTCACTCTCGAGTAAATCTGTTCAAATCCGGTTGCGATGAGATTCGCGTGAGAGATGTTCGGCTCTTGGGCCGACGGCTGGGCGGTTTCGACGACGAATGTCTGGACGCCCTGACGGGCGCCATGATTTAGACGCGCAGCAATAAGAGCCTTCTGCGCGCCTCGATTACGAAACTCGGGAACTGTCGCGCCGCCGCCGAGCCATGCAAAGTTGCCTGACGCGTACATCGCACCTGTCGCTATCGGCTTGCCGCCTAGCTCAGCGAAAAAGCAAGTCCAACCTTCTTTCCCGACGATTGCAGACCAGAGCGGTATCAGCTCTACTGGAAAGTTAAATCCGGCACACATCATCGAACCGAAAATTTCGGCTTCGTCTATATTTACCTCTCGGGTCGTGACTTCTCCAGCGTGGGCGAGCGGAGCGGCTGGAGCAGCTCGTCGCAGCTTTGCCCAWCCGTTCCCCTCAGGAAACAGGCCTCGTGTCCTTATCCAATCGAGCACCTGAAGAGGAACGACGTCGGTGTTCATTTGCAAATAGCGGCGGCCTGTCTTTTTGGTCATCCATTCGTAGGCCTTTTCGACGTCATCGAGTGCGGCAAGACCAAGAATGCGGTTGAGACCAATTGCGGGCGCTGAGGGCAGCGATATTGCGCAACCTGCACCCAGCTGCATGCAACAAAACTCAGCCTCGTCCACGACCGTCTGCGGTGCGATCATGAACAGGTCAACAAATGCTCTCACCTCAATGATATCTTCTTCGGGCACAAGTTGGCGCGAGTTTATTAGACGATCCATGGCAGTGTCCTAGAAAATTTCGATAAGACAGCGAGGAGGCGCCGCGGTTAGGCCAGGCTGGGGACGAACGCCGGCTACTGCAACGGCAGCTATGTGAGGAAATTCACGATCGCAGCGGCGACTTCAAAGGCATGCGTCTCTAGTGCAAAATGCCCTGTATCGACGAAGCGAATCTCGGCATTCGGCAGGTCCCGTTTGAAGGCTTCTGCGCCGGCAGGTAGAAAGAATGGATCCTTGTCGCCCCAGATAGCCAAAAACTTCGGCTGGTTCTGGCGTAAATAGCGTTGGAACATCGGATATAGGGCGACATTGCTCGCGTAATCGAGTGCAATGTCGAGCTGGATTTCTTCAGCGTCCGGGCGCGCCATGAAGAAGGCATCGAGCGAATACCCGTCGGGAGACACCGTTGATAAGTCGGAAACGCCGTGTTCGTATTGCCAACGAATGGCGGGAGGTCTCATGATTTCCCGTAGTTCGTCCCGATTGGCCTCCGTCGGCTCGGACCAGTATCGCTTTATCGGGTTCCAGACGTCGCTCAACCCTTCTTCGTAGGCATTGCCATTTTGGGAGATAATCGCGGTCACCCGCTCGGGATACTCCATCGCGATGCGAAAGCCGATCGGTGCACCGATATCGAAAGCGTAGAGCGTAAATCGCTCGAAGCCCAAAACCTCAATGAACCTTTTTATGCAGTGGGCAAGATTGTCGAAGGTGTAGGCGAAATTTTCACGCGAGGGCGCCTGTGACTGACCGAACCCCGGTATATCCGGCGCGATCAAGTGGAACCGATCGGCGAGCAGTGGCATGAGATCACGAAACATGTGGCTTGAAGACGGAAAACCGTGCAGCAACAGCAGGATCGGTTTTGTTGGCTCCCCGGCTTGCCGATAGAACATCTCGCAACCGTCGATATTGATGCGGTGGTAGGTCGAACGCCTCATCTTGTCCTCGCTTTAAAAGCTAAAATCGCTGAGGCAGGGGTGTTCATCCGGTCGCCGGCCAAGCGGCCAGTGGAAGCGTCGATCCGCGGCAAGGATCGGCAAATCGTTGATGCAAGCGAAGCGTTTTTGCATGAGYCCATCGGCTCCGAACTCCCAATTTTCGTTCCCGTATGACCGAAACCAACTACCGCTGTCGTCATGCCATTCATAGGCAAAGCGAACCGCGATGCGATTGTCGGTAAAGGCCCAAAGCTCCTTGATCAGTCGATATTCGAGCTCGCGTTGCCATTTCCGGGTTAGAAAGCCAACGATCGCTTCGCGGCCGGTTACAAATTCCGAGCGGTTGCGCCACTGGCTGTCCTTGCTATAGGCCAGCGCTACCTTTTCGGGGTTGCTACTATTCCAGCCATCCTCGGCAAGTCGAACCTTTTCTGTTGCTGAAGCCGTTGAAAACGGAGGCAAAGGTGGTCTTGTGGCGTCCATTATTTTTCTCCCAAGGCGGCGGCGAGCCGGGCACGCAGCTCTGTATTTTCCGATTCCAGTTGACCCAAACGCTCGCGCAACGGTGTCACCGCTTTCTCCACCTCGCCTTCGGTGTAGCGGGGGGTGATGTGCTGAGGGCAATTCCAGTCGAAAGCCTCCAGGCGTAGCCGTAAAATCTGCTCGGCCCTCGCCCGGTAGCCAGCATCGAAAACAAGGTCGGTCAGTGCCGGGTCGGCATCGAGTGCCAGCGTCTCGACATGCATATAGATCTTGAGACGGGCGCGTCGCGGATAATCGACTAAAAACAGACAGGCCCGGTCGTTTGCGACAAAGTTGCCGGTGCTGATATATTGGCGGTTACCCCGGTAGTCGGCGAAAGCCAGCGTCTTGTTGTCGACGGCTTTGAGAAAGCCCTGCGGTCCACCGCGATGCTGAACATAGGGCCAGTTGGTTTCCGACACGGAGGCGATATAGAAGCTGTCTCGTGCCGCGATGAAGGCAAGTTCACTCTCGGTGAAACTATCAGACGCGCAATGGTGCTCGCCTAACCATATCTGATCAGCACCCATTTCAGCTTGGGCCTGCCGCACATTCGGAGTGATTGCAACTTCCAAAAAATGGTAAGGCATGGGTGCTCCCAAATTCGAAATATAGTATCCGCTATTCAGCGGTGCGACCTCGATTTGGCGGAGCTTCGGTCACACCGCCGGCGACCATGGCTAGTCACTTCTTGGCGACGTTGCGATCCAGGAAGTCGTTGATAAGGGGAGCAGCGACATCCAGCTTTTCTTCGAGCAAAAAATGACCTGAGTTCAGGATATGGATTTCTGCATCTGGTAGATCCTTGAGGTAAGGATGAGCGCCTGCCTCGGGAAAGATAAAATCGTTCTTGCCCCAGACGATGAGCGTGGGTGGCTTGCGCTCACGAAAGAAACGTTGGAAGTCAGGATATAGCGGCACGTTGGTTCGGTAATCGTACAGCATATCGAGCTGGATGTCCTTGTTCCCAGGGCGATCCAGAAGGGCTTGGTCGTGAACCCAGTTGTCCGGGCTAATGCGCGACACGTCTTCCATGCCGTCGGTGTACTGGAACTTGGTGGTTTCGAGCGTGAGCAAGCCGGAGAGCGCTTCGCGGCTCTTTGCTGATCCATCGGACCAGTAGGTCTTGATGGGATCCCAGAATTCCTTCAGTCCTTCATCATAGGCATTGCCGTTCTGGACGATCAGACCGCTGACCCGTTCCGGATGCTTCAGCGCCAGGCGATAGCCGACGGGCGCGCCATAATCCATGACGTACATCGCGTAGCTCTTGGCCTCCAGACGAACCATTAGCTTGTCGACGATGTCGGCGGTCGCGGCAAACGTATAGGCATACGTACTGCGATCGGGAGTGGCGCTTTGCCCGTAGCCCGGATAATCCGGCGCGACGACATGGTACCGGTCTGCAAGAAGCGGAATCAGATTCCGGAACATATGAGACGATGTGGGAAAGCCATGAAGCAGCAGCACGACCGGAGCGTCGGCCGGACCGGCTTCCCGGTAGAAGATATCGAGGCCATCGATCTTTGCAGTTCGGTAGTGGATGGGAACCGGAGCCTCGCGAACATCTGTCGTGGCCTGCGCGGGACACGCGGACACAACTGTTGCGGCAGTCATGCTGGCGGTCGCCAGCATCAGGCACATAATCAAGCTACGCATGATAGTCTCCTCATAAGTCGAGATGAAACGAAAATTGGTTCTGAATGAGGGTTGCTTTGGCCGTACTTGCCGAGCAATCGCCCGCGATAAACAACGTACCGGCGGCGACAGCCGCAGGTCGGACGTGTCAGTTGTGTGGAATTCGATGCACGTAAATCTTGGGTATGAACGCGCGGGCGGACCGGCCGTCGTCGTCGTCGTTAATTAAGCGCCTCGATGGATAGGAGTAGGCTGGTTTTCGACTGCGCTCAATTGCGATCTAGGTCACTCGCAACTAGACAATGGCATTGCCGTCCTAGACCTTCGTCTATTGATTTGTCCTTACGCAACCCGCAGAAATCCCGTAACTATTTCCGGCGGACGATTGACCATCCTTCTACATTTCCTGACAGGAAGTCGTCCCGAACTCTGAACGGAGAGGGTTGTGGAACGAGAGCCGGAAACCGATCCCATTATCGACCTGATCCCCGCCATGGTGTGGTCAGCAACCTCGGAAGGCATGCTGGATTTTGCCAACCAGCATTTTCTCGAATTTATCGGTGCGCCGCTTGAGGAAATTTCCGGAGAGGGCTTCTACAAGTTGTTTCACCCTGACGACACGGCACATCTCGCTTCTGAATGGCATGCTATCATGGCCTCGAAGACTGCCAGAGAGGTCGTGGGGAGGCTCAAGCGCGCAGATGGCCAATATCGCTGGTGCACGCTTCGGCAGAAACCTCGGCTCGACGCCGAAGGAAATGTCACAAGATGGTATGGCGTCGTCCTGGATATCGAAGACCGCAAGCAGGCCGAAAACGCATTGAAGGAAACCAAGACTGCACTTGCGGCCAGCGAAGAGAACCTCAGCCTGATCATCAATTCGCTTCCGGTTCTCGTATGGTCTGCAAGACCGGATGGCAGCGCGGATTTTGTCAATAAAAGCTGGTTGGACTACGCAGGTCGCCCCGCTGATCAAATCCTCGAATGGGGTTTTTTGGACTTATATCATCCTGACGATATCCCAAGCATGGTGGACATTTGGAAGAGAGACCTTGAGCATTCCGACCACACCGTTCTGAAGGGACGCATCCGCGGAGCCGACGGCAACTACCGCTGGTTCTATTTCGCGGGCCGCAAGCTGGTTGATGCCAACGGAATCGTGCGTTGGTTCGGCTGCAATATCGATATCGAAGACCTACAACGTGCGGAGATTGCTCTCCGGGACAGCGAAGCTGCTCTCAGGGAAAGTGAGCATAAGCTGAATCTTATCATCAACACCATACCCGCGATGGCCTGGTCCTGCACCCCGGATGGACGGCTTGAATATTTCAATCGCAACTTGATCGATTATGTCGGTATGCCTTTTGATGAAATTGTCGGCTTCGGCTTCTATCGCATGTTTCATCCTGATGACGTCGAGCCGATGCGTGCGGCATGGGACGAGATTGTTGCTTCGAAAATAAGTCGCCCGGTCGATGCTCGTATCAGACGCGCCGATGGCGAATATCGATGGTTCAACTTGCGACAAAGCCCGCTGTTGGATGCAGACGGAAATGTTGTGAGATGGTACGGCGTCGTCGTTGATATCGAGGATCGCAAGCGGGCTGAAGAGTCCCTGCGGCAGAGCCAGAGTGACCTCGCGCACGTGACGCGGATGACGGCCACAGGGGAGCTTGCCGTTTCGATTGCCCATGAAGTCAACCAGCCACTGATGGCAATCGTCACGAGTGCTGGCACATGTCTGCGCTGGCTGCAACCGGGCCACACTGATCTGGAGCAGGCGCGGATGGCCGCCGAAAGGGTTGTTCGGGACGGACATCGCGCGGGCGATATTATCACGAGTATCCGCGCAATGGCTCAGAAATCACCAGCGCGAATGGAGCAGACGGATTTACAAGGTGCCCTGCATGAGGTGTTGAGTCTTTTGACGGGCGAACTGCAAAGGCGTGAGATAGAGGTCGGCCTCGATATGGGGGAATTGCCTATCGAAGTCGTAGGAGACCGGACGCAACTGCAACAGGTTGTTCTCAACCTGGTCATGAACAGCGCTGAAGCGATGACAGCTTCGCCAAGGGCAAAGCGCATCGCCATCAGATGTGCGGTTCAGAAACAGCGTGTAATCGTGAGTATCTCGGATACAGGCCGTGGGGTACCGGTCGGTGAGTTGGATCGGATTTTCGAAGCATTCTACAGCACGAAGGCCGATGGTATCGGAATGGGCTTGTCGATTTGCCGCTCCATCGTCGAAGCGCATGGTGGCCGGATCTGGGCTTCAGAGGCGGAAAATGGGGGAGGATCAGTGTTCTCATTCACCTTGCCAAGGGCGGAGGATACAGGCGCCGTATGATGGATGATCGCAAAAGAGGCCGGCCGACCGTCATCATCATCGATGATGACGAAAGTGTCCGCGAAGCTCTGAGAGGGCTTTTTGAATCTGTCGAATTGACCGCCGAAACCCATGGTTCGGTGACAGAGTTTCTTGCTGCGGATGATCCGGATCGGGCTGGCTGCATTGTTCTGGATATTCGCCTGCCGGGTCAAAGCGGACTGGAGTTTCAAGAGGCGCTCGCGAAAAGCCGACACCCCAGGTCTGTCGTGCTGATAAGTGCTCATGTCGACGTGGCGATGGCTGTCCGCGCCATGAAGGCCGGAGCAATCGATGTCCTTACCAAGCCAGTACGCGAACAGGACCTGCTCGAAGCCGTGAACCGCGCTTTGGCGAGTGATAGCGCCCGACGGGAAGAGGCAAATCAAACGGCAGCAGTGCGCCTGAGGTATTCCAAACTCACCGATCGCGAGCGGCAGATTATGACTTTGGTTGTTGCCGGGAAGCTGAACAAGCAGATCGCCGCTGAGGTTCAACTCGCCGAGGCCACCGTGAAGCTTCATCGCGGCCACATGATGCGGAAAATGCACGCATCCTCAGTTGCAGATCTGGTTAGGATCGCGAGAATTCTCGAGGGCTGAAATTAAGCTCTAGGAAAGAACGTGGGATAGACTGAAGGGGCCGCGGTCTTTCCTCAACTGGTGGCGATTGAATGATCTCGTCGAGGACGCCGTAAGCTGCCAGTCCGCCACCGGCCCCGTGAATTCTTGGGCTCACGCTTTTTCCTGAAGTGCAGCATGTTCGCTTTCCCTGCGTCGCTATCCAGAACTAGACGGTCTGAAGTCGGCCGGCCCCTTTGCTGCCGTTCGAGTTCGACCCGAGGAACGTGTGGGATATTCTAGAATGTGGTCCGAAGGCGGAAGGCGACAGACGCACACTGCGAGGGGCGCTGTAATCGCGCGCGCGCCATGAAAGGCCGCGATGGGAGATGGCTGATGACGGCCGGGCTGGTCCTTGTCCGCCAGAAGCCGGATTCGCGAAAGGTGTCATGTTCTTGACCATCGAGGACGAGGGCGGCCGGGCGAAGGTCGTCGTACTGGCAGCTTCGAGAAGCGCCGGCGCGTAGTGCTGGGATCTTCGATGGTGGCAATCAACGGCAAGATCCGGCGGGAAGGGGATGTCGTGCATCTCGTCGCGCAGCAGCTTTTCGATTTGTCGGGAGACCTGTCCGGTCAGGCGGATCGCGACATGTTCAAGCTGCCGACGGGCAGGGGTGACGAGTTCGCCCATGGTGGCGGGTCGGATCCACGCGACAAGCCGATGCCTGCGGTTCACCCTCGCGACATCTTCATGCGGTGGCACTACCGAAGGAGGCCGTCGATCCCGAACTCGTCCCATCCGATTAACCCGGTTGCGGCTTCATCGGGTCGTTCGGTTTTTTCTTTTTTCTTCAGCGAGCGCGTCAGCTTCGCCTGATACGCGGCCCGTCTGCGATTTTCCGCTTTAGCCGCAGCGTCGTCCTCGCGCCATTCATCCACAGCGCTACGGTCGAGAAGATCTTCGACAACATGGGGGTCGAAAACGTGAAAGGTGATCTTCCTTGCGCGCCCTTGCAGCCTGACCGTTCGTGTTCCAGCGCTGGGCAGGCGGCCGTCTTCGAGCCAGCGCTTCCGCTCTGATGCCGTGATGGTCAGGATATCCTCAATCTCCCTGGGAATGATCGGAAGGTCCGCGATGTCGTCGAGCGCCTTGGAAACGGCCGATGCCGTCGCTCTGAATGCTGTCTTCGAAGTCTCTGGCATGACAAGAATGAGCCCGCCTGCCCAGCGATTTCCGGACTGGGGATGGTAGCCGGGAGCGGATTTCCTGTAGGATCCCCTTCACCCTGACACCAGATCCCAGGGTCGCCTCCACGGGAAGCGGCCACTCCCCGATCAGCTCGGGATCGTCGCTTTCCTTGTTTTTCGTCTTCGTCTTTTGCATCTCGCAGCAGATGGTGTCGAAAGGGGCGCGCGTCAACGGAACTTGGGATGATTTCCAACGTTCTCGAACGCGTCGCGATTGTCCCCACCTGCTGTCACATCTCCGGCAGGCCGGCCTTTCGGAACCCGTCGACAAAGTGGTCTCGTACGGATGCATCGCGCAGCGGCTGGGAGCTGAGCCAATGACCGATCGTGAAATGAGGGTGGGCGATCAGGAACAATTCTGCTTCTCGCCGTGCCTCCTCACTGTGGCCCAACTGCGCAAGCGCAGCAGCCAGGAATTTGCGTGAGTTGGTACGATACGTGTCTTCCCTGCGGAGTGTAGCGGTTGCCGCCTCATAGTCACGCGCGGCGTATTGCGCCTGCCCAAGATGACAAAGATACCAGCAGGTTGGGTAGGGATTGAGTCGCAAAGCTTTTTCGATCTGCGCTAGTCCGTCGGCAACCCTGCCGTCCAGCACGGACATGTCTGACATGGCGGCCCAGGTGTCGGCGTGGTTGGGGTCCAGCTCCAGGGCCTTGGCGAAGGCGGCCTCCGATTCCTCCCATCGCCGCTCATAAGCCAAAATGGTTCCCAGAACGTAACGGCAGCCGGCATCGTTGGGATCCAGGTCGACCGCCTTCTGCGCGAACGTCACCGCCATCCGACGGTTAGGATCTTCAGGCTCGCCGAAATGAGTCCAGGCAAGCCAACGGTTGTAGGCGAGCAGACCGAGCGCCTCGGCATATGATGGCTCGAGCTCAACCGCGCGTTGGAGCAGCATATAGGCCTCACGCTCAGTTTGCGGCGACTCTTCCGTCAGACGGCGGGCGCGCACACACAGATCGTAGGCCTCAAGGTTCTTCGGCCGATTGCGCTGCTTCGGGATGGTCAGCCGGCCGACGAGGGCTTCAACAATCTTGGCGTTAACTTCATCCTGTAACTCGAAAACATCTTCCACCGTCCTGTCAAACCGGTCGGCCCACAAGTGCTGGCCGCCAAGCGCATCGATCAATTGGGCCTTGATGCGGACACGGCCCCTCGCGCGTCTGGCGCTCCCCTCGAGGATGTAGCGGACGCCGAGTTCCTGGGCGACCAGCCGTACGTCAACCGGCCTGCCCTTGTAGCCGTTCACGGAATTGCGCGCGATGACGAACAGGCCAGCCGTACGGGAAAGGTCGATGATCAGGTCTTCGGTCAATCCGTCGACGAAAGGCGCGTCCGCTTCGTCCCCACTCATATTCGTGAACGGCAATACAGCGATCGAGGGACATTCGGGCAGCGGCAATATGCTCTGCGGCACATCTGGCCAATGCCACACGTGGACCGGGCGAGTGAGGTTCTTTAGGTAGCGTTCGCCTCCATCAAAGAATTGGTCGCGGATCTTGCCGACGATCTCGCCGTGAACGTTTGCTGAAATGCAGATGCCTCCCGGTGCGGCCTGCGTCTCGAGGCGCGCCGCGACATTGACGCCGTCGCCGAGGACGTCTGAACCGTCGTCAATGACATCTCCCAGATTGACGCCTACACGCAAAAGCAGGCGCCGGTCTCCGGGAGCCTCAACGGCAGTGGTGGCCCGTTGCATTTCCAACGCTGCTGCGACCGCGCCTACCGCGCTACTGAATTCGATTAAGAATCCGTCTCCCGCGACCTTGAAGATGCGACCGTTGTGGCGCATCACAGCCGGCTCGATAACGCCAGAACGGAGTTCCCTGAGGTTCGCCAGCGTGGCGACTTCATCAGCCTCCATCAGGCGTGAATATCCCACCACGTCGGCAACGACGATGGCAGCAAGGCGACGCTGAAGAGATTGATCCGTCATAAGAGGACAAGCCTAACGACTGAGTTAGCAAGTTATTGTTCAACCGCGGGTGAGTCAACAAGTGCTAAGAGGTAGCGCCCTGGCGATCTCCATCTCCATCGAGCCGTCATCCTTCTTTGTACAGATGGCGCCGACGCGGACGACACGGAAATGACTATCCACCGAAAGCGGACGGTTCTTGGACGTCTGTGATCGCCGGCAAGCGGGGGGCTTCGGCGCCGGTTGAATTCGGACGCTCCGCTCAACCGAAATCGGGCAGGCTCCTGCGCTCGGGCAATAACCGCTATCGCATGCTGAATACATTGCAGATGTGGCCGGACATCCAGACCACGATGTCGGCTACTGGACGCACTATGGCAATACCGGAGAGCGCCAAGCCGCCAAGCGGTGGCAGCGGTCACGATGATGCAATTGCGATCGGCGCTACCGAATTGCGCGGGCGTTTGGCGTCGCATAATCTTCGGCGTCACCGGCGGATCAGAAGCCCAAACGGTGTTCGATCGATATCCTTGGTGTTCGGCGGTAGAATTCGCGCAATGATGCTACCTGTGGTCACCGAGCGCCATGCCGAGTTGCCCATGAGGATCTTATACTGCGCACTGGCATACGAATCGGATGCGTGATCAAATCAAGTTAAGGACCGACGGTTCGATTCCGTTCAAGACCAAATGTCTCGGGCTATAACAGCTTTGCGCCCGCATCCCGCACATAGCTTGCACCCTAGCAGGCTCCCATAAGCGGACATCTCGGCGGATCAGCCAGGCGGTAGGTTTGCGCCAAAACCAGTCGTTGTGGTTGTGTCTTACTGCAACGCACACTTGACGCTGCAGGGTGCCCGACCGGCAGCGTCCCCGAGAAAGAAGGAGAGCAGCCGGTTGGCTAACCAGAGTCCGCTGGACCGGCATTTGTCGTCATTGGTTTCGGCACGGCTTTAATACCGTTCTCCCTGAACGCGGTTTGGACCGCCACCAAGGCCGCGCGGCGGATCATCGACTGCTTGCCGGGTTTTGCCGTAAACGACGCCTTGATGATCAGCGTCCCGTCCTCAACGTCGCCGATTCCTTTGCTCTTGAAAGTTTCGATGAGGTCTGGGGCAAGCTCCGGGTCGGCGGCGATGTCCTGCCCGATCTTTTTGAAGAGCCTTCGGACCAATTCGACGTCGGTGTCGAACGCAACACGAAAGCTCAGCTTTTCGATCGCCCAATCGCGACTGAAATTCTGGATCTTGCCGATCTGGCCATAGGGCACCGTCGCAATTGCACCACGCGAGTTGCGCAGCGATACGGACCGTATAGAAATCTTCTCCACGGTTCCCTTGGCACCCGACGTCTCGATGTATTCGCCGAAACGGAAGGCATCGTCGATCAGGAAGAAAAGTCCGGATACGACGTCCTTGACAAGCGTCTGCGAACCGAAACCGATCGCAAGCCCAAAGACGCTCAGGCCGGTGATGAGCGGCCAGACGTTGACGCCTTGTGACACCAGGATCGAGAGCAGCGCCAGTGCTAGAATACTCGATTTTCCGACGGCGCTGATCAGCGGGACGATCGTGCCCAGTCTCGAACGAGGTACTCCTGGCTCTCCACCGCCGAGCGTAGGACCCGCTACGAGCACGGCACGCTCTGTCACCGTCCCGACCACATTCCAGAGAAAGGCCGCGACAAGCGCAATCAACGCCATCCCGAGCGTGTCGCGCGCGACGCTTCGCAATTCGAAGCCAAGTCCGAGAGCCAATGGCGTCGCCCATAGCACACCCAACATGGAAAATGCACCAATCAGGATGGCAAAGCGGAGTGTCTGCCGCCCAGCCGCAGCAGGGATGGAAATGTCCGGGGCCTCCAACTTACGCTGCGCCCAGCTTCCGAGCATCGCATCGAGATGCGGTGTTAGAAGCAGCATGAGGACAGTTACAATCACCGCTGATCCGGGGAGCGGCGCCCCCAATGTCAGAGCGGTCTGGCTGCTGACAAACGTGATGACGAGAAATCCGATGACGATCGCCGGCCAACATCGCGAAAGACGACTGCGCCAACGGCTGCGCGGGTGCGGACCGGCAACGGCAGCGGCCATCGTGCGTTTGTGTCGCCACACCATACCTGCAAGCAAAAGGTAGGCCGGGATGGCCATCAAAACCGTCCGCGTCAGATCCCTGAGGCCCGGCCCTGCATCCCAAATCTGCAATGTGGTGACAAGGGCAACCCCGACTATAGCCCAACCTATAGCGATCGACAGGTCACGGGACAGAGCCAGCACATGAAAGGACCGGCCGCGGACCTCCGGCCGTCGCGATGCTGTCAATATAAGTCTCGTCAGATATAAAACGACAAAGACAACGACAGTCGCAACCACCCATAGCCGAAGGGTTCGCAAAGGCAGGGCCGGCGGCGCAAGCATTCGAGCTGCGACAAGACCCACCGTGAGAGCAACGCCCATGGCCGCTGCACTCAATCCAAATCTACGCCAACCGGCACTCGTGGCAGTCCATTTGTTCACTTGCAGCGCTAGCACGAGGAAGGTGCCCGCCGTCAACACAACTACCAGGACGATTGCAAGGGAAAGCAAGACCGGCGAGGTCGATGCACCCACCAGGAAGCTCCGCAAGTTTGCCAACTCGCCGGGCAGATCCGACAAGGCGGAGAACCGCGCCCTCAACCCCGCCGCAAAACCGTCGGCACCCTTCTCAATGGACAATATCGCGGAATTGACGTCCAAATCGGCTACGGTCTCTTCGCTCACACTGCCTGTTCCTCTGTTGTGCTTCCACTTCGCCAACCTGTCATTGGTCCTGCAGAGTATTTGGCGGCGTTGCCATCGATGACTACATAAAGAATACCGATCTAGGCCGCGGCTCAGCACCGGCATCGGATGGTCAGCGCTGGCTTGCTATGTCTACTGCAGTGTCGCACTAATTGTGTTGGTGAGCCATGAGTTGTTGTTCGCAAAGAGGATCTGGTGCGGGATTGGCGCGCCTGAGCGTGTGCCTCTGTGACGGTGTGCGCGACGCTTCTAAAGGCTCGCGACTAAAGCCGAAACCACGGACCACGGCATGGTGAGATCACGAAGGCGAACATTGCCAGAGGCGGAACGACCCACGCACACCAGACCCTGAACCGGCCCACGATTGCGGACAGATTCTAGGCGCCTTAAAGGGAAGCGCCGTTCAAGCTCTGCAACTTACAGGTTTTGAGCCTAGCCGTCGCGGCTCGGGCTACTTCGTGATAGTTGGTCGAAGCAGGTGTAGACTTCACAACCTTGCGGGCGAGCTAGTCGTTTCTCCAAAAGCGGGCTGCTCTCGCTCAGCAAGTATATCGATTGTCAGGTGCATCGTTTGTCGGTTTTAGACCGACCTGCCTATACGGGAGGCGGTGTGGCGCATAGGCATGCAACACCAAACATCGACCGGATCGCGAAGGAAGGCGCGCGTTACACGAGCTGGTACCGCCAAGGCGAGCTGTACCAGATGCCGCCGTTGTTCACCCGCGTCCGCAATGCCCGGCCTTTCATTGAGCGCCTGGCATTTTTCATTCAGACTGATTTAATGTCACTGTTAATGGCATGAATTGACTCCTTTGAAAATTCATGACACATACAATGCCACGAACTCACTGGAGACCGAGATGGCAGAGACCCGCAGCTACAACAGTGCGCTCCGCGAGGAGAAAGCCCGCGAGACGCGCGAGGCAATCCTGCGTGCGCTTTACCGGCTGATGTGCACCGACGCCGGCCCGGACGAGATCAGCATGGACGCCATCGCCACCGAGGCTGGAATCCAACGGCGCACAATATTCCGTCATTTTCCGACCAAGGACGATTTGTTGATGGCCTTCTGGCCTTGGCTGAACGAATTGATCGGAGCCTCCATCGCACCCGACAGCGTCGCGGATATCGTGGCAGGTCCACAGGACGCCTTTCCGCGTTTCGATAACCACGAGGCAGCGATCCGTGCTTCGTTGCACTCGCCCACGGGGCGTGCGATGCGCTCGGGCATGGTGCCTGCCCGCCGTCTGCGCTTCGGCGAGGCGCTTGCTCCCGTTCTCGCCACCCTGCCGCCGGACGAGACCCAAAGGGTCGAGGCGCTGGCGCATCTTCTCTACTCGGCCTCCGCCTGGGAGGTCCTCAAGGATTACGGCGGTCTCACCGGCGCCCAAGCCGGTGAAGCCGCCTCTTGGGCGCTCGATACGATCCTGTCCGTGGTCGCCTCGGGCTCGTCACCGCGGACATGACTTCGAAAACCAAGGAGACAAGGAAAATGAGCATCTATGTGACAACGAATGAGGACGGCGAGGCCCGCTGGGTCATTGCCGATCGCGTCCGCTTTCTGGGCGGCATTGCGGGCGAACAGCTCGAACTGATCGAGGTGGAGATTCCACCGGGTTCCGGCACGCCGCCGCACAGCCACGCCTCGCCGGAGCTGTTCTATGTGATCGACGGGGTGATTACGATCCGCCACTTCCCGGCCGACAAACCACCGGTCGTGATTGCAGCCGCGGCAGGGACATCGGTGCGTGTCGATGGACACACACCGCATAACTATGTGAACGAAAGCGGCAGCCCGGCGCGAATGCTGGTACTGATCGAGCCATCGATGACGGCGTTCTTCCGCGAGATAGGCACCTCTGAACCCCAGGTCGCACCCGACTTTGCCCGCATCGGCGCCGCCATGCAACGCCACGGCATCGAAGCCCTTCAGATGGCGTCCTGACCGCCACCTGACACGATCGCCACATACCTGACTGTGGACAAGGAGCCGGTAAATCCGACGGGCGCGCTTCCGGCCGAAAGAGCGCTCGTTCAACGTGCCGACTTTTGTCAATAGGGCCTGAATGATGCGAAGGCGGTGACTATTTGTCACGCGGATCGCGAGCGCGGACGAGAAATTGACACGAGCAGGATTTCGCGGTGGCGGCTTTCTGGTCGATCGCAGCCAGTGAGCTTCGGCCGCTTTGCGCCGATCTCATCGTCGCATCGCCCTTGATGAGCGCAATACGTTGGATCACCAAGTTGCGCAGAGCCCGGAGGGACAGCAGGCTCTCACTGCGCCATGCTGGGGGCCATGTCACGTTGAATCTCATGACCGGTGAATGTAAAGAGGCTCGATCGAAACCTGCGCATGAGGTGCGTTCGCGAAGTAGCGGTGCTGCCGGATTGCGCCGGGCTCGTTTCACGTCGCGCCGACGTGGTCGGTGGAAACTGCCCGAACCTGCAGGATGCGGTCGATAAGGCCCCATTCCAATGCCTCTTCCGCCGTCATGAAGCGGTCGCGATCCATCGCTTGCTCGAATTCTTCGTAGGTGCGGCCGCAATGCTCGGCGTAGAGCCTTGTCATGCGATGCTTGGTCTTCTGCATTTCCTCGGCATGGATCAGCATGTCCGATGCATGTCCTTGGAATCCGCCTAGCGGCTGATGAATATGAATGCTGGCATTGGGAAGCGCAGTGCGTTCGCCCGGCTGGCCGGACATCAACAAGAACGAGCCCATCGAGCGGGCGGTTCCCATGCACAGCGTGTGCACCGGGGCGTGAATGTAACGCATCGTATCGTACATCGCGAGACCGCTGGTTACGACGCCACCTGGCGAATTGATGTAGAGATGGATTGGCCTTTTGGGGCTTTCGGCTTCGAGAAACAGCAATTGTGCGCAGACAAGCGCCGAGACCGTGTCGTTTACCTCCCCGTTCAGGAAGATGATCCGCTCACGAAGCAGACGGGAATAGATGTCGAAAGACCGCTGTCCTCTGCTCGATTGTTCGACGACCATAGGGACGAGTTGCATTGCTTCGCGCATCGGCGAACTCCAATCATTCGAGATTTTTCGGGGGCTTGCCGCGTCAGGCGGCGAGCATGAGGGGCGGGCTGTTGCCGTTGGCGACCGTTTTCGCCAGCCGCTCGAAGGTCGCTCCGGTCAGCTCGTGGAGGATCCGCAGGCTGGTTCCGCCCGATCCATTCGGGGCGATCGTGAAGGTGACGGTGCTTTCGAGATGGGGCGGGGTATCGTCGCGCATTTTGTAGCGGATTTCCTTGCCCGGCGTTTCGGAGAGCGACTGTGGCTCGGCAAGCGCCTCCCTCGGCAGCCACTTCTCCCGGAATTCCGCGATGCTGATCGCCCGCCAGACTTTCTCCGGAGACGCGTCCAGTTCGTATCTCTGCTCGAAACCGCTTTCCGGCACCTTCGCCTGCACCTTGGCCTTCACGTCGTTCATTGATCCATATCCTTCAGCAAGAGCTTGAGAGCGTCGATGCGAGCCGGCCAGTAGGCGCGGTATTTCGCCAGCCATTGCGCGATAAGGGCCAGCCCGTCCGGATCGACTTCATAGTTCACGAAGCGGCCCTCCTTTTGTTCGCGCACCAGCCTTGCCGCTCGCAGTACGGCGAGATGTTGGGACATCGCCGGCTGGCTGATATCCATGCCCTGGCGCAGCGTAGTGGCATTCATGCTGCCGTTCGCGAGCTTCTCGAAAATCGTGCGGCGGGTCGGATCCGCCAGAGCACGGAAAATATCATGTTCGATCATGAGAACACATAAGCACAAACTTATGCGATTCGCAAGGCTGCCTGGAGCCAGTTTGCAGTTTTATGTCAGGCATGCCTGTCTGGCCCATGCCGATGACGATACTCAAACGCTTGGGATTCCTGAGCGGCGGGCCAAATGAACAACTGTGTTGCTGGGGGATTCGTTATGAATGGACAGGAGGAAGGGACACTCCTTCAAGTCAAACCTGTCAAATGGATCCGCCTGTATCATTGCGACAAGCTCCAAGCCTCGTTTGTATTTCACGGGATCTGATCCTACCACGTTGGCCTGCTGCAAATTGTCTTGGAGATCGGCGACCTTTACAGGGCAGGCGATCTTGTTGTCGACTGCTCGAATAACAAACTGTCGGTTTCGTCTTTGCGGCGGGTCAGAGCGTTCACCGCATCAATGGCGCCATTGCTGAAGCCCGATTGTTGAAGACGTTCGAGGTTCCACCCGTCGCACTTCTCCACGATATCGTGAAGGAAAGCGACTGTCTTTTCTTTCGCACCTTCGACGCGATCAGCCACTAGCTTGCAGTGGCTGATGTACGGATTGCCGCTCTTGTCCATCTGCCCCTCATGAGCTTCGGACGAAACCTGTTGCGCCAACTCGAGTTCAGATACCTCGTCTTTTGAAATCTCGCCATGTTTTGACATCGAGCACGTCCTCCGCAGCGAAAACGCAACGGCTGTCTTCGCGGTTCCGCCAGCAGGCGCCGACATCGTCGCAGTCAACAAACAGTCAGATGACAGTTTGAAGCCCGAGTTCCACTACTCTGCCACTGGGAAGGCCGAAGTAATCGGTGGCGTTGCCTGCGTTCTGCGCGAGAACGATGAACAGCCGATCCTGCCAGAAGGGCATTCCGCCCTTCTTCGAAGGAAGGATGGTCCGGCGTGACAGGAAGAATGACGTCGACATGATATCGAACTTCAGTCCGAGCTTACGCACAAGCACCAAGGCGCGCGGAATGTTCGGCGTCTCCATGTATCCGAACGTAATCACCAGTCGGCTGAACAGAGGACTGAAACTCTCGAGAAAGATCTTCTCCTCGTCAGGCACGAACGGCTCCGTCGCGGTGACGACGCTGAGGATGACATTGTGCTCATGGAGGACCTTGTAGTGCTTCAGGCTGTGCAGCAACGCCGTGGGCGCGCCTTCGACGTCGCTCGTCAGAAAGACGGCCGTTCCGTGCACAGTGGGAGGCGGCCGCTTGGCAAGCCTGTGGATGATACCCTCGAGCGGAACTTCATCGGCACGCGTGCGGGCGGCCAACAGTCGGCGTCCCGCCATCCACGTCTGCATGATAAGGCCCATGGTGCATGCCACGGTGACCGGAACCCATCCTCCCTCAGGAAACTTGGCGATATTTGCGACGAAGAACCCGGCGTCAATGAGAAAGAGCGGGACGATGACGGCTGCAGTGGTCGCGGTCGTCCATTTCCAGATGTGCTTCATCACGACGAAGAGCAGCACGCTGGTGATGAGCATCTCGCCCGTAACCGCGATACCGTATGCGGCGGAAAGTCCGCTCGAACTCCTGAAATACAGAACGAGTGCTACGACGAATACGAAAAGGAACGCGTTCACTTGCGGCATGAAGATCTGACCGGAGTGTGTTTCCGAGGTGTGCAGGATCTGGAGACGCGGTAGCACATTGAGGTGCATGGCCTGACGAACAAGGGAATATGCCCCCGAGATGACTGCTTGGCTCGCAATGACCGTGGCCGCGGTTGCCATACACACGATCGGAACCCGCGCCCATTCCGGATGCATGTCAAAGAAGGGATGTTTCGTCATATCCGGGTTTGCAAGCACGAACGCGCCCTGTCCGAAGTAGTTCAGAAGCAGGCAGGGGAAGACGAGAAAAAACCATGCCGTCACGATCGGCCGTCGGCCGAAATGGCCCAGGTCCACATAGAGCGCCTCCGCCCCTGTGACCGCAAGAAACACTGCTCCTAGGACAGCGATCGCGTGCCCGACATTGCTCGAGGCATATAGAAAGCCATGAAGCGGGTTGATGGCGCTGAAGATTTCTAAGTCGTCGAGAATATGGATGCCGCCGCTTATTCCTAGAATCAGAAACCAGACTGCCATGATGGGGCCGAACACCGATGCAACTCCGCCTGTCCCGAAGCGCTGTACGAAGAACAGCACGGCAATGATGGTGACGGTGATCGGCACGATCCATCCGGAGAGCCCCGGGGCGACGACCTGGATTCCTTCGACGGCGGACAACACGGAGATTGCAGGCGTTATGATCGCGTCGCCGAGAAACAGGGAAGCGCCTGCGACGCCCAGAACGAGGATCCATGCTGGCTTCCCAGCGAAACTCTGGCGTGCAAGCGTCATTAAGGAGAGCGTCCCGCCTTCGCCTCGATTGTCGGCCCTCAGAACGAACGTTACGTACTTCACCGTGACGACGATCGTCAGAGCCCATACAATCAGCGAAAGAATGCCGAGCACGTTCTCCCGGTGCGATCCCGATCCTGCTGTCGCATGCAGAGCCTCGCGAAACGCATAGAGCGGGCTGGTCCCGATATCGCCGTAAACGACACCAAGCGCTGCCAAAACCAAAGCGGGTAACCCGCTTCGTGTCTCAATCGCCAGTTCCGGGTCTTCGGATCGGAGTTGCGGATAGGTCACCGGGCAGTCCTGATGGGAGTGAGTATCTTTTCGAGGTTACGGCTAATGATCTCGTTGAACGTCCGACAGTTCGATTGGTTCGAAGGGGTGAACCACACCGCTGTTTGATCCGTCATTTTCTCCGACCGGCGCAGAATCGTGCTTGTCTTGCGGTCCAAGCCCTACCAAATGCTCGGAGCGTTAGCTCGCGGCACGCGCGAGAACGTCAAAGCCCGGTCGCCATGGTACCAATAAACTCGTTCTCCTGACGCTGCGCCTGCCAGGATTGCGCGATACCTTACCACAGAGGTTCGCGATATTGCACAGAACCTACGCCAGAATGTTTGATTTTCAGGGACTTAAGTTGGTTGATCGCGTGACGCAGGTTCAATTCCGACGCTACACTCAACCGAAATCGGGCAGGACCTCCGGGTTTCACTGGTCCTTGGAATGCACCAGTGCGCAGCTCTCATTCGCGTGCGCTGCAAAGCCATTCCGGTTCGCGGCATCGCCACTCGGTCGATGCGAGCTCGCAGGGAGTGTTAACCATCGTATATCGCGTCCCGCAATCAGCGTCCCAACGTTGTTCAGAGTCCCACTCCCATTTGCGCATGACCTGAACTCCAGACTCCTAGAGTCCGCCACGCGCTACAGGCTGCAACCGGGATATTTGTAGAGGTCGGCTTGGGACAGATCGGGCGGGCATTTCACGGCGCCTGTGGCCTTCTGGCCGCATGACGATGCCTTAATCTGCGATATCGATGCATAACGCCCCTGAGAGACGCGAACCTTGACGCACTGCTTCTTGTCGGCGTTCCACCAGGTATTGTTGCCGCCCACGTCAACATAGCCCCGCGCCTGCATTTCGCTCTCGGCGCCAGCGGCTCGCGAGCCCACGAGGTCGGCGATATCGGATGGCGATTTGGCGAACGCGGCCAAGGGCACCAAGACTACGAGGCTGATTGCTATTGTCAGGCGCATGATGATTTCTCCCTGGCATACATACCGCGCAACGTTAGTAGAACCCAGTATCGTTGAGCAAGGCTGTGCTTAGACGACCGCTTGCTGCCGAAGACCCGCGGGCTTGACGTCCCCAAGCACCGCCCACTGCCAATCAGCCGGCCCCTCCCAAAAAACTGTAGATAACGTCGGTCACGCGATTTATTAGCAAAGACTAAATCTGCTACGCTTATTCGATCTTAGCAGTTAACGGCTCTATCGAATGACACAGAGGCTGATTTGCGAAAGACGGCTGTGAACAAAGAATACCTCGGGGCAGGCGCTCCGGTTCAGAGCAGCATCCTTCTGCGAGGTGCGCCATTCGACGCCCGCAATATTCCTCCATATTACCTGGACTTCTCATTCATCAAGCATGCTCTCAAGAGCATCTGCCGCGAGAACGGAATTGAGCGCGACCGCAGGGCAAGGGTCGAGGTCGCTGCTATGGTGATCGCCTTGTTTCAGGAAGGGGCACGTTCCGAAGTTGAAATCGTGGAACGCGCCCGCCAGAGGTGGTCGGAGGCAAGTATCCAATAGACACACCGAGCGGCTGCGGGTCGCGTTGTCCCAGGTAGCCAACGGCTGTCGGGGATCAGTCCACTCTCGACATTCCTAAACTGCACTAGATGCGGGATCCACATGGGTTTGGGCGCATTCGACACCCAAGCGGAGGGGTCTGCTTCGATACTTCCGTATGATTGTAATGTACTGGGGGTTCGGCGATCATGGTGTCGGTAGCCGCCGCGGCAGCACACCCGCGATTTTGATTGAGCTCAAGTCCGAAGGGTGCGTCTGGCAGCGTATGGGTCCAGTTTGTCCGTTTTTGCATACTGCTTCAAGTATCGGACATTGCTTTAGCCCTATGAAAATACGCTTGCCCAGGTATTCGTCTATTGATGACCGGGCGGCGCCGACCCGCCATGAAAGCAGGCCCGTCATCGACCCGCCATTCAACCAAGGTATCGGCCACACCTTCGTATAATGGAATGCGTGTCCGTTCGGATGTTTTCTTGTCACGGGACCGGGTAACATGTCCGCTTGCGGATCAGAAGCCTTGGATCCTCGACCAAGCGGCATTGGCATGGGGAGTATGTCTTATGGCTCGCCTTCTTTCCGTCAACGTCGGGTTGCCCCGCGACGTCGAATGGCAAAACAGGATCGTCAAGACGGCGATTTGGAAGAGCTCGGTCGAGGGTCCACGCATGGCGCGGACATTGAACATCGACGGCGATGGGCAGGCGGACCGGGCCGGACATGGTGGCAAGCAACGCGCGGTGTTCGTCTACCAGATAGACTCCTACCGGTACTGGGAAAGGCACTTGGGCCGAAGCGACTTTGTCTATGGGCAGTTCGGAGAAAACTTTACGGTGGACGGGCTTGCCGACGCCGAGGTCTGCATCGGTGACCGCTATCGCATCGGTGGGGCGCTGTTCGAGGTGACGCAGCCCCGTGTCACGTGTTATCGGCTCGGCATTCGCATGGACGTGCCCGAAATGGCGGCTCTGTTGGTGTTGCATGACAGACCGGGCTTCTATTTTCGCGTTCTTGAGGAGGGGTATGTCCAAGCGGACGACGCTATCATCAAGAACGCATCCGGAGAGGGCGGCATGAGCGTCTCGGAGATCAACGCGCTGCTCTACAAGCCTGGCCATCGCCGCGACCGATTGGAACGGGCGCTGCGCAATCCGGCGTTGAGCGATGGTTGGCGCCATTCGTTCCAGGCTTTGCTCACACAATCGGCCGAGGGCGCGAAGGTGACGGGAAATGCTGGCCTGACGGGCGTGATCGAGACGCGCCCGGCGTGGGGTGGCTTCCGCGAGTTCCGCGTTGTTCGCAAGACGCCGGTGGTTAATCACGTCACCTCGCTTGAACTCCAGCCGTTGGACGGGAGGTTGCTGGAGAATTACCTGCCAGGGCAATTCATCGTGCTCCGGCTGCAGCCACGCTCGGCTCCGCTCCTACTTCGAAGCTATTCACTGTCAGGCCGCGCGGACGGCCAGTGTTTCAGGGTAACCATCAAGCGGGAGCCGCACGGTGCTGCCGGCAGATTCGTAAGCGAAGAACTGAACGAGGGTGATCTCGTGGAGGTGAGCGCGCCGCGCGGCAGCTTCACATTGATCCGCGGCGACGGACCTGTGGCATTCCTGAGCGCGGGGATAGGGATGACGCCAGTTCTCGGCATGCTTCATGCTCTCGCGGCTGAGAAGTCTTCGCGGGAGATCTGGTGGCTCTATGGAACGCGCAGCAGCCTGGAGCATCCATTTGCACAGGAAGTACGCGAGCTCCTTCGATCGCTCCCGAATGCCCATGGCCACACCTGCTACAGCGCGCCCGCGCCAGGCGACCGACAGGGCACTGACTATGACTCGACAGGCCACCTGGACACGGCAATCCTCAAGACGCTTGGCCTTCCGATCGAGAGCGATTTCTACCTCTGCGGACCTGCGAAGTTCATGAGCGACCTCACGGAAGGACTTGCTGGCGTCGGAGTTGCGCGCCATCGCATCCACACCGAGATGTTTGGCTCCGGTTCATCCATAACGCCAGGAATCGCAACTTCGCCGCGACAGCCACCGCATCAGCCGGCTGGCGAGCCCGGCTCCGGAGGATTGGTCTCGTTCGCTCGCAGCGGATTGGCCGTGCGTTGGAACCCGAGCATGCACAGCCTGCTCGACTTGGCTGAGGCATGCGATGTGCCGGCTCGCTGGTCCTGCCGGACCGGCGTCTGCCACACCTGCGAGACCGGATTGATCTCGGGCTTGGTTACCTATCAACCGAACCCGATCGATGGAGCTGCGGATGGCAATCTGCTGCTTTGCTGCTCGCAACCGGCAGGTGACCTCGTCATAGACCTATAGCGGCCAGGGGTCGCACAAACGAAGGAATTGGACATGAGATCAGACATCGTTTCGGGAGCGGTTTTTCCAGACTACGAACTCAGCGATCACACCGGCAAGCGTCGAAAACTCTCGGAGTTGCAGGCCATCTATCCCATGGTGCTGGTTCTCAGCCGAGGCAGCTTCTGTCCCAAGGATCGACGTCAGCATGAGGGGTTGCTGCAGCTCTATCGAGAAATGGAGGTCGGGTATTGCAGGCTGGTGACGATCAGCACCGACACCATTGCCGAAGCACACGAGTTCCGCAGCGGCGTCGGGGCGCATTGGCCATTTCTGTCGGATCCGAGACGGACGATCCAGCAGGATCTTGAAATCGCGGAATACACGGACCCGGTTCATAATCCGATGATCCCCCATGTCATTGTCCTCGAACCCGGTCTGGTCGTCTACAAACTCTACAATGGCTATTGGTTCTTTGGCCGCCCGACAGTTGAGGAACTTCGCCAGGATCTGCGCGAGGTCTGCAAGAAATCCTGGCCCGACTGGGACATCACGCAACCGGAGTTGCGGTCCGCTTGGCAGGAAGGGCGTAAGGATATGTTCTTTCCCTATGGCAGATCCATCGCACAAACTCTGGCTGACGATTAGCTCACCGGTTTTCGGCGACCCGACAGAGTGCAACCAGTGCGGTTAGCAAGGCGACGGTGAAGGCGTCGTCGTGCTTCGTGACAACGGCTGGACCGACGAGGAGATCACCGCTCGCCTGCCGGGGCATCGAGGCGATCACACCTTCAGCCGCAGTTGACCGCGGCTGTCTGGGGCTCCGAGCCCTGATCGTCGAGGTGGTATGCCACCGAAGAACGGTGGACAGGCGCTTTTGACGACGACGCCCCAGACGCCACGGGATCGCGTCTGGGGCCGGTGGTGAACATCCGTGATGTCAAGCCCGGCGCGTCATCCGCTGCGTTCTGCGAGTGCTCGAAGGACGGCCTTTTCGAGGGCGTCGTCGAAGAAAGGTTTGAAAAGACAATCGGATGCGCCTTTTGCAAGGAGCCTTGACCGCTGGTTCTCGTCATGGTTCGCGGTTATAAAGACGATGGGGACCGGGCTGTTGCGACGTAGGAGCTCGCACTGCAGATCCGTCCCAGACATCCCCGTCATAACGACGTCGAGAAGCAGGCAGCTCGTCGTCGCAAGGGCGCCCGAAGCGAGAAACTCCTCCGCCGACGCGAAGGCGATGCTGTCGAGGCCAAATGATTGAATAAGCGCGGGCAGGGACTCGCGAACCGACACATCATCGTCAACGACCGAAACCAATGGACGAACGTTTTCCATGGCCAACTCCGTTGCGGCCACCACACGGTATATCTGTCAACCGGTCGGAACCACCGCCGGAACACGATTGAATCTAGGAGTTGTTCAACCTCCAGTACATTGTACCAAGGTATCGGTCCGCTGGCCCTTCTTGTCGTTTGCACGATTCAGGAACAGTCCCCGGCGTGGCTATCAGACACGCTATACCGCCAGCGATGTGGTACAGGACCGATTTCGGGAGGCCGCATGGTGGGGAGAACATCTTCGTGAATATCCCTGCGTTATTGGCGAGAGCGTCGATGGAACCGAACCGATCCACAGCCCAGCCAGCTACCAGCTCGGCCGTCGCCGGATCGCTGACATCGCCGTCGACGAGCTCGAGACGGGTTGACCGATCGGATTACCTGGCTTGCTGACGCGCCTTAATGTCCCGACGACGTTCCAGCCCTTGTCGAGAAATGCCTTCACCAGTCCGGCACCGATCCCCTGGGACGCACCGAGGCTTCAATCCTTGCTCCCATGGAAGCATCTCCCGAAATGGGACCTCAGGCTATTGTGCCAAGGTGTCTCCGATATATCGGATGTTGGTCTGGCGCGAAGGATAAACCTTTGCCGTGGTCCTCAATGCATGACTACCTGATCGCCGAGCCGGAGGCGCGCAAACATGGTGACAAGCTCGGGCAGAGAACGAGCATTCATTTTGCGCATCAACTGACCGCGATGCGCCTTAACGGTTATTTCGCTGATCCCAAGTTCGAAAGCCACCTGCTTGTTCAGGAGGCCGTGGACGACGAAGAACATGACCTCGCGCTCCCGGGGGCTCAGCATTTGATAGCAGGATCGAAGGGCGGCCAGCTCGCTATCTTCGCGCGTGAGTGCTGCACTGCGTTCCATGGCACTTCTTATGGCCTGCAATAGCGCAGCGGTGTCGATTGGCTTGGTCAGGAATTCGAATGCGCCGGCCTTCATTGCGCGCACAGTGGTCGGCACGTCGCCGAAGCCGGTTACGAAGATGATCGGTATCCTCCTTCCATCCGCGGTCAAAAGGCTCTGAAGGTCGAGACCATTCAAGCCCGGCATGTTGACATCAAGCACGAGGCAGCTCGGCCCAGCGGGTCGCGCATGTGAAAGGAAGTCCTTCGCGGAAGCGAAAAGCAGCGGCTGCCATCCTGCGGATGCGATGAGAAGTTCCAGGGATTCCCGGACGGACACATCGTCATCGACGATAAACACAACGGATCTCTCCAGAGCCTGGATCTGCGTCTTTGCCCGCTGATGTGCGGCCGCGATGGTACTGTACATAGCTTTCTCCTTCTGACTTCGCTCAGAACCGTCAAAACGCGCGCCGAGACATTCGACCGCCCTCGGCAAGGAGCAGTCGGAGCATCCCTTCGCCGCCTTGCTGTACTGAGCATGGCCGGTAAAACCCGCCCATTGCGTGTGAGCCTGCGGTGCGGGCCGCCCGCGTTCCGACGCCGAGGTTCATGCAATCGGTGTGCTTCATCTCCAAGAATGAATCGACATCAAATCCGTGCGACCGGATCAGATCGAGCGGTGGTTCCCGTATCGAAACATCCTCGTCAAGAATGCAAACGACTGGCTCCTTCTTCATCGCCGCGTCCTCGCTTGACCAAGGCCCGTCGCCTGGATTTGTGGCGCCGAATTCGAGGGAAGTCGGAAGCCGAAGGTCGCTCCCGCTTTTTCGTTGGATGACGCGTACATTTGACCGTTGTGCGCTTCGACGATCGAGCGGCTGACCGACAGGCCGATGCCCATGCCGTCGCTCTTGGTCGTGTGGAATGCCGTGAAGAGCTGTTCGATATCAGTCGCGATACCCGAACCTGTGTCCCGGACCGCGAGCTCGACCAGCCCCTCTGTTGTGATCGCCGTTCGCAAAGCGATTTCCCGAGGCTGGTGCGCGAGCTCGCCGATTGCGTCGATCGCGTTGCGGAACAGGTTCATGATGACCTGCTGAAGCTGAACCCGGTCCCCATCTACCCCCGGCAGTTGATCTGAAAGGTCCAACCGCAGTGCGATCCTGTTCCTTTGCAGGTCGCTCCCGATCAAGCCAACAACCTCGCGTGCGGCATCATTGAGGTCAAGCGGTTCGAGCGTTGCGGGCTGCTTCCTGAACAGTGCCCGGACCTTCCCGACCACTTCGGATGCGCGCTGTCCATCCCTGATCGTCCGGCGTGCCGCTTCCAGAGCGCCCTCGACATTCGGTGGTGTCGCGGCGAGCATTCGAAGAGACGTGCCGGCATTCGTGATGATCCCCGAAAGCGGCTGGTTCACTTCGTGGGCTATCGAGGCCGTCATCATTCCGAGGCTCATCACCCGTGTGATCTGCGAAAGTTCGGCCCTGAATCGGTCGCGGGCTTCTTCGGCAAGACGTCGCTCCGTGATGTCCTGGCCGGCGCCGATGCATTCCACATGGCCATCGGGATACTCGAGACTGCGCGCAACGACCCTTAGATAGCGGACGGACCCGTCGCCCGAAATGATCCTGGCCTCATACTCGGGATTGTAAGCGCCAGCGCGAATTTCGTCGCGCCGGCGTGCGAGAACCTCTCTGTCGTCAGGGTGAACCCGCGTCGCCACCGCTTCCATGGTGATGACGGCGTCCTTCTCGAAGCCGAAGATGCGGCTGAGTTCGTCGGAGAAAATGACGTCATCGGTTGCTAGCTGCCAGCAGAAGGTACCGGTGTGGCTCATCCGCTCGCCTTCCGCCAGCAGCATTTCGCTGTGACGAAGCTTGTCCTCGGCCTTCTTCCTGTCGTCGATGTCGGTATTCGTTCCATACCATCGTGCCACCGACCCATCTTTGGCGAAGACCGGGTTGGACCGGATCAGGAACCACCTGTATTCGCCATCGCGACGGCGGATGCGGGCCTCTGCTTCGCCGGGAACGCCCGCGTGCAGCACCTCCTCCCACGTCTCGAGAAGGCCGGCGACATCGTCCGGGTGAACAGCTGCCCACCAGTGGTCGGCCTCATCTGCCGCGATCCCGGCAAACTCAAGCCAGGGTTCGTTCAGATATTCCACCTCTCCGCTCGGTGCTGCGGCCCAGGCCATGACGGGAATGGCGTCTACGATCTCCTGGAGTTTCTGCTCGTTGGCCGCCCTGGCGGCCTCGGCACGCCTCCGATCATCGATATCCGTCAGGAACACGTACCATGGCGCGGTTGAGGGGTCCGGGAAGGGAACGCCATGAACCTGGAACCATCGATAGTCCCCGGCACTACCCTTTACGCGCACCTCCAGATCAAAATTCTGTTCGGCTGAGATTGCCTCGTTGAAGATCCTTATCGCTGTCGGCCGATCGTCGAGATGTATGATGTCAGCATGTTGCCAGTTTCGAAACTCTTCAAGACTAACGCCGCAGTATCGGGTGAGCTGTGCGTTCACGGCCTCGACTACTCCCTCACTGGAAAGGATCGCGACCATACCCGGCATGCTGTCGACAAGACGGCGAGCAGTGCGTTCGCTTTTGCGGAGCGCTTCCTCCGTCTGCTCACGTTCGGCGATTTCCTTCTTCAGGGCCACGTTGGCAGTGGCGAGCTCCATCGTCCGCTCGGCGATTCGCTTCTCAAGCATTGCTGCCAATTTTGCCTGACCGACATGCCGCGCCGCCTCATTGACCGCAAGTGCGGCCTGATTGGCGCCGACGTTGAGTACAAGGCGCTCCTCTTGCGACAGAAGCCTGCCGTGGCACCCCGCGACCAGAACGCCGGCAGCACCTCCCAATCCCACCTGCGCATGCGCAATGACCATCAGACCTCGCCCGAGCGACAGGTTGGCGGAAGCCGGCCAGGCCGAAAGAGGTCCAAGTGCGGAATCGAGGGACGCGCCAACCTCCTGAGCGTTGATAGCGACATCGGAAGTCGGCAGTCTGGCCAGTTCCACGAGTGCTGGGTCATCTGGCAGCATCAGCCGAAGATAGAGCAGGTCGACATCCAGCATCGCCTGGAGGGCGTCCAGGAGGATATTGCCGATCTGAAAAAGATCGCCACCCGACCACATCGCTGGCAAGGCAACGAGCGTGATCAGGTCGCTCATGCATCGGCGACGCCAATCATCACGTGGTGCGGCACTCTTGGCGAGATCAGCCATGGTTCTCACCGCGGTCGCGAGCCTCGCTCCTCCTCGCACGCCGCTCCCGCAATTCTTCCAGGAACTGCGCCGGGGCGACATAGAATGGATTCTCCTGGAGGACGCCGCCGACGACAACCATCGGATGCGTGCGGAGAACATCGACGACAGTTTCGCCGCCAAACTTTGCAAGATCATAAATGCAAATGACAACGTCGTCGTGCTGGCTCCAGACGTCGTTCACGCGCGCTTCGAAGGATATCAGATCCGCAATATCGGATCGCCCGTCGCCGGCCCAGTCCATCTGGCATATGATCCGGCTTAGCGGATAGCCGTTGTCCGAGTGACCGCTCGCCAGCTTCTCGAAGACCGCAAGCATTCTGTCGGAATCGAAGCGACCATCGCTGAGATAGACATCGGCATTCGTTCGAATGTCGAGCTGACCGACGGCCTCCGCTTCTTCGGTGTCGATCCCTTCACAGCGGAGCCTGTCGAGGTGTGCGGGCCGCTGGCCGGGATTGATCAGATGAACGGCCTTATGCCCGCATATGAACCCATCGACGATGAACGGTATAAGCACCTTGTAGGCCTCATCCTCGCTGTTGAAGAAGGCGCAGACATGGCGGCTGTGGCCCAATTCCGAGCCGGCGAAGCGAATTACATGAGCATGCTGTGCCATTTGCGATCACAGTTCTGGTTCCTGTCTCGCGCCTGGGCTCCGGATCTTTCGACGCTGCCCGCCGCGGAATATTGCCAGCGACTGCCGCCCCCGCAACCAGGATGCGCCGATTATGAAATAGGGTCTATTGTACGATGGTGTTGGCTGCCGGGGCCCTTTTTGCAACGAGAGCGATGTTTCAGGTCAATGCAAAGGTAGTGGCGACGCCCAACACAATAGAGGAAGCTCCTCCTTTTGGCCATCCTTTCGGCAACAGCCGGTGACAATGAAGGGGGCATCTCAACTTTTGATGTTATTCGCTGACACGTACAATCAGCTTCCCGAAATTCTTGCCCTGCAGCAGGCCGATGAAGGCCACGGGGGCATTCTCCAGGCCATCGACGATGTCCTCGCGGAATTTCAGGCGGCCGTCGGCCAGCCATGCCGACGCCTGGCTCAGAAAATCGGGCCGCTGGTCCGCGAATTCGCGCTGAATGAAGCCACGCACCGTCAGGCTCTTGCGAAGCACGGCTCGCATGAAGCCGGGGAGGCGATCGACGCCTTCCGCCGGTTCGTTGTTATAGTGGGCAATCAGGCCACAGACGGGTATGCGTGCGAAATCATTGAGAAGCGGAAAGACCGCTTCGGCAACGGGGCCGCCGACATTCTCGAAATAGACGTCAATCCCATCGGGGCAGGCTAACGCGAGTTGGGCGTTGAAATCCTTGGCGCGGTGATCGATTGCAACATCGAAGCCTAGTTCGTCGCGGACGAATGCGCATTTCTCAGGGCCGCCGGCAATGCCGACAGCCCTTGCACCTTCAATTTTCGCAATCTGGCCGACAACCGATCCGACGGCGCCGCTTGCTGCGGCGACAACAACGGTCTCGCCGGGCTTTGGCCTGCCGATACTGCGAAGTCCGGCATAGGCGGTGAAGCCTGGCATGCCGAGCACGCCGAGCGCCGCGGTCAGGGGTGCCTGCGTGGCGTCAAGCCTTCTCAGCCCGTCGCCGCTCGATGTAGCGTAGGTCTGCCAGCCCGAATGGGACAGGACGATGTCGCCCGGCGCAAAATTGCTGTTGCGGCTGCCGATGACGCGGGCAACCGTGCCGCCTTCCATGACGCCGCCGATAGCAACGGGCGGAGCATAAGATTTCGCGTCATCCATGCGTCCGCGCATATAGGGATCGAGTGATAGATAAAGAACCTGCAGAAGGACCTCACCTTCTGCGGCCGTCGGCAGGGGGCCGCGCTCGGTTCGGAAGTTCTCAGGCGACGGCAGCCCTTTGGGTCTTGATGCCAGCGTTACCCTTACATTCTCCAAGGCTTCGGGCATCGAATTCACTCCATAATCAAGATCGTTCATACCTGCCGGACGGTAGCGTCATCCCACCTCAGCCGCACGGTGCTTTTTTCCTTTCTTTCAACTCCAAAGAGAAAGCGGTTTCCTATCGAGCTAAATATCTACTTATTTGTGAGCCGATGTGATGACCTATCTTCTCAGCTTGCTGGACAAGGCCCCGGTCGAAGCTGGTGCGACCGCGGCGGATGCGCTTGTGGCGGCCGTCAAGCTGGCCATTGCGGTCGAGGAATTCGGTTATCACCGCTTCTGGGCATTCGTCGGCGTCGGTTGGTTGGCTGCGTTGCTGATGTAGTTCATTGGGTTGCTCCCTCATCAAGTGATTACGGAGCCCAATCTACCGACCAATTTGAGAATAACGAGACTGAATTATCTCAATATGATGCTCGAAAGGATCAATTACGCGGGTCTTTCCTACGCCTGGCCTGTCTCGCCGCCGTGCGCCTGTCTGCGCCATTCCCCGGGCGTCATCCCCATTCTCTCGGCAAGACACGCTGGAATGCCGAAACGGATTGATAGCCGACCGTTTCGGCCACGGCCTCGGTGCTGCTCGTTGGCCGCAAGGCTCATACGCAGATCAGTCAGTAGATCTAGGGCCGAACAACCCAGCCTGTCCTGAAAGTGTCGCATAAATGTAGCGCGTGACATGCCGCACAAGTCTGCGAGATCTGGGAGTTTCCAAGCTTGGGCCGGGTCGGCGAGCATGGCAGCGATGGCTGGAGCCAGCCGCGGATGGCCGGCTAGGGCCAACAGACCTTCGGGCGCTTTCTCGGACTCACTCGCGGCGCGAAGCACGAGTGTAAACAGGGCCGAAGAAAGCGCATTGAGAACCGCGCGCCCTCCTGCTCGGTCGCCGGCCGATTCCATTCGCATTAGCCCCACTAGACTGGCCAGTTGGTTGGAGGCGGAACCACTATCTCCATCGCCGTCCATGGCCCGCGTCACGAGATTTGTGGGCAGGTAGTTGCGGACCAATCTATCATGGGGCGCAGCAATGAAGAATCGGCCACACAACAGATCGAGCCGCTCTCCCTGACTGTCATTTTCGCTCAGCATCCAACCGGCGGCCCCTTGGTGCTGTTGAGTGGGGATCGGTGTTTGCCCGCTACCGTCGTGCAGCACATGCGCCGCACCGTGAGGTAGCAGCACAATATCTCCGCTCACCAGCTCCCTCGCTGTTCTCGTCTCGGGATCCTCGAAAACGGCTCGACCCTTGACGATGATGTGATAGGGGATTTCGTTCCCGGCTCCAGGCCACGCGCCATGGCGCACCGTAGGCACAGCGGACCTCGAGCTGACCTGTCACCGTGATGATTTGTAGGAGATGGCTCAACCAGTCGACTTCAGACATTGGACCTCGGGGAGTTAAAAGGGTCAAGCACCTTATCTATCCTAACGATGGCTGTGCGCGCTACATGGCCTTGCGTGCGAGCCGACACCGGCGGGGTAAATTGAAAGCTATGCAGGCCCCCTGATTGCACAGCCCGCATTAGAGTGGTGTCCAGAAACCAACCTGCCACGACGGGTAACGGGGAGGAACAAGCAAAAGCGACGGTTCAGAAAGGAAATGCCAATGTAACAACGGATGCAAACGCAGGAGAACCGACGACCGCTTGTTGCGCAAAACACATAAAGCGGGAGCGGGATCGATCGGGCGAGATTGCCGCGCGACCATCACGCCATCTCGAAGCTCGGCTTTGCTTATTGTCTAGTCCTGTCGAGTGCATCAAAGCTCCCGGTCGAACTTGGGTTCCCAGCTGCGGGTCATGCCCGGCTCGTCATCTCCCCGTGGAGCGTGACGATGGTTACATTGGCATCTTCGTCATCGAACGCGAGCGCGGCTTCGACCTCGAAATCCACCTCCAGTTGCTTCTCAGTGGACATGACCAGCTTGCCTAAGCAGAGCATGAAAGGCCCGCATGGCGTCGTTGATGTCTCCAGGACATTGGAACCAGCACGGTGAGCGCATCACAACCGAGGAGCCGACGGCACTATAGTACCCGCAGGCGCGATGTGTGGGTGGGTCAAACGCGATGTCGAAGTAGCCGAGCGGGCCACCGGAAGCCATGTCGTAGACGTCAGCCGAATAGAGGCCCCAATCTTGATGGTTCGGCATCATGATTATGATTGCCATCAGAAGGGGGTGAACCTCGGCCATCGTCGCCCTCCTTGGTAGCGTCCGGTAGGTTCCCGCAATTTGCTCAGCGCGCGGCTGTCCGGCCGGCATGTGTGACATGGCCGTGATCCTCTTCTAATGTTTGGATGTTCCTATTATGTTCTCTTTTGTGCCGGAGTCAACATTGAGATAACGGCGTAACGGAAACTCCTTCGGGTCTGACCCAAAGGCGAATTTCAACGCACTCGAAATACGGCATACCTGCAAGGGTATCGTGGGTTCAAATCCCACCCTCTCCGCCATAAAACGTATTTGATTTCATTGTTTTAAGATTGGACTGGTAGCGAAGGTCGAAACCTATCGGGCGCCGGATACGAAAGAAGCGGTTCCAGCCTGCACTGCCAACGTTTTTCAAGCTTGAGTTCCACTTTTGCTTAATTTTGGCAGAGAAATCTGTTTGTATCTCATGGATGGAAGCCAAGATCGGTCTTCTCTCAAGAACTATGTTTTTCGGCGCTCAAAAGGCATTTGGCTGTAACGCATAGCACTCAACGCCCCTTGAGTAGTGGAATATCACTATGATCAATTCCCTCCGCACGGAATCGACGCTGGCCGTTTGATCATGCCAATTGCCTCGGCATCGGCGGCACTGGCTCGCTACGATCAAATGCTCAAGGGAATGCACAATAGTGAGATCTTGCTTGCGCCACTCCGCAATCAAGAAGCCGTTGTGTCCTCACGTATGGAGGGCACCGTCAGCACGCGGATGAAGTGCTGCGATACGAAGCCGACCAAGAGGGAAGCGGTGACGGCTCTGGAGGACACTATCGCAACGAAGCGATCGAAGTCTTCCTATACGGACGTGCTCTAACCGCTGCACAGAAGTATCGAGCAGTGAGCACCTCTGTCCAGCTTTCTAATAAAAAGCGCCCACACGTCAATCGCGCGTAGCAGGCGACGCCTAGCCCGTTTGAAGCGCTGCCGATATCTCCGCAAGTGTCGCCTTCTCGGCGTCGCTGACGGCGACGCCGCCTATGCCCATGAAGCCACCCTCCTTGGAAGCCTCCGCCACTCGCTGGCTGATCTGGTATAGCCAGGCCTTGACGGCCGCCGCATCGCCCGGAGCCTTGGCCTCGATGATCGCTCTGGCCTGCTTGAGCACCTCGATGCACTTGGTCTTCATTTCGTCGGGTTTGGCGCCTTTGAGCTTCGCCTGCAATCCGTCTCGCGCGGCATCGCGTCCTTCCGAAGTTTCGAAATCGCCGACGAGCGCTAAGATCAGTGGATTTGCGTCGCCGGTCTTGGCTTGCAAGAGCGCGCTACTACTTGCAAGGCTCTCCTTGAGTGTGCCCCAGAGACCGCTCGGCTCCGCCGCAGTCACCGCGATGCCGGCCATCATCACGCTCTGCAGAAGGGTCTTCCACTCGTCTGTGGTGAACGTCGATTTGTCAGCCATGGCTGCCACTCCTTGCTCATTGGTTTTCGTCGGTACAATTGCCGGCGATCTCGCAGCTGTCACGCGGACAGGGCGGCGAGCTTCGTCTTCAATGTGTCGATGGTGGGCTTCAGGATCTCGGAGACCCCAGGGATCGCCAAGACCTTGTCAAACAATCCGTTGAGCGTCGGTATCAGGGGGCTTACCAGTGCCGGAAGCGCGGCCCGCTGGCCAGCAGAAAGCTGTCCCAGCACGGCGCTGACCTTGTCGAGTTGGTTCCCTGCATCTTGCAGCTTTGGCAAGGCGGCGTTGGCTGAGGCTGCGTCGGTTATTCCGGTGACCGTCGTTTGAAGGCTGGCAAGGCTGTCCTTGACCTGCTTGCCGACGTCGATTCCGCCGACCGTCAAGCTCTGCTCGCCCGTGGCGACCTGGGGAGTAACTGGCTGGCTCTGCCGGCCGAACAGATAGAAAAGCACGCCTGCAATAACCAAGGCGGCAACCAGCAAATAGAGCCAGTTGCGCGATGTGGGCGGTGCGGTCGTGGCCGCGCCTTGCCCGGCGCCGCTGATGGAGGAAACGGACGAGGCTGCGCTGCGTGCTGTTTGGCCGGCGGCCGCTGTAGTCGCTCGCGTCGTAGCGCCGAGCGACCCGAGCAGGCCAGCGCCGCCGAGTAGTTCGCTCATCCCCGACGGCAATGCAGCGGCAATATTGTCCTTCTGGCTCGCGAGCAATCCGGCGATGCCGTTGGCGCTGAGATCGCCGCCGCTGTGCTGGGCGAGGCCTCCCATGACAGGCGGCGCCAGCGTTCCAAGCAACGACCTGCTTGCATTCTGATCCAGACCAGAAATCTTGCCTATGGCATTCGCAAGCGCTCCGCCATCTTTGGAGCCGAACACCGACGAAATGATTTGCGAGCCGCTCTGGGCAAGCGATTCCGGGCCGCCCGCTGCGAGCATTCCAGCGAGATTACCAAGCGATCCGCTCTGCTGTTTGGCCGCGTCGGCGATCTTCTGCGCCCCACCTGGTTGTGCGGCAATACTCCCAAGCCCTGCTAGAACTGCCGGCACGGCAGCACCCACAGCGCTCTGCACCTTGCCGCTATCGAGCCCCAGAGCTGCCGCGATACGCCCGATCACATCAGGCGTCAGCATCTGCATGACATAGGAAACAAGATTGCTGGCCATTGGTGCCCCTCCCCAAGATATCGTTGATGAGTGCCTTTCTCTCCGAGCCGTCTACTCGACGGCTTGGTGAAGGGCTGCAAACGATTTGCGCTTCTCGGAGTTCGCCGCGCGACTTGGTTGTCAGAATTTCCAATCTACTTTTATTAGCATTTAAAGATATATTGCACCAGTTTGTATGTCGCTGGGCGGCTATTGTCGGGCGCGAAACCCATCCGACGCGGTCTAGCCAACGACGCAGTCCATCCTGATCGGCTCCCGCGCGAGCCACCTCGAAAAGCGCATCGATTATCGTGACGGGCAGGGCCCATGCCGGGATAATCCTTGGCACCGCCGAAGGACATGCCTGATCGACAACAGCTGTTGGAGATCACAGGTCGATCAGAAAGCTCAGGGGACGCTGGGAAGAACAGGTGCGCCGGCCCGGCAACAGCCCGGCCGCAAGTTGTTCGACGGTAGGCTCGAAGCCCAAAAGTGGCTGGCGATTCCGTCAGTCGCTCCCGGCAAGACGTGGGACTGCCTGAATTCAATCAAACAGGCTGCCCATTCGCAGGATCAGCTTTTTGTCGAAGAGGTGCCCCCTATCGAACATCCACTTCAGCGCCTGCGTGTTACTCCATGCGCGTTTGTAGGGGCGGACGCTCGTAAGGGCGTCAAATACGTCGCACACAGTGCATATACGAATAGGCAGACTCAATTGATCGGCTCTAAGGCCAAGCGGATAGCCGCTTCCGTCCAGGGCTTCATGGTGAAATCGGCAGATTTCAAGAATCAGGTCAGAGACTTCTGGATATTGTCTAAGGAGCATGTAGCCGCGCTCGGGATGACTGCGTATGGCTTTGCGCTCCGCATCTGTCAGTTGTCCGGTCTTGTTGAGGATAGCGTTTGGTATCATCAGCTTGCCAAGATCATGTAAGAGGCCGGCTAGGGTCAGTTCCTTAATCGTTTCCTCTTCCAGGCCCGACAGGTGGCCGAGCCCCGTCATGAGCCCTCCAACCGCGAGCGAGTGCACGTAAGTTCCCTCATCCTTTGTCTTCAGCCGCGTGACCTCGACCAATAGATGGGGCGAGGCCTTTAAGGAGGCGGCTATGTGCCTGGCTGCGGGGGCGAATCGATCGATATCGAATTTCCCTAATTTGATATCTTCAAAACCGTCGCGCAGAATCCCGGTAACTTGAGATACAGTGTGCTGGATCCGCGTGCGCTGGTCCAGCTCCTGCACAGACTTGGGCTGGAGGTCTTCGTCCGCCTGTCGGAACACCGGTATCCCACAATCGACCCTGCTCTTTACCCGGTTGACCAACACGTTTTCCGCCGACGAGGCGAGTATAGAATGCAGAGCGGAATCCGTTTCCAACAAGAAACGTCGGCCGGAGAACTCCAAGTCCGAGCATTCTACCGATTCAATAAACATTCCTTTGCGAAGCATAGACTTCGGAATGCGCAAGATCACGCTTAGCGACTCCTCATTGCTGAATACTTTTCCCCTTTTAAGGGTATATCTAATATCTAATAAAAAACCTTTACGTGTTTCGATAGAAAGCTGCGGTTGCGGCACGCTGAGCCGACCGGACCGAGAGGATATTCAGGCACGCTTGTCTGCTTACTGACGAGGCAAGGGCTCGTCGCAAGTGCAAAGGCGATACGTATCTTGAGACGCCGGGATAATCCTAGAGGCGAGTTGGCTTACCGGACGATGATTGGCTTGGGCCAGCAGGATATCGCTTCGTTCCGTGACGAGCGCTTGCCGAAGCGTTGTCTGCGTCGCGTGGCGACTGAGGCTCAGCTGGCATGCGTGTTTCTCCACAACTCTGTGGTGTTGCGGGCCAAGGCGTCACGCGCCCATGGAGCCCAGAGATCTGTGGGGGGCAGCCAAAACCACCCGCCAAGCTCGTCACCGACAACCTCTGACTTTCCGGCCGCGGGGCACGCTGCAGTAAGGAGGCAGATCCAGGCGGCCCGTTTCTCGTGATCCCTCTCAGCCAATACAGTGCCTACCAGTTCGAGGTTCTGCCATCCGATCGTATGAAACAGATTTTCGAGAACACCACTATCGACGGCGTGATCATACAGCCAATCGAACTTCTTGCGCTTGCCCGCCGCCGGCATTGCGAAGCGCGCTTCGGGTAAAAGAACCCCTAAGAATGCGTTGGGAAATGCTTCAACAATCGAGGCACCAATCCGAATTGTCCTTTCCACTGCAGTATTCCGGGCGGCGAGATGCACGACCTGCTCCGCCGTCTCCGCTGCGGCACGCCTCAAGTCGCGTCCATACCCATGATGGCTCAAGCCCGGCTTGCATCGCACTTGGAAGGAGCCGCGAATGAAGATTCGCTCACAGAGACGTTCGAGACTGTCGGCCGAACCGAGAGGAACAAGAGGACCGTCGATTGCGATCACAGCGAATGTCGTCGCTGAGGGAATGTGCTGACTACGGCGCTGCCAGTCGGTGTATGTCTTTGTAGCTTTGAATGCTCCACCTTTGCTCCAAGCGATACCCGTCGTTGGTCGCGATCTCGAGAAGCCGACGTCGATACCCAGCAGCGCAATACCGTCTAAATCTACCATAGCCTCCCCGTTTGGTGTCCTGCACCACGCTAATCACTATGACCAGCCGCCCCATTGTTTCGACATCGAAAACATGCTGAGTTCCTCAGTGGCGAAAAACCAGCTCTGGAAGAACAACCTCCCACGCTTCACGGCGAAGCGTGCCGCGAAATTCTTCAGCATTGTCGACCTTGCGCCAACAGATGATTGCGCCGACCTCGCCTCTAATGAACGACCCTTCAGGCGGACGGTAGCCCTGAGCCATCCGTCCGACAGTCACTCCGCCACCGACCCGGATCTCCCAACGTCCGTTGATTTCTATCAGTTGAACGGGATCACCTGTTCGTATCCGCGCCAGCGCTTGATGGGCCGGATGGTTCGCCGCCTGCCTGCCCACCCAGGAAAGATCCACCATGTGCGGCTCTACGGTTTGATACTGCAAACCGCATTCTGACTGTGTAGCCTCATCTGAGGTGATCCTCCGCTCCACCAGGGTCGCTACGACTTCCTGCAATATCGGGTGCCGGTCCTGCATCGATACGATCGCCAGGCTGCGCTTCGCCCGTGTCATAGCGACGTAAAACAGCCGGCGTGGCGCGTCGCGGTCCTCCTCTTTCGATTTCCGATCCCAACCGCCGTCAAGGATAACTAGATCATCAAACTCCAGTCCCTTGGCACGATGCGCGGTCAGAAGCATCAACCCATACTGCTCTTGACGATTGTCTCGAATCCATTCGGCCAACAACTCGATGATGTCTATGACTGGAACCGCTTTGCCGTCGATTTCGGAGTCAAGTGCCGCGATACCTTCGGCGATCAGAGCCCACCAATCATTTGAAGGCTGTCTGGTGACAAAATCCTGCATGGCTTCAGCCGCAATCATCTTCGTTGGCTCGGCCTTGAGGAATTTGAGGAATTCTCGCACTTCCCGCAAACGCCAAAACGGAGGCATACCTTCGCTCGCGAGATGCACCGGCACACCACGCGCCTCACAATAGCTACGCACTGGTTCCAGGAGCCGCCATTCTCGTGCGATGATCGCCGCCTTTGACCAGGACCAGTCCGGCACCAGCTGCGACAGGCGGATCAGTTCATCGACGGCTGCGATGGCCTGCGCTGCAGGGGCTGGCGCAGTGCGCAAAAGCTGAACCCGGCCGTGCGCGACTGGATCCAATAACGCTAGTGAGCCGCCTTGTTGTGCCTTAGCCCGATCTCGATTGATCATGATGTCATGGCCGGTCTTCATCCGGTCAGGAGCTGGCGCAATCACACGATTGGCTGCATGGATAATCGCCGCTGTGGAGCGATAGTTCTCGGTCAGATAGCTGGGTTTGGCAGCGTAATCAGCCTCGAAGCGTCGGATGAACTCAATCGAAGCGCCGGCGAAGGCATAGATGTTCTGGTCGTCATCACCTACAGCAAAAAGGCTGAGGCGCTGGTCAGGGTCGTCGAGCGACCTGCCTGCCACGGCAGCGATCAGGGCGTATTCCTCGGGACCGATATCCTGATACTCGTCGACTAGGATCCAGCGATAGCCTTGAATTAGTGTTTCGCGGAGGGCTTCGGCTTCGACCTTCGGAAGACCTTCGCCTTTCAGCAGCGTGACGGCCTCCATCACTATCTTGTCGAACTCATGCGGGGTATCGGCTTCGCCTGCAAAACTTGCTCCAACCAGTCGCATCGCGAGCGCGTGACAGGTCGAGACCGTTACGCTGTTCGCGTCGTCACCGATCAGCCCCTTTAATCGCTTGCGGATTTCGACTGCGGCATGTCGGTTATAGGTCAGAACAAGAATACCGCGCGGATCTTCGCGTTTGACCCGCACCAGATAAGCGACGCGATGCACCAGCACTCGTGTCTTTCCGGAGCCTGGTCCTGCAAGGATTAGCACGTTCGTCTGTTCGCGATCATCGGCGACGATCTTCGACTGCACCGGATTACCAAGACCGTCCACGATTTGCCGCCAGCTTTCCGGTGTCGTTTGGCGGCGCAATTCGCCCGCTCGATCTGGCAACCAGCGCTTCAAGAAGGCTTCCTTATCCAGCTTGAAATAGTCCGCCGAGAGCAGCTCGGCGTCCTGCGTTGAGGTTAGGCCGCGCTCTGCATAGGCCGCCATGATATGTGTCTGGATGGTCTGCTCGCTGTAATGATCCTCGAGAGGCAAAAAGTCCTTTTGAGTAAATTGACCACCGCCGGGGCGAAGGTGGACGGTGATCGCTGGGCGGAAGATCGTCAGACCCCGGCCAAGTGTGATCACGCCTTGTTCGTGCATCCACATAAGTGCCCTGCCGAGCAACTTGGTCGCATCCCGGACCGAGCCCCTCAGGAAAACATCCCCCATGATTGCGGCTTGCATCTTGCCCATCGTGGTCTCAACCCTGAGATCTTTGCCGCGCGTGCCTTTCGCCACCAACCCTTCGAGATGCTGGAGCAAAAGCTCTGCACCGCGACGCCGGATTTCCGCCGTCCGGCTTACCATTTCCCAGGACCGCTGCATCCGCACCAAGTAGGTGTTCCGGTTCGCTTTGCGCAGATGGATGTTGCCGCGCCCGCCTTCCTCATCGCGCCCATCCTGCGCCAAACTCCGCAGATGCGCCTCAATCAGGTCCGGGCGCGCCCCGACATGGCCCTGATCGCGTAGAATTTGACAGGTTGCTGCGAGAAGTAAGGGTTGCGCTTCGCCACCCTCTGCATCGGGCGACGCTTCACGCATCGCTGCGATCAACGCGGTTTCCAGGGCCGTAGCGATTTGGAAGCGCTGTTTTGATGCGCCCTCGACCCCGACATGAATAAAGATTGTAATGGCCGTGTCGTCGGTCGCGATACCAAGCGTCTCGAGATCGGACAAAGCCTTCCGAAGTGCCCCGCCTGTCAGACCGCTGGCTCCGGAAAGCTCGTCGGTCGAGACCCCCGCATCGGGAGAGGCTGTCATTAGATGCCGTACTAGGTCCAGAAGTTGCTTGCGCCGGCTTCCGACGAGCTCGGCCTTCGACAGGATCGCCTCGGCCTCTTCCATGGTGCGGATTCGCAGGGAGGAAGGAAAGACCTGCACCCGGTTCTCTTCCCGAGTCAGCAGTGTCGACTCTTCGAGCCAGGCAACAGCAGTTTTCACCCGCGTGTCATCAGTTGCGCTGTCGCGTTCAAATTCGTGTGCTGTCTCTTCCCGCACTATTTCGCCTGGCGTGGCGACGACCTCGCCGCTAGATTTTCCCCGGGTATCGAGCCGTCGGAGAGCTTTTAAGATTGCGCCTATCTCATGCCGGGCCAGACGCGAGCGGGCGTTAAGGGAGAATTGCCGCTCGACATCCTCGGTATTGAACAGAAGCACGCAGATCGCGGGATCGCGGTCACGCCCGGCCCTTCCTGCTTCCTGCAGATAGTTTTCGAGCGAACCCGGAATATCACCATGCACCACGAGCCTGATATCGGGCTTGTCGATCCCCATGCCGAAGGCGTTGGTCGCTGCAATGACCCGCAGCTCACCGACACGGAAACGCTCCTGCACTTCCTGCTTGCGTTCGGGCGTCAAGCCGGCGTGAAAGAAGTCGGCGGCCAATCCCTGCTGCTGTAGGAAATCCGCGATACGCTCGGTCGCAGATCGCGTTGCACAATAAACAACCGCACCCGAAGCACCATCGCGTGGAAGGGCGCGTTCGATCGTATCGAGAATATCGGCTAGCTTGCGGTTACGATGGGTCTCTTGAACTTCGAAGGTAAGGTTCTCACGGGTTGCTCCGCCGTCGAGAAGGAGCAGTTCCACGCCAAGGCGAGACTGGAAGTGATCGCGGATATCACGCACGACTTCCGGCTTGGCCGTCGCAGTCAGGCAAACCACTGGCGCGGGCTCCTGATCGCCGGAGTATTCACGGATAAAGCGCGAGATGTAGCGGTAGTCGGGTCGGAAATCATGTCCCCACTTTGAGACGCAGTGGGCTTCATCCAGGATCCAATATCCGATCTCCCGCTGCGAGAGGACCGACCGCACCGAGGGGCTACGGAGCTGCTCGGGCGAGATTAGCAGCATCGCAGCATCGCCCAGCCGCACCTGATCCAGCGCAGCATGGCGTTCCGGCATTGAGAGAAGCCCGTTGATCGTAACGCAGCCGCTGATTCCGTGCCGCGCGAGACCTTGAACTTGATCGGCCATCAGTGCGACGAGAGGCGAAATGACAACAGAAAGCGCGCCGATCTTGTCGAAGCGCGCCAACGCGGGAATTTGGTAGCAGACAGACTTCCCAGTTCCAGTAGGAAGGATACCGAGAACGGATTTACCCTCCATGGCCTCTGCAACAATGCGTTCCTGCAAGGGGCGCCCGGCATCGTCCTTTGGCTCCGGTCGAAAGCTGTCAAAGCCAAACCAGCGCGAGAGCGCTTTCCTCGGGTCGTTCTTTTCCCGGCACCAGTGGCAGCCTGGGTCGTCGCACGCGCGATCGCGGAGATGCCGAACGATCAGCGATGCCTCACGGAATTGCGCCCGCACCCAAGGCGGCATAACGGAATCCCCGCCTGCGACCGAAACCACGAGAGTGCATATGCCATCGGCCACCCGAGCTGTGCTGAGGACAGACGGCTCAGTGTTTGCTGAATCCGCCAAGGGCAGGCGTGACCATCGAGCAGCTCCATCATCGCCTTCGTGGCCTGTTCCGCTCCAGGCCTAGGCGCTCTGCGCAAGCTGGCAAACAAGGCATCGAACCCGTCACTCCCCGGCATGCAGGTGGTCAGGTAGTGGTAGGCGATAAGAGCGGCAGGCGTCTCCTGCGCCAAGGTTGCAAAGGCTGCGAGCTGGTTGGCCAGCACCTCGAAGACGAGGCGCGCATCCAGCTCCGGATCGTTAACATGTCCTGCTTGCAACCGCCCGTCGTGATGGTGCTTGACCAAACGGTGATATGGATTGCGCGGAAAGGCCAGGGGATTTAGCCAAAGTGTATCAATTGGCTTTGCTGCTAACTGCGCGAAACGTGGCCTTACGGCTCCGAGGTGTGGAAGATCAAATCTTAGTATGTTGTGGCCAAGCAGGAAGTCGGCTTCGGAAGCGAGGCCCTCGAGACCGTCAAGCGCGGCTTCGCGGTTTCCGCTTCGGAAAACCACCTTTTGGCCCTGGGAACGAACCGCGGCAAAGGCGAAAATCTTGGCTTGGCCCGGATTAACCTCAAGGTCGATCGACAGGCAACGGCTAACGAGAGAATCATCAATGTGACTGATCTCGACTCCACCCATGCGTCAGTCTTCCACCCGCGACATCAACATCGTGATTTTGCGAGATAAGCACGACGGACGAGCGCACGCTAGAGGTGAGAACATGCGACGGCGGCTCCACCCGGGAAGGTGTGTTCCGCGTAACGCCGATTTCGCAGTCTTCCGTCGTCCCTGCAGCCGCGAGGCTTCCCGCACACAAAGACCGTAAGACCTTGATTGACTGAGTAATTCATGCCTCTATTCAGGGCGCAACGGCAGAAAAAGGGAACGGGCACTGTGCGAATGAATTCCACTCGGGTCGGACCTGGCTATCCGCAGCTCGTCGTTCTCTTCGGTGCAACGGGCGATCTCTCACGGCGCAAGCTGCTGCCGGGGCTGTTTCATCTCATTAAGGCCGGCTTCATCCCGGGGTGCCGCATCGTCGGCGTCTCACTCGACGAGATTGATGCCGATGGTTTCCGCGCCATCGCACGCGAGTCGCTGAATCAGTTCCTGACTCGCAAGTTCACGGAGGCCGAATGGGAAGATTTCTCCGCTTCGCTTGACTATGTCTCGCTCTCTGCCGGCGCCGGCGTCCTGAAGGAAGCGGTGAAGCGGGCAGAGGAGGCGCTTGGGCCGGAGACGCGGCGCGTGCACTATCTCTCTGTGCCGCCGAAGGCGGCGCTTCCAGCCGTGCAACTCCTTGCCGAGGCCGAACTGGTCGAGCGTTGCCGGATTATCATGGAGAAGCCATTTGGGACGGACCTTGCCAGCGCTGTGGAACTGAACACGAAACTGCACGAGGTTTTCGACGAGAAGCAGATTTTCCGTATTGACCACTTCCTCGGCAAGGAACCGGCACAGAACATTCTGGCTTTCCGCTTCGCCAACGGCCTTTTCGAGCCGATTTGGAACCGTAACTTCATCGATCACGTGCAGATTGACGTTCCGGAGACGCTAGGGCTTTCCACTCGCGCCGCCTTTTACGAGACGACAGGCGCCTATCGCGACATGGTGGTAACTCACCTCTTTCAAATCCTCGCCTTCATGGCGATGGAGCCGCCCACGGCTCTGGAGCCGGCGCCGATCTCGGAGGAAAAGAACAAAGTGTTTCGCTCCATGCTGCCGATCGAGCCGCGCGACGTGGTCCGCGGCCAATACATCGGCTACCGCAAGGAGCCCGGGGTCGATCCGGAGAGCGACACCGATACTTTCATCGCCTTAAAATGCGCCATCGACAACTGGCGCTGGGCCGGTGTGCCCTTCTTCCTGCGTACGGGAAAGCGTCTGGCCGAGGGTCAACGCATCATCTCGATCGCCTTCCGAGAGCCACCCAAGTCGATGTTTCCGGCCGGTTCGGGCGTTGGGGCACAAGGGCCGGACCACCTCACGTTCGACCTTGCCGATGCCTCAAAGGTCTCCCTGTCCTTCTATGGCAAGCGGCCTGGCCCTGGCTTCAGGCTCGACAAGCTATCGTTGCAGTTCGCCATGAGCGAAACCGGATTGATCGGCGAAGTGCTCGAGGCCTACGAGCGCCTGATCCTCGACGCCATGCGTGGCGATCACACGCTGTTCAACACCGCCGAGGGCATTGAGCGATTGTGGGAGGTCTCGCAACCTCTTCTGGAAAACCCACCGCCAGTGCGCCTCTATGATCAGGGCGGTTGGGGCCCGAAATCGATCCACCAACTCATCGCCCCGCATGCCTGGCGCCTACCGTTCGAGCGAGCCTGGCGAGATTCGGCCAAGGAGTAACCGGCATCCTTGCCGGCATGCATATCGGGGCGATCAGATTGTCATGGAGCTCTTCGCCACCGGCGAGGTCCAAGCTTATTGATTGGCGCAGCCTATCGCGAACAATGTTGCTTTCGTCGAACGTTTAAATCTTCGGCTTCAGCGATGATAGTTTGCTTCGCCCAAATAGTGCGTAATCTCTTCATGCCGCCCGTTCGCAACATTTAGCCATCGCCGTCCATCTGAAACGCCTCAGGGCGATCGCGAATTGAGGGCCGTGATTGGGACCAGTGGCTGAGCCACCCGCGATGGCGAAGCGCACGTCAAAACCCTAACCTGGCAACGCCGTTCTGCCTCTGTCTCTTGGGCACCTTCACTTCGCGAGGACGAGGACTACGCAACAGTAGCTCATCGTCGTCAGTAATAGCAGCGAAGCCGACGCCGCGAAAATTACTCGCTTCCCTGCGCTGGCCACCGTCCATATGTTGACCGAGAGGCCGAGCGCGGCCATCGCAACGACCGTCAGGCCGCCCGAGATCGTCAGGAGGATCGGGATGAGGGCGGTGGGAATGAGTCCCATCGAACGGGCGATCACCACGACGATGAAGCCGATGATGAACCAGGGAACGAGACCGCGCTGCTCCTGCGCGCAGTCGCTGTGGTTCATCCGGAGAAGGCCGAGAACGAAGATGACCGGCCCCAACATCAAGACGCGCAGGAGCTTGATCACTGTTCCGGTCTGCACGGCGACCAACCCCGCAGGAGCGGCCGCAGCGAGGACCTGCGGCACCGCATAGACGGTCAGGCCTGCCAGCGCACCATATTGTCTCGCCGTCATGCCCGCATAGACATAAATCAGCGGCAGAATGAGCAAGGAGGCAACGCCCAGGACCGCGGTGAAGGCGAGCGCGAAAGCAACCTCATCGGAATCCGCGTCTATGACCGGCGCCACAGCGACGACGGCGGAGTTGCCGCATATCGAATTGCCGCAGGCGATCAGCATGGCGAGTCGGTCGGATAGGCCGCACATACGAGCGACGAGGAAGCTGACGCAGATCGAGATGACAACGATCGCCACGACACAGACAACAAGTGTCACACCGGCACTCCACAGCGTCCCGAAACTCAAGGACACACCAAGGAGCACGATGGCGATCTCGAGCAATGTCTTGGAGCTGAAGCTGATACCAGGCTGCCAGGATTTCCTGCTGGGCAAAGCCGTTCGCGTGACGATCCCGATAACGATCGCAAAGACGAGCGCTTCCAATGGACCGACGCCGAACACCGCAAGTTCGAGCCGCTCGAACAGATCAGCAGCGGCAGCAACGCCAATACAGACGAGCAGGCCAGGAACGATCTGGCTGCTATGTTTGAAATAGTTCTGGAGGGTCATCGGGGCACCTGGAATTCAGAGATTGCCCTTCAGATTTTTCAGCTAATTGCGTCGACTTCCATCGAATATTCTTCTACATTTTATTCGAGAAAGTAGAATGATTTCCCATGACCTTTGAACAGCTTGCAATTTTTGTCGCGGTGGCGGAGCGCGAGCATCTCACCAAGGCCGCCGCCTCGATCAATCTTACGCCATCCGCCGTCAGCACGGCCATCAAGAACCTGGAGCACCGTTATGGCGTCGAGCTTTTTCACCGAGTCGGCCGGCGCATCGAGCTGACGGAGAGCGGCCGGATTTTTCTCTCCGAGTCGAAAACGCTGCTGGCGAGAGCGCGCGCAACCGAACTCGTACTCAGCGAACTCGGCGGGATGCAGCGGGGAACGCTCAGCGTCTTCGCCAGCCAGACGATCGCAAGCTACTGGCTGCCCTCCCGTCTCATGCGGTTTCATGCCTCTCACCCCGGCATCGACCTCAACCTCACCATCGGCAACACCCGTACAGTGGCCGACGCCGTCATCAATGGCGAGGCCGATGTCGGCTTCGTCGAGGGCGATCTCGATGAGCCGGCGCTTGCCGCATCGGTGATCGACCAGGACGAACTGGTGGTCGTTGTGGCGGCAACCCACCCCTGGGCTGACGCCAAGACGCTTGCCGCCAGCGATCTCACGACCGCCCGCTGGGTGATGCGCGAGGTTGGTTCTGGAACCCGCTCGGTATTCGAGCATGCGCTGGCCAAGATCGGTGTCAATTCCGATGATCTGAATGTCGCGATGGTGCTTCCCTCCAACGAGGCGATCTTGTCGGCGCTGAAAGACAGCATATGTGCCGCCGCCGTTTCCCGCCTTGCTGCCCAGCAGCACATCGAAGCCGGCAAGCTCATCGAAATCAACTTCTGCCGGCCGATTCGCGAGTTCCGACTCCTGAGACACAAGGAGCGGCACAGCAGCAAGGCCGCCTCGAGGCTAATCGAGATGTGCCGCCATTCGGCTCAAAGCTCATCCAGCGCTAAAACGGTTGCGGCAAACTATGTGCCGGCTCGATAAAATACCGGGGCCGGTCTTCCTGCAGCCCGCATAGTCGTAGCGATTATTCCACAACAGCGGCTTATGTGGCAGATTTTCCAATAATCCAGTAGCTTAGCCAAATCAGGTGGCGACGGTTCGGATCCTTTCAAGAGCTCAAAATTGCCGCAAGCGATTGATGATGGTTCGAAACTTCTTGTTGATTTGTCATTCAAATGCATTACCTTCTCTTCAGACGTGGAGAAAGCTATGGCTGCAAATGCACTTGTCCAAACGCGCATTGATGCCGAAATTCGGGATCGTGCCTCCGCCGTGCTTGAGAGCATGGGCCTTACGGTATCGGACGCAGTCCGTATCCTGCTGACCCGCACGGCCAACGAGGGCGCGCTGCCCCTCGAACTCCTTTCGAGTAGCGAGGCGCATGACGCTTGGTTTCGCACTAGGGTGCTTGAGGCGCTGAACGATACCCGACCGGACATCTCAGATAATGAGGTTGATGCCCATTTTGCGGAACGTCGAGCGGCAGCCCGACTTAGGGCGAGCGCGCGCAAATCGTGAAGCTTACGTGGTCTGCGTTCGCGTTATCTGATCGCGATGCCATATTCACATATATCGAGACAGATAATCCTTCAGCTGCCGTCTTGATCGATGAACGGATTGTGGCCGTAACTCGCCGCCTGATCGATTTTCCTGCAAGCGGTCGCATTGGCAGAATTCCTGGCACGCGCGAACTTGTGATCAACGGGACGCCGTATGTAGCGGCGTACACCGTGAGTGAAACAACCGTACGCATTCTTCGCGTCCTTCATGGCATGCAGGAATGGCCAGACTCCCTGCCGACCAGCTAGATCGGCCCTTATTGGCGGTGCGTCGGTTCGGATCCGTTCAAGACCGGCAATGAAGTTGAGGTGTCGAAACAGCGCGACACGAAACGTGTAAAGATGACGTCGTTCCGCTATATGGTCGGTGGAAATAGGAGATGTCTATGCCCACCACCCCGCATAGGAGTAAAAGCCCGGACGCCAGCGTGCCGCTGAATATGCGGATCAAGCCTGCGACCCGCAACTTGATAGACCGCGCTGCTGAATTACTTGGCAAGACGCGCACGGATTTCATGCTGGAGGCCTCTGAACGCCGCGCAGAGGAAGTGCTGCTCGACCGTACTATCTTCACGGTCAGCCCCGAAATCTATGCCGAATACCTTGCGCGACTGGATGCGCCCACGCAGCCCAGTGAGCGTCTGAAACGCACCATGTCGACCAAAGCGCCGTGGGATGAGGCGTGACCCTCAGCGCACCGATACCACTGCCCGATCACCACGAGCTTCCAGAACTTAATGCCGGCGTCCTTGAACTGGATGACTGGCTGCGCCGCCGCGCCCGCGTCAATCAGGCAAATGGCGCATCGCGCACCTTTGTCGTGTGTGAAGAAAATCGCGTCATCGCCAATTACGCACTCGCTTTCGGGCGCAGTGAAACAGCCGGAAGTGCCTGGCCGCTTTCGGCGCAACATGCCAGATCCAATCCGGTTGCCGTGCTTGGTCGTCTCGGCATTGATCAGTCCTATCAGGGCGCGGGATCGGCAGAGCATTGGCGCGCGACGCAGGCTTGCGCTTGCTCAATGCCGTAGAGATCCTCGGCATCCGCGGCGTGCTGGTGCATGCGATTTCCGATGACACGCGAGCCTTCTATGAGGCGGTGGGCTTTCTGCCTTCGCCATCTGATTCCATGATGTTGATGAGCGGCTTGAATGATCTCAACAGCGCGATGAACTCCCAACCTTAGTTTGTCGACGTTTGGCGCAGCGCACTTACAGTCGTTTCTAACTTGCTGTAACCAGTGTAGAAACCATGCCGTTTTGTGGGTTCGCTTCTCGTCAAGGCGACCGATTAGGTTTTTCCAACATTATTTGTGCGATTTGCGACCGGGCTTCAATGGCTCCGGCCTAGGATCGGCCGGATCAGGCGAGGTGAAAAAGATCGCAACGTCCACCTTGAGAGCCCTTGCAAGGCGATCAAGCAGATCAATTGACGCATTGTGTTTGCTTCGTTCGAGATCGCTGATCACTGTGCGATCTACTCCTGCATCGACCGCCAGGTTCTCCTGAGTAACGCCCAGCGATGAGCGCAATTGTCGAAGGTTCCAAGCGATGCGAGCACGAGTGTCCATATTTCATGGCCACCATCTTGCGTTGCATTAATCCATAGGATATATCCGACATAATATATTAATCCTCCCGGACAGGGATTCTCTGGGAAAAGCGGATCGGCGAACCTCATGGAACTACGCCAACTCTCCTATTTCAAAGCGGTGGCCGAGGAACTGCACTTCGGCCGGGCGGCAGCCCGGATGCACATTGCCCAGCCGGCCTTAAGCAATCATGTGATGTCGCTGGAAAGGGAGCTTGGCTGTCCGCTGTTCATCCGCTCGACGAGAAGGGTGGAACTGACCAGGGCAGGGGAAACCTTCTACGATCGCTGTGTGCGAATCTTGAGCGACATCGACCTGACCACCGAACTGACGCGGGCTGCCGGCGGCAGCCGCATCCGCCAGATCAGGATCGGCAGCATCTACCCGGCCACCATGGGCATGCTGCCAACCTTCCTTGCCAAGATCGCCCGCAAGTATCCCGATGTCCGCATCCACATCGCCTCTGGCAATACCGGCGAGATCATC
>NZ_JBFTQH010000030.1:0-56908 GCF_056398905.1 Rhizobium sp. 01T417 | reverse complement strand
CATAAGAGGCAGTCATGCTTCCAACTCCCTTGTTGAGATCCGCAAAACCCCAACAGGATAAGCCGAAAGGCCGGAAGTGTGACTGTCCCTCAATCATTCGCAGTGATCCGTTCTCTCCGGAGGCGACCTCTTTCATGTCACCTCCCTTACAAATTAGCTTCCAGGGTGCGCGCTCGCATCGCGCCTACGTCGCGACCGGTCGGCGTCGAGCTCAAATACAGTCGACGAACGGCGGCGAACGCAAGAGGCCACGTACGAAATCGCCCATATCGTCTTTGTATGACAGTATTTATTAAGGGAGCAGGTGAGGCTCGCCCGAGCTATAGTCTCGGGCGGAGACCAAAAGGACTCAGGCCGCCAATATGGTGATCCCATGGGCGTTGGCTGCGGCGTTCATGCGGTCCCGCGTTTCCGCTGACGGCGCCGCCTTCGGCGGTTCCTGCGAGCCAGCTGCCTCCAGAAATTCCACCATGTCGCTGTCGACGATAGCCGAGAAGATGGCGGCCTGATGGCCGGGATTGGAGTAGGCGTGCGGCTGGTTCGCCTCGATGCGGACGATGTCGCCGGTCGTCGCCTCGAACTCGTCGATGCCGTTCTCCGTCGCGCGGCGGATCGTCAGCCGACCCTCGATGATCCTGAAGACCTCGGGACTGGCGTGGCGGTGCAGCGGCGTCCGGCTGCCCGCCGGCACGGTAATGTCGAAGATGTTGAGCCAGGCTCCTTGCAGACGAGCCCGTCGCTCGATCCGATCGCCCAGCACGAAGAACACCTTCGCGCTCGCCTGGGCAGGCGCTTTTACAAATGAGTTGGACATCATGTCTCGCTTTTCTTTTTCTTGGCGGCGAGCCCGTTAGACCTTTCCAAGGTCAATGGCAACTGGCTTCAAGTCCGTCGTGGTTGGCGTTTTCAGCGTCGGCCGGCATATGGGCAATGATCCTGTCGGCATCAAGACGGTGCGGCGTATCRCCCCTTTGCGGCTCTCTTCGTCCGAGAGCGGCCGCATGTCCAGCACAGCTGGCGGAATATCAGCGACGAGCCGGGCCAGATGTTCGGGACCGTCACACCTGGAGGCTGCGAGCAGCTGTTCATCGACATCGAAGCACTCAATGCCGATACGCCCGAGAAAATTGCAGTGATCGAGGCGCGCCTGGGGATCATCAACGATGTCACGCTGGCCCTCAATTTGGCGAGCGTGAAGCAAGGACAGGTTACCGGCACCGCATTGGCGCCTACCATTTAAGGCTGCAGCACTCTCCTGGCCCTCGCTCTGCGCCGCCAGAATGCGTTTGGCGACTTCCCCCAAAGCCTTTGCATTGTCCTTGGCGATGGACGCCGCGATGGCCTGCAGCGCTGCAATATGAATCGCAACCACAGTAACGCTACAAACTGCAGCACTCGTTTTGATTGAAGTCGGTTGCGGTCGAGCCGTCAGAACTGCGTGATGACACTGATCCCGACTCCTTCGGCCTGATCCAGCGTCATCAAGCCCGGGATCGCCTCTTGAAGCGTGATGCGCCGGCCGATTAGCTTCTGTGGCGCGATCTTGCCTGACGTCAGCATCGACAGCATCGCATCGTAGCGCCAGGCCTGCATGCCGTGGCTGCCGTAGATCTCCAGCTCGTGGCCGATCACCTGCGCCATCGGGATCTGCGGTGTCGCATATTCGCCGACCATGAGGCCGACCTGCACATGCCGCCCGCGCCGGCGCAGGTTCTTGATCGAGTTGAAGCAGGTGACGGGATGGCCGAGCGCGTCGATCGAGACATGCGCGCCACCCTTGGTGATCTCGCGAACCGCTTGCGCCACATCGGCGACGCTCTTCGCATTGATCGTGGCCACCGCGCCGCAGTCGCGCGCGAAGGCGAGCTTCTCGTCGGAGAGATCGATACCGATGGCGTTGGCACCAAGCGCCGTTGCGATCATGATCGCCGATAGGCCGACGCCCCCGCAGCCGTGAACGGCGATCCATTCGCCGGGACCGGTGCGCGCCTGGTCGGCAACGGCGCGAAACGACGTCGCAAAGCGGCAGCCGAGGCTTGCCGCCGTCGCATCGTCGATGCTGTCGGGAAGGTGCACGAGGTTGGTGTCGGCATAATCGATCGCCACGTATTCCGCAAACGAACCCCAATGCGTGAAGCCGGGCTGGAACTGGTTCGGGCAGACCTGCTGGTTGCCGGAATGGCATTCGCCGCAATGGCCGCAGCCGGACACGAAGGGTACGGTCACGCGATCGCCGACCTTGAAGCGCACGACGCCCTTGCCCGTTGCGACGACCTTGCCGGCCAGTTCATGGCCCGGCACATGCGGCAGCTTGATATCAGGATCATGGCCCATCCAGCCGTGCCAGTCGCTGCGGCAGAGCCCGGTCGCGCCGACGGCAATGACCACGCCATCCTCGCTGGGCGTGGGGTCGGGCAGGGCGCGAATTTCGGGAGCCTTCTCAAAGGCGTCGTAGAATATGGCTTTCATCGATTTTACTCCCTATCAGCCGCAGCGATTCCGACGGATGATGCCACGCCGTCGGCGTCGCATCCAATCGCGCCATCCATGATTTTCCGTGATATACCCATCGATGGCGCGCAAGGGATCGCGCACGAATATTACGCCCTGGAAAGCCTCGTCGCCATTTTCTTGCGTAGGGTTCCAGGCCGCGGATTTCCGCTTGACCGGCTCTTCGCGCGGGGATTTTGCTCTTCGGACTTTTCAAGGAGAATGCCCATGGCCGTCGACACATCGCCCCGTTCAACCACCTGGACCTACGTCGAGGGAGAGTGGCTCACCGGCAATCCGCCGCTGATCGGGCCGACCTCGCATGCCATGTGGTTAGCCTCGACGGTCTTCGATGGGGCGCGTTGGTTCGACGGCATCGCGCCGGATCTCGACCGGCATTGCCAGCGCGTCAATCGCTCGGCGATCAACATGGGCCTGAAGCCCGTCAAGACCGCTGAGGAGATCGAGGCGCTTGCCTGGGAAGGCATCAAGAGGTTCGACGGCAAGACGCCTGTTTACATCAAGCCGATGTATTGGGGCGAGCATGGTTCGGCCGGCAGCGTCGTCACCGTCGACGGTGAATCCACCCGCTTCGCCCTTTGCCTGTTCGAAGCCCCGCTCGGCAACAATGCGCCGAATTCGCTGACCGTCTCGCCCTATCGCCGCCCGTCGCCGGAAACGGCGATGACGGATGCCAAGGCCGGCTCGCTCTATCCGAACAGCGGCCGTGCCATTGCCGAGGCCAAAAGCCGTGGTTTCGACAATGCCCTGATGCGCGACATGAACGGCAACGTTGCGGAGACGGCGTCCTCCAACATCTTCATGGTCAAGGACGGCATCGTCGCGACGCCGATCGCCAACCGCACCTTCCTTGCCGGCATCACCCGCGCCCGCGTCATCGGCCTGCTGCGCAAGGCGGGCTTCGAGGTTCGGGAAGTGACGCTCTCGGTCGAGGATTTCATGAACGCCGACGAGATCTTCACGACGGGCAATTACTCCAAGGTCGTTGGCGTCAATCGCCTCGATGGCCGCGACTTCCAGCAAGGGCCGGTCACGCGCAAGGCGCTCGAACTTTATATGGATTGGGCCTTCGGCCGCAGCGAAAGCGACAGCTAAGTCTGTTGCCTCGGATCTGAATACAATGGCCGCGCTTGCCGCGGCCATTCGCTCGGCTGTAGGGAGGAGAGCCGACATCTCTTTGTTCGAACGACCGAGAAGCCCGCGTCATGATCGTGCGCCCCCGTCCCAGCCTGCTTAAACTCTTCTTCATTCTCCGCGGTTCGATCATAAAGCAGGTTTTTCCGCAGATCCTGCTGACCGGTTTCCTGTCCTCGCTCGTGGTTCTCGTCCACAGCGTCTGGCCGGGTGTCCTGCCGATTTTCAGCGGTGCGCCTTTCGCGCTTCTCGGCATCGCGATCTCCATCTTCCTCGGCTTCCGCAACAACGCCTGCTATGACCGCTGGTGGGAGGCGCGCAAGCAGTGGGGACAGATGATCTTTTCGGCGCGTCACTTCGCGCGGCAGACGCTGATCCTCGAAACGGCGCATGGCGAGGCCGGGGCCGAAGCGCGCAGACGCCTGGTCACGCTCGTCATCGCCTTCATCCAGTCGCTGGTGCCGCATCTGCGTGCTGGCAGTGGCCGCGAAAAGGTCGAACGCCGGCTGTCGCCTGAGCTGAAAACCCGCTATCACGCGAGCCGCACGCCGCCGGAGGCGATTTCGCTGGAAATTTCCCGGGAGCTTGCCGATCTGCGTGCCAAGGACATGCTGTCAGACATCTCCTATCAGATACTCGACAAGACGCTCGGAGAGCTGACGCTGGCGCAGGCCTCCTGCGAACGCATCCGCTGGACACCGGTGCCGTTCGGCTACACGCTTCTGCTCCACCGCACGGCGCATCTCTTCTGCCTGCTGCTGCCGTTCGGCTTCGACGACGTTCTCGGCTGGTTCATGCCGTTTGCGACGGCGCTGGTCGCCTACACCTTCTTCGGCCTCGATGCGCTGGGCGACGAGCTGGAAGCGCCCTTCGGCAACCAGCCGAACGCGCTGCCGATCGGCGCCCTTGCCGACACGATCGAGATCAATCTGCGCGAAGCGCTGGGAGATACGGACCTGCCGCCGCTCCCGGTGCCGGTCGACTACCTGCTGATGTAGCGGCTACCTCGCCATCTGTTTTGGCCGCACGAGCCACGCGTAGGCAGCGCCGGCAATCAAAAGCACGCAGGTTCCGAGGAACACCGCCCGCATGCCGATATGGCCGCCGACGAAGCCGCCGAGCACCGGACCGGCGACCTGACCGACATATTGCGAGGAGACCGACAGCCCGAGGATGCTGCCGGCCGCACTGTCCGGGACATTATGGCGGATGACCGCGGAGATGCAGGGCAGAAGCCCGCCGAGCGCGATCCCCATCAGGAAGCGCAGGATGATCAGCTGCCAGGAGCTGGTCACGAATGCCTGCGGGATCAGCAGCAGGCCGGCGAAGGCAAGGGCACCCGCAATGACCGGCCAGTGGCCGATCCGGTCGGCAAGCTTGCCGAGACGCGAGGCCGACAGGATGCTCCCGAGCGCTGCCGCCGACATGACGATGCCTGCTATCATCGTCACCCTGCCGGGATCTTCCGCCAGCTGCGCGACGTAGACGGTGATGATCGGCTCGATCGACATGTTGGCGAGCATCAGCAGCATGCCGGTGGCGAGCATCGCAATGACGGGACCCTTGTCGGGGATCGAGGCCCAGCCGCCGCTTGCCTTCGCGGCCTGCTTGCGGGCAGGGGACTTCTCTTCCTTGATCAGGAAGGTGGTTGCAAGGAACGCCAGGAAAATCATCCCACCGGCGGCGAGGAAGGTGTTGCGGATGCCGATCAACGGCGGCAGCGCGCCGCCGATCAGCGGCCCGACGAGGTTGCCGGCCATGATGCCGGAAGCGAGTACACCGAGCGCCCATGCGGATCGATCCTTCGGCGTCTGCGTCGCAACCAGCACCATCGAGCCGGACGAATAGCCGCCCGCAAGGCCGACGAACAGGCGCAACGCCACCAGCTGCCAGACGTTGTCAGCCATGCCCATCAGCGAGATCGCGACCGTCATCCCGGCGCTGGCGCGCACCAGCATCAACTTGCGCCCGTAGATATCGCCAAGCCGGCCCCAGAGCGGCGCCACGAAGGCGGCGGCCAGAAAGGTCGCGCCATAGGCGATGCCCGACCACTGCACGATCGCCGCGTGGTTACTGACCCCAAGCTCCTCGACATAGAGGGGCAGGAAGGGCAGCAGCAGCGTCATCGCGACAATCGTCGTGAAGGAGCCGAGCAAGGAAATGACCAGATTGCGCTTCCAGTAGATCGAGCCGCTCTCGACAACGGCTGCGTCCCATTTGGTATCGGTCATTTCGTGGCCTTTGCATTGATCGTATACGTCAGTTCAGCCGCGCCGGAGGCAAGGACATGTCCCTTTGCGGCGGCAAGAAAATCGGCGCGGGTGAAGGCGTCGGGAAGCGTGAGCCTTTCGGTGTCGAGCGCATAGACCGTTACGCGGTAGCGATGGATGCGGAGATCGTTCCACGGTGGGCACGCGCCCATATAGCCGCCGTAGGGACCATCCTTCAAGAACCCAGCGAAGCCATTCTGGCCGCGGCGGCCATGATCGGTCATCTCCAGTGGCAATCCGCCCGGCGGCAAGCCGTCGCCATCGGCTCCTTCGGCGAGCTTTGTGACCGTGGCCGGGATGTCAGCAAGGATCCAGTGCGTGAATTCCGTCCGGGGCAGGTCGTGCGCGATCACCGTTCCGTCCTTGTTGAGCAGCGAGAGGTCTTGCGGCACATCCGGATCGGTCATGGCAAGCGCATAGGACCGCGTGCCTGCCGGTTCCTTCGACCAGGACAAGGCTGGGCTCTTGTTCTTGCCAGCCGCCGCCTTGCCGTCGGCCGCGATGCAGGAAGCGTTCTGCTCCGGCAAGGTGCCGCCCTTGCCGCTCTTTTCGAAGGTGACCGTCAAATCCGAGGCGAGGGTCGGCAACGCGCCGAGAGCAAGAATGAGGGTCGCTGCCGTTATCGTTTTACGCATGAGCGTGTCTCCTTTTCGATGAGACAGCTCTAACAATCGTGATGATCGCCTGATGCGCAGAAACGCTCAAAGAATTGTCGGAAAAGCTCAAACATTTGCCACGTGCTGCCTGGCTCGCATGCGCTCGGCGAAGCGTCGCGGCGAACGATAGCCGGCCGCAAGCGCCGCCTCGCGGAGCGAGATCCCTTCCTCCGAGAGCAGCGTTGCCGCAAGGTCCACACGCACCTCCGTCAGCAGGTCGCGCAAGGACGTCGATTCCGCCGTCAGCCGGCGCCGCAACGTCGCGTTGCTGGTGCCGAGCTCGGCGGCGATCGCATGGGCGGTCCAAGACTTGTCCGGCTGCCAGCGGATGAGCGAGCGCACCGCGTCGCTCGTTGTCTTCGGCTTGACCGGCAGGACGCCGCGCATGCCAAGCACCGTCAACACCTCCATCACGCGATGCTCGATCAGCAGGGCAGGCAGCGTCCCGCTCGTCAGGCCCTCGCCGGCATGGTGGATCGCGGCGGCAAGAACCGTGTCGAGCGGCAAATCGATCGGCCGAACCGCCCGCTGCGGCGGGAACGAACGCGCCGCCCGCGCGACAAGTTCGTCGGGGAAGCCGATGAAGATCGCCCGGTAGACGCCGCTGGCAGGATCAGGGTCATTGACGACATCGCCGCGCCAACCGCCGGGCAGGACCAGAACGGTGCCCGCGCCAAAGCGCATCTGCCGTCCCATGGTCACGAGTTCCTTCGAACCCTCGACGATGACCACGATCGAAGCGCGCGGAAAGGCGCAGCCGGCGATGCGTTCGCGCTCTCGGGTCACGAAGGTAAAGAGCGCGGAGAACTGCTCCGCCACCTCAGGCAACGCCCGCGGGCGATTGTCCTTGGCGGCAAGCTTCTGCAGCCGCTCCAACATGGTTTGCGCTTCCGACATGCGATCGTCCGTCATCGATGATGGCGATGATCTTGAACCATCGCCGCAGACTTTCCAAGCCGCCAGTGGTGCCGCAGTTGCCGCAATGGGCTTGAGATGCTATAAATCCGATTGCAAAATGCAATCGGATTTTGGGGCGAGGCCACTGACGCCGAAAGGATTTGTGCCATGGACACCCTGCAAACATCGCGCGAGCAGACCGTTCGCGGGCTCTACGATGCCTATCTTCAGGGCCGCAAGGAGATCGCGGCCGGGATGCTGACGGAGGACTTCACCTTCTCCAGCCCGCGCGACGATCACATTGATCGCGTAGCCTATTTCAGCCGTTGCTGGCCCGAGCCGCCGCCATTTCGCGAGATCGAGATCGAGCACCTTGAGATCGCGGACGACGAGGCCGTGGTACGCTACCGGGCCGAAAAGCATGACGGCGGGGCATTCCGCAACATGGAGGTCATGCGCTTCAGGGGCGACAGGATCGCCTCGGTGGACGTCTATTTCGGTCGCAACGCCTAGAACATGTCCCTCGAAACGGGAGCAGGCCCGAGACATAGGCGAAAGGGAAAACGGAACTCGGTAGCGGGCCCGCGCCAGGCGTCCCGGTCTTGCCGCCGAACACGATATTAGCGATGCGCGACGAGTTTCGTCAGTCTGTCGTTCTCTCTCGGCCCGCTCTCCAAATCCGGTACCGGATTTCCACGTCGACGGGTGCAAACACCACGAGGGGAAGCCTGCTGTTGTATCGCAAGAGCGGCTCGTCCGAGCTCCGCACGAACGTTTTCTTCTTGGTATTGTCCGGGCACGCCATCCGCGTACTCGCGACCGCGCCAACTCCGGTAACGACGTAGTAGTCATATCCCCAGCCATCGACCGTGCGCTTCTCCAGCTGGGAGCCGATGGTATGTCGATTGCAATCCACCAACTCGGTTCGACCGACGATCACGCCAACCCGGCGCTCATCTTCGTCGGAACGCTTCGGCAGGAAGATAACGTGTCGTTGCTGGCCCGCTGGCGCCTCGGGAAATGCCTTCAACTCGTCCCGCGCCTGACGGGACTCCGCCGCAGAAGCCCCACTCACCGCAAGCGACAGAAAAACCAGAACTGAAATTGAGTATTTCGCAGCTTTACCCGCCCAAAATGAAGTTGCCATTTTTCACCCTTTTACCCGCAATGGTGGTCGAGGTTGGGTCGCCGATACAGCTATCGCTTTCACGTGACGCCCGTCCAGCTTGCATGCCCAGACCAAGTGCCCGTAGATTATCCAGAAAGGCCATGTTAGCGTCGGGTTGTATTTCAGCGCCTTGAGATGGAAAAAGCAATGCTTCGTTTAGGCCGGAAGTATAATCGCTTAGCGTCAACGGCGAGCTGCGGATGTGCAAACCCGGAGCTCCACAGGGTCTCAAACCACCTCGCGGATTATTCTCGCAGAAGTTTTCTGAAGACTGTCGGGCCGCGATCGCGGCAGGCCTACCAGGTCTGGCAAGCGCGCAGTCTTCGCCCCCGCAAAAGCTGATGCTGCGACAGGCTCGTCTGTTTGACGGCAAGACAACTACCCTGCGAAACTCGGTCCAGATACTGATCGAAGGCAATGTGGTGTCGTCCATTGACGCGAACGGCAATCCTCCGCCCGCCGACGCGACGGTTATTGACTGCGCTGGCAGGGTCGTGATGCCGGGCCTGATCGATGCCCATTGGCATTCGATCTTTGCCGCGGTGCCATTGAACGTTCTTCTTGCAGGTGATCCCGGCATAATTTACGCCGCGTCGACTGCCGAAGCAGAGCGGACCCTCATGCGCGGGTTCACCACCGTGAGAGACCTGGGCGGGCCCGTCTTCACCTTCAAACAGGCAATCGACACCGGCATCATTCCGGGTCCCCGCATCTTTCCTGCGGGGGCAATGATCACCACGTCCGGGGGGCACGGCGACCTCAGGATGCCGTCGGAAATACCCGCGAAAGATGGCCAACTCAGTGTCGGCGAATTGCTTGGCGCCTCGGCGATCGTCGATGACATCGGCTCACTGAAGCGGCGCGTCCGCGAGCAACTCTTGCAGGGCGCGTCCCATATCAAACTGGTGGGAGGCGGCGGTGTCTCCTCGCCTCGCAGCCCTCTCGACATGACGACGTTCAGTGAAGATGAAATCCGGGCCGCCGTCGAGGTGGCCAGGGATTGGAACACCTATGTCACGATCCACGCTTACGCTCCCCATACCGTGCAGCGCGCTATCGCGGGGGGCGTCGCCTGCGTCGAGCATGCCCATTTGATGGATGAGGACACGGCAAGAATGTTCGCGGACAAGAACGTCTGGCTGAGCACCCAGCCGTTTCTGAGCATGGAAGACGCCGCGTCGCAAACGGGTCCGGGTGTCGAGCGCGTCAAGCAGCTGTTTGCCGGCACGCCGAAGGTGTACGACTACGCCAAGAAGTACGGCATCAAGCTTGCCTGGGGATCGGATGTCCTCTTCTCGCCGCAGCTGACGCCCCGTCAAAACATCATGCTGACCCATTTGTCCAACTGGTTCAGCAATGCCGACGCGCTGAAGATGGCAACCTCGGTTAATGCCGAGCTGCTCGCTCTTTCAAATTTGCGAACACCCTATACGGGGAAACTCGGGGTTATCGAAGAAGGGGCACTCGCGGATGTGCTGGTATGGAACGGAAATCCGCTTGACGATATTCGATTGATCGAAGCACCGGAAAAGAATTTGTTCGTCATCATCAAGGATGGCCGCGTCCACAAGAACGTGCTGTAGTCACGCCACGTCGGCGGCGGAAAGCTTGCGCGTTTCGCTGCCCTCTTATCCCAAGCCTCGCACTCCACCCGATTGCACCGTGAACATAGCGAGTGGTGCAGTGGCGTGATAGGTGTTGGACTTGGATCAAGCCCAGCATTCACCTGAACTCCTAGCAAAGGACAAATGCCATGGGAGACCAGAAGCGCCCGCTCCAACCAGGGGAATACGCTCCCGCCTTCGCACTTCCCTCGGCAAATCAAAAAGGAACGGTCTCACTCGCGAGCCTCCACGGTCAACCTTTTCTGATCGCCTTCTTCCGCGGGTTGCACTGCCCGTTCTGCCGGCGTCAGGTGGGGCAACTCGGTAGTCTACAGCCTGCCCTGCGCGCCGCGGGGGTGGAAACAGTTGCCGTGATCAACACGCCGGTAGAGCGCGCCCGCATTTATTTCGAGCACCGGCCGACGCCGGCCGTGCTCCTGTGTGACGAGGCTTGCTCCACGCACCGGGCCTTCGGCGTGCCGCACGGTGAGTTCCTGCCCGAGGACAGCGGCGAGAAACCAGTATGGCCCTATCGGGCAAGCATGGAGCAATTCGAGGCCGCTCGCATTAACCCGACGGGTGAATTGCCGGAAGCGTTACACCCGATGGCGGCCAACGCCTTACTCAACGCCAAAGACGACTTCGAGCTTACTGACGTCGATCATGCCATCTTCGCAAGCCACCCCACACAGCTTGTCGGGCACTTCCTCATCGACGGCGATGGCATCGTTCGCTGGGTGCAGATTGAAGCGCGCGACGGGCCTGACAGCCTCTGCATCTTTCCAAACGCGGCGGAAATGCTTGCCGCTGCCAGCAGCCTCCGACGCTGAAGGCGTTGCATCTCCGACATTCGTCACGCATTTGCGCCGCTACCGGACACCTCATGGTCGCAAGGCAAGCTCGCCGAGGTGACTGCGGACCCATTTCACCTCCTCTGAGGCGGTGCGGCGGAAGTGCCTTTTGAAGTCGCGGCTGAATTGGGCTGGGCTGAGGTAACCAACCGACAGCGCGGCCTCTGCGATCGTTTTTTCCTGGCGCGCCATGGTCAGCGTTGCTTCGTGAAGCCGCATCGCTTTGACGTATTGCATCGGGCTGCTGCCTGTCAGCGCCTTGAAATGTGCGTGATAGGAGGGGACGCTCATGCCCGCTTCCTGCGCGAGCGCAGTCACTGAAATTTCCGAGCTGTAGGTTTCGCGCAATCGGGCGAGGCTTTGGACGATCTTGCCGGAGGTGCCTTTCTGCTGTAGCGCCGCAATCATCTGTGCGCCCTGCGGGCCGACGAGGATGCGATAGTGCAACTCGCGCAAGATGCCTGCGCCCAGAACCACCATCTCCATGGGATCGTCGCAACAGGCGTAGCACGACATCCTCGATGTAGGGTTCCATTCTGCTGGACATAAGACTTCTCGCCGCGGTGCCCGCCGGTCCGGAACGCCGTGCCTCAACGTCCGAGGCGATCTCGGCCGCGAGCTGCATGTCGAATTCGAGATAGACCGCGAGCAGGGGGCACTCTGCGCTGGCGACGGATTCCATCCGGAACGGAACCGGGACCGAGACCGCCAGATAATGCTCCTCGTCGTAGAGATAGACCTCGCCTTCAAGCATTCCCTGCTTGCGACCCTGCAGCACGAAAACCGCACCAGGCTTGTAGAGGACGGGTATGTCGTGGAGGACCTCTTCGGTCCTGAGGATGCCGACGCCGTGAAGCCCCGTCGGATTGTAGCCGTGACGCGGGGCGAGGCGTCCGGCCAGTTCCACAAGCTCCCGGTGCCTTGATGGCGCGCCCTTCGCATTTATAGGATTTGGCAAGACACTCATAGTTTCCGCAATCGATGAACCTGTAGGGAAAGATTATCAGTCAAATAGTTATCACCAATCAAGAAGAGATTGTCCACCATGTCACAGAAGACTTTCTTCATCACAGGCGCGAATTCCGGGTTCGGCCTGGCTGTCGCGACGGCAGCCAGCGAACAGGGACATACCGTCATTGGCACCGTCCGCTCCGAAGCCTCGCAAGCAAGGCTTGCGGAACGCTTGCCGGCGGTCCGTTCCGTCCTTTGCGACGTGACCGAATTCGACAGGATACCGGACGTCGTCGAGCAGGCTGAGAAAGACCACGGCCCGGTCGACGTCCTGATCAACACTGCCGGTTACGGTCACGAAGGGCTCCTCGAGGAGTCGCCGCTCGACGAAATGCGTCGTCAGTTCGACGTGAACGTCTTCGGCGCCGTTGCGGTTGCCAAGGCTTTCCTGCCGCGTTTCGCGAGAGGCGCCGCGGGTTCATCGTCAATGTCACGTCGATGGGCGGCATGATCACCATGCCCGGCATCGCCTATTACTGCGGCAGCAAGTTCGCGCTTCAGGGGATATCGGAGGTGATGCGTGCGGAAATGGCGCCGTTCGGTGTCCACATCACCGCACTCTGCCCCGGCTCGTTCCGGACCGACTGGGCCGGCCGCTCGATGGCAAGGACTGAGCGGTCCATCGACGACTACGACGCGCTGTTCGATCCGATCCGAGAAGCGCGGCAAGCAAAAAGCGGCAAGCAGCTTGGCGATCCCAACAAACTCGCGGCAGCCGTGCTTAGCCTCATCGAGTCTGCCAATCCTCCACCGCAACTCCTGCTTGGAAGCGATGCGCTCAAACTCGTGTCGGACAGGATCGAGCGCCTGCAGCAGGAGATTGAGGCTTGGAAATCCGTCACGGTCTCGACCGACGGGTAATAGCGCAATGACAAAGGTGGCCGCGGTTCGGATTTCCGATCACGCGGTCTGCCGCTCTCCTCATACTGAGGAGCGTTTCGAGCCGTAAGCAGTCGTTGTTGGCACTCGTTGCGTGTTGCCGAGAACAAGGCGCGGCAAGAGAATCGGAAGATCGCCACGTGCTTTAGGGCATTGGCAGGCTGCCTATTTCGTCTTCCTGGACACCACCCCCACAGCCGGCGCTACCAGCGCGAATTCCTTCATCTCGTCGGGAGACAGGTAGTAGAGCCTGTCGGGGGGCGTTTCCATGGCGTGGATCCAGAGGTCCGGCTTGATTCCCATGTCGTCGAGATGTCGGGTGATATCGGCGGTGGTGCGTTGGGCTTCGGACATGGCGAGATCAGGCGACAGCTTCTCCCTGGTGGCGTTGAAGACCTGATGTACGCCGATGACAGCATCCTTGTCGGCCGTACGGACGACGCCGCCGGCCATGACGATCGGGCAGGAGGAAACACAAAGCGCGCCGCTGGCGACGCTGGTCGCGATCTTGCGTTCGCGGATAACCGTGGAGATGGCGATCGCGTCGCCAATCGATCCGCCTGGCGAATCGAGCGCGACTGTTTTGACGTACTCGCCACGGGCCCGGATTTCGGCGTCAAAGCGTGCGGCCGCGCCGGGTTCGATCGTGCCCTGCGCAAGGAGCACGCCGTCCGCCCGCAGTTCGAAGCGGATCGGCCTCATCAGGACCTCGGGGTCCGCGGTGATCTCGGCAGGTGCGTTTTGGGGTTTGCCCTGCGTGAGAGCCGGCGGAAGCATGGGTAGGGCACCCGGCGTAAGTGGATCGGAGGCCGGACTGTTGGGACTGGCGGAGCTGATCTCATGCCAGTCTATCACCACGAAGACGGCGGCTGCGGCGAGGAGAGCGTGGAAGGCATGCCGCATCAGCGTGCCGTCATCGGCGGAGAGCACGTAGTCCTTCAACCTTTGCCCCGCCGTTTCCAGTCTCATGCCGGCGGTCCTTTGCGTGGTCCTTTGCCTGACAGGTCGAAGCTTGCGACATTCGACTGGTCCGCCGCTTCACTGCGCTCTGCAGCATCCATGGCGGCCTCGACGTCGGCACCCTGCTGCTGGATCTCACGCCTCACTTCCAGCGCCTGCAACAGTTCGGCTGCGGTAATCCGTTCGGCGAAGGGCAGGCGCTGCTCCTGCTGGCGCAGCGTCGAGTGGACGATCGACAGCATGAAGATCAGCACCGCCGGCAAGATATCGATCGAGATGGCGCCGGCCCAGCTGGGGATGAAGTCGCCGGCGTAGCGCAGCACCGCTTCGGCCGAGGAGAGTGGAACGAACCGCCGTTCGGACACCGGCTTGCGCTCGAGGATCTGGTCGGCTGCCTGTGAGAGCACCTTCGATTGCGCCGCGACGGAGGATCGGATCGTTTCCATCACCTGGTCTTGCCGGGTGACAAGATCCGCCTCGCGTCCATCCGCCACCGGAGCGATGAAGCCGAGCGACAGGTCTTCCGCCGCGCGCTTGACCGACGGCGCGATCGAGGTCTGCTCCAGCGAGGTGATGACGCCGGAAAGCCCGACGACTTCGGCAGCGAACTGATCGGCGCGCGGATTGATCGCGCCCGGCGCCGACACCAGCGTCCGCATCGTCTCGAGATGCTTGCGGCCCGCGTCGAAGAGCGTCGTCACCCGTTCGCGCGAGGCGTTGATGCCGTTTTCGAGCTCGGTCAGCTGCGAGGCCATCTGCGACAGGAGCTGCACGACGCTGCCGGCCCCGGTCGTACCGGTCAGCGCGCCGGTCTCGCGTTCCTGGTCGGCGAGGCGCTGGAACCGTTCCTGCGTGCGCTGGATGTCGGGCAGCAGGCTCTGGGCAGCGAGGGCGTTCTGATGCGCCTGGTCGAGATCGGCCGTGTAGTCTTCCAGCGTTTCGGCCAGATGCTGTTCGAGCGCCGCGGAACCCGCCAGCGCGGCCGCGTTGAGCCAGCTCGACATGGCGATGATCATCGCGCAGCCGAGCGCCATGACACCAAGCATGGCCGTCCGCCCGCCTGTACTGGTCACGTGCGGATAAAAACGGGCCATGTAGGTCCAGAAGGCGTAGATCGCCACCGAGACGGCGCTGGAATAGATGAGCGCCGCGAAGAACACGGCGGTTGCCGATCCGTCGAGGATGCTCCGCACGCCGAGATAGGTGTAGACGCCGGAGGCGAGCGCCAGGATCGCGAACGCGAACCGGGTCATGGTCTCGACGGATTCGATGCCTTCCTGCAAGCGATGCGACGTGCCGAGCGCCATGGTCTCCTCCGGGCCAATGCATGCCTTCCGAAAGCGCGCAGCCGTTCGAGGCAAGGACATGCACATGAACAAAGACCTAAGGCAGGTCGCGTAAGTCTTTGTTCACGCGATCGGCCTTAGCTCCTTAAGAAACCAATATAATACCGGCAAAAGCAAGGCTTGGCATCAGGCCGAAGCCTGACGCCGTCAAGCCTTATTCGGCGGGCGTGCTGTCGGCCGATGGCGCACGCAACGACTTTTCGGAGATGTCGATCATCGGTGTGAAGCCTGCCGCCGGCATGCGGACTTCGTCGCGTTCCTCGAGGGCGGCGGTGGGGACCACGACGCCCGGCCGTTCGCTGCGTGCGACTTCGAGCTGGCCAGTCAGGATGGCGCGCTCGGCGCGCAACTGCCGGATCTCCGACTTGGCAATCTCCAGGCTGGTGCGCAGCTGGCCGATTTCGTAGCGATCGGAATCCATGCGCGTATCGATGTCGCGGCGCAGCGCATCGGCATCCCGGTCGCGGCGCACGCGCAGGCTCTCCGCCTCACGCAGCTTCAGCGTCAGCTCGTTGGTCTGCGTGGCGAGTTCGCGGCGGGCGGACTCGCTCTCGGCGCCGGTCGTGCGTGCGCGCTGCAGTTCCTCGGCAAGGCGCTCCGAGCGGGAGAGGGCGGTGACGAGTTCCGATTTGACGCGCTTGAGATCGGCGCGGGCTGCCTGCAGTTCCTCATCCGTCATCTTGTTGCGGCCGTTTGCCGTGACGAGCAGCTTCTCCACGAGTTCGGCCTTGGAGCCGATCGCCTCGTGCTTCGTCGTCAGGTGGGCGATCTCGAGCGCCGAGGAGGCCTGCAGGGTCTCGTGCTCGACTTCGAGCCGCTTGTGGCGCTCCTCGAAGAGGGCGAGGTCCTGCTTCAGGCTCGCAACGGCCATCTGCAGGTTGCGCACCTGGGCTTCCTGTTCGATGAGGCTGGATTTCAGATGGCTGCGTTCCTCGTTGAGACGGGCCATTTCGCGCGCCTGGGTGCCGTTTTCGCGGCGCGAGGTTTCGATGAGCAGCTGGTGCGCCATCGTCTCGTTGTCGAGCTTTTCGCGGGTGGCCGAGAGTTCGCGGCTGCGCTGGTCGAGCTCCGTCTGGGCGCGCTTTAGGAGTGTCGAGGCTTCATCGAACTGGATGGCGCGATCCGTCAGTTCACGTTCGGCATCGAGCAGCCGGTTTTCGATGATCGTGAATTCTTCGCGCGTGACCTGATGCACGCTCTGAAGCTTTGTCAGCTCGTCGCGGAAGGCGTCGATCCCGGAGCGAAGCTGCGCGTTGTCGGCGTAAAAAGCCTTGTTCTCGGCAGTCAGGCGAAGATTGTCCTGGTCCGCCTTTTGACGCGCATGGCTTTCGTAGTCGAGAAGCGAGCTGATGCGCGCGCATTCGGCGCGGAGCGCACCGGTCTCGTTCAGCGACTGGCTGTGAGTGCCGAGCAGCGAGGAAACGCGCTCCTGTAGCGATGTGAGGCTCGACAGCAGGTCTTCCGACGTCCGCTGGTTTTCCTCCAGTGCCGAACCGAAAGCAGCGAAATCGTTGACGTCAGGGATAGCATAGCGCAGCGGCTCTTCGGCGGCCGGGCGTTGATCCGTTATCGAAGCGGGTCGGTATCCTGTTGTCGACAGCGACTTGCCGCCGTCTTCTGCGCGACGAAAAAAACTCATGACCATGACTTATGCCCCAAAAGTACCTGTCAAAACGCCGGCGAAATATGGATTTCAGCTAATTAAGCGACCTATCGAAAATTGCCTTGATTCCGTACACGCATGCTGTGCGTGCATCTAGAAACGGCGGCGCGGTCGCTGTCAAAATACGCAAGATGACAATCAACAGGTTTGAGGGGCTGACCTGTGACATTCGCGCAACAGCCGCCTGGCGACCTTATTCCTCAGGGAGAATCCGCATGCCGTCCGTCTCAAGCTCGCTACCGAGTTCGACACTTTTCGTCTGCTTGTCGTAGACGCAAAAGTAGCTAACGAAGCCGTTCGCGCCCTTCGGTTTGCCGGTTACAAGGGCGATGCCGTAGTGCTCGCTGCCGAACGGATCGACGACTGCATGTGGAAACTCGATCGAGGCGCGCGCCGCCTGTTTGCACTTGGCTTCAACCTCGGACGCGAACTCCTGCCAGGCGTCGCCTGAGGAGGCGCGGGCGGTTCCCGCCGCAGCGATTGCCATGGCAAGTATGCAAAAGCGGATTTTATTCCTCTGCATCTGAAAAGCCCGTCTTCCAGCTGTTGTAAAACTCGCCCATGATCAGCGATTTAGGGCTGCAAAGCCAAGTGCTTGGCGAAGGCAATTTTTCCTCTCTGCCCGTCTTTTTTGATATTTCGCAGGTTGCCTCTCCATGCTTGCGCTCCTATGTTCCGCCTCACCTGCCGATTACGCAAACTATTGCCAAGAGGAGACCCACAATGGCTTTCGAATTGCCCGAACTTCCCTATGACTACGAAGCGCTTCAGCCCTTCATGTCGAAGGAGACCCTGGAATTCCATCACGACAAGCACCACAAGGCTTACGTCGACAACGGCAACAAGCTCGCGGCAGAGGCAGGCCTTTCCGATCTCTCCCTCGAAGACGTCGTGAAGAAGTCGTTCGGCACCAATGCCGGCCTCTTCAACAATGCTGCCCAGCACTATAACCACGTCCACTTCTGGAAGTGGATGAAGAAGGGCGGCGGCGGCAACAAGCTGCCGAGCAAGCTCGAAGCTGCCATCAATTCCGACCTCGGCGGCTACGACAAGTTCAAGGCTGATTTCATCGCTGCCGGCACGACCCAGTTCGGCTCGGGCTGGGCATGGGTTTCCGTCAAGAATGGCAAGCTCGAAATCTCCAAGACCCCGAACGGCGAAAACCCGCTCGTTCACGGCGCGACCCCGATCCTCGGCGTCGACGTATGGGAACACTCCTATTACATCGACTACCGCAACGCGCGTCCGAAGTACCTGGAAGCTTTCGTCGATAGCCTGATCAACTGGGACTACGTCCTGGAGCGCTACGAAGCCGCAGCGAAGTAATCGGCTCGCACAAAAAAGATGTCAGCACCCGGCGCCTCGAAACGCCGGGTGTTTTTGTTTTCGATGACTGTCACAAGCTTGTCATGCCGCGCGCCTAAAGCGCTGACATGACATCCTTTTCCGATCTTCCCATTCTCCGTTTCGGCGTCGTCGCAGATCCGCAATATGCGGCGAGGGAGCCGCATGTCGGAATGAACCGCCACTATGCCAGAAGCCTTGCCAAGCTCTCCGCGGCGGTCGAGGTTTTCAATGGCGAGGAACTGAGCTTCGTCATCACGCTCGGCGACATCATCGATCGGGACTTCGAGAGCTTCGACGACATCCTCCCCGTCTACGACCGCCTGAGACACGAAAATTTCTTCCTGCTCGGCAATCATGATTTTTCCGTCGCAGCCGATCGGTTGGCCGATGTCGCCGCCCGCGTCGGTCTGGCATCGACTTACTACAGCTTCGCCAGGCAGGGGTGGCGGTTCATCGTTCTCGATGGCAACGAGGTCAGCACCTTTGCGCCGCCGGAAGGGCATCCCTATCGGGACATAGCCGCCCGTCGGCTCGCCGAGCTTAGGGCAGCCGGCGCCATCAACGCGCAGGAGTGGAACGCCATGCCGAGCGACGAGCAGGTCGCCTGGCTTTCCGACCAGATTGACAAAGCCCGTGCTGCAGGCGAGCGGGTTATCGTCATGAACCATTACCCCGTCTATCCGCCGAACGCGCACGACAGCTGGGACCGCGAGCGCATCATCACTCTTCTGACGGCGCACGAACATGTCGCGGCCTACTTCAGCGGCCACAACCACGCCGGCAATTTCGGCACGCTCGAGGGATGCCATTTCCTCAATTTCAAGGGAATGGTCGATACCGAGACCGAGAATACCTTGGCTATCGTGGAAATCTGGGCCGATCGCATCGAAGTTCACGGTTTCGGCCGTGAGGACAGCCGGACGCTGAAGCTCCGCTAGGCTGCCGCCAATCGTTGCCTGGATAGGGCCGGCAAAGGGTGCCGCCTTCAACCCATCGGTAGGGCTTGCTGCACCTGCTGTGCTATCTCGCTTCGATCCATCGCGCCCAAAAGGCCGTCCTTTGTGTCGCAGCCATCTTGGAAAAGATCGAAGAGCGTTGAGGCTGCTCGGCAGCCTTCGAGGCTATTCGGGTCTTTCTTGTGCAGGTAGCACCACTCCGAAAGAGCCTCGAACACGACATTGATGTCATCTGTAAAGGAGATCACGTTTGATAGGTCTGTCATTTCATTCGATGCTCCGCTCAGGCAGAAGCACGAAACTCCCAAGCGGCCGTTGCCAACAGATGCCGACCGATCATGGATAATACTGCCTGCGACGCAGCATGGCTATTAATTAAGACATAGCGGGCCTCCACCAAACGCGCTGGCCTCAGAAGTCCGGGGGAATTGATCTGATCTCTCGCAGATAATGTGCGATTGTCGCCAGTTCGACGACGCTAGGCATGCTTTGGACGATGTCCTCCGGTTGGCACCACGGATAGGGGAGCGATGTGATCCAATCCATGACCGCTCCCAAATGATCCGCCGAAATGATCTCCATCCGATCGATGCTAATGACTAGCCTTTGGACAAGACCTTGGATGTCGGAAAAGTACCAATCGTAGCGGCCGCAGCCAATTCGGATGTCTCCGTTATTCTTCGCCGACATGCCGACGAGCCAATGGCATGGAAAATGGCGTCGATTGGCGTCTGTGGGGCGAGCCAGGCAGAAAGTATAGACATTTTCGAAGTCGTTCGCGAAACGCCGGCAGAGAATCTGTTCGATCTCAGGCAGGCCCTTGGCTGAACTTGGAAAGGAGATGGCGTCGGTCTTGACCACCATCTCCAGCGCAATATCCTCGGCGAAGGCGTGGCGCATCAGGAACGGCCGGTTCCCGTCTTTCGCATGGAAGTACGCACTGACGGCTTCGAACGGACTTGGCATGGCGTAACCTCCGCAATAGACCCGCATCACCCTATCCTATTTTGCTGTTACGGTGGGCGACGGAGGCGCGGTCGTGGTCGTGATAACAATCCCGTCGCCCATTCAATCCGAAGCGGACTTTTTGGAGGCTGGACTTTAGCGTCTGGCTTTCCATTTCCCTTCGATCGAAACCCATCGAAACGTGCCTCGGCCATTGAAGATTGCGACCTACAACGTCAACGGCGTGAACGGACGCCTCGAGATCCTTCTTCGCTGGCTGAAGGAGGACAAGCCCGACGTCGTATGCCTGCAGGAACTGAAGACGGAAGACGCCCGGTTTCCACGCGGTGCGCTCGAGCGGGCCGGCTACGGCGCAATCTGGCACGGACAAAAGAGCTGGAACGGCGTCGCGGTCCTATCCAGGGGCTCGACGCCGATACTGACGCGGCGCGGTCTTCGGAGCGATCCTGATGACACGCACAGCCGCTACATTGAGGCAGCCATCGACGGCATCCTTGTCGGGTGCCTCTATCTTCCGAATGGAAATCCGGCCCCTGGCCCGAAGTTCGATTACAAGCTCCGTTGGTTCCGACGGCTGCACGAATATGCAGCCGAATTGCGCGACCTCGAAATTCCGGCCGTTTTGGCTGGTGACTTCAACGTCATGCCGACGGAAATCGACGTCTACAAGCCGGAGCGCTGGCTGGATGACGCCTTGTTCCGGCCGGAGGTTCGCAAGGCCTATGCCGATCTGGTCGCACAAGGCTGGACCGACGCCGTAAGGCACCTGCATCCGAACGAGCGCATCTATACCTTCTGGAAGTACTGGCGAAACTCCTTCGAACGCGACGCTGGTCTCCGGATCGACCATTTCCTGCTCAGCCCGATGATCGCCCCATGGCTCAAGTCTGCGAGCGTGCGCAGGAAGCCCAGGAGCTGGGAACATACGAGCGACCATGCGCCAGTGATGATCGAGCTTGAGGTTCCCAAGCGCGAAGACGACGCGTGAACACGAGCGATGAAACTGGAAGGAACGCAAGATGGATGCCGACCTCGATACGATGTCGCGGAACGAATTGATCACGGAGGCGAAGCGCCTCCGCGACGCGATCAGAAAACACCGCGACGCCACAGGTCACGACCTCTGTTGGCATCATCCTCAGCTCTGGGAAATGCTGCCGGAAAAGCTCAATCCCGACATCGCGGTGCCTCCCTGGCCGAAGTTCCTCCGAGGTTGCGTCCGCTATCGTGAGAGTTTGGATCGGCAGAAGCCCGACGCACCGGTCCTGGACGAAGAGTTCAAAACCTGATTCGCGCCAACTTCACCGACGGTGAAACTCGGGCGGAAGCGGAGAGCACTGGCGTGCACCTTTCATCCACTCAGGTGGTTGCAGTGGCTGGCGTGTTCATCCACTCGCTCGTCCAGAGCTGCCGCAACCGGTCGCCTTCGCCTCGGAAATAGGCGTCTGCCGCTTCGCAATGCTCCACACGATCGCTGCGAAAATTGCGGATTGCCTGACGCAGCTCACACCAGGCGACAATGTTGGCGGTCTGCGAGTAATAGATGAGGGCGATCGGCTGGATCCTGCGCTCCGTCGTGCGGCCGAGTTCGTCGCGGTAGTAAAGTTGCAGTTTCTGTTCGTCGCGGATGGCGCGACGAACCAGACCAAGATCGAGCCCGACAGGAGATTGGGCAACCGATCCCCAGGCGTAGAGCGCTTTTCGTTCCATCGCCTGGCGCAGCGGCGCAGGTACGGCGCCTGTTATCTTCTGGTTGACGCCCTTGGCCGCCTGCTTGAGTTCCTCGTCGCCGGTTCGATCGAGCAAAGCCAGCGACAAGACGATGGCCTCCATTTCCTCGACCGAGAACATCAGCGGCGGCAGGTCGAAGCCCGGCCGCATGATGTAGCCGATGCCCCGGCCGCCCTCGATCGGAACCCGCATCGCCTGCAAGGCGGCGATGTCGCGATAGATCGAGCGCACGGTCACCTCAAGCGTCTCCGCCATGGCCGCCGCCGTCATCGGTCTGGTCGCCAATCGCAGGATCTGGATGATCTCGAAAAGCCGTGAGGCCTTGCGCATTTTTCGCCTCCGTTGGTCCAGGCTCCTGACAATACACTGTCAGTTGGGCAGTCGTATAGCTTTCCCTATCGAATTGAAAATCAACACGGTCTTGGAAATCGACCTTGAATTGGATAGCGGGTAACTGACATGACTTACAGCGAAAATCTCTGGCTCTACTTCACCCTTCTCTTCGGCATCATCATTGTCCCGGGGATGGACATGCTGTTCGTGCTGGCCAACTCCCTGAGCGGCGGCAGGCGCACGGGCATTGCTGCGACCGCCGGCATCGTGGCGGGCGGGGCGGTGCATTCGCTCTATGGCGCTATCGGTGTCGGTGTGCTCGCCGTCCTCCTGCCGACCCTGTTCAACCCGCTGCTCTTTGCCGGCGCCGCTTACATGGCCTGGATCGGCTTCACGCTGATTCGCAGTTCGATCACCGTGGAGACCGTCGGGGCGGGCGGTCTGGGCTCGGGCTGGCGGGCATTCCGCCAGGGCGCGGCGACCTGCCTGATGAATCCCAAGGCCTATCTCTTCATGATCGCCGTCTACCCGCAATTCCTGAAGCCGATCTATGGACCGATCTGGGCGCAGGGCCTGGTCATGGGCTTTATGACGATGGCGACCCAAGCGGCTGTCTATGGCACTCTAGCGCTGACAGCGGCGCGAAGCCGCACTTTGCTGGTGTCCAATCCCAAGGCGACGATCCTCGTCGGACGGGTCGCAGGCGCCCTTCTGATCGCCGTCTCAATACTGACGGCATGGCATGGCTGGCGCGTGTCCGTATGAGGAGGGCGCCGCCACCTGACGGTCCATCTTTCCTGATGTCTCACCCACTTGTTACTTTTTTGGTCTGAAAAATTTGCAATGATGCCGCCCGTCCAGCGAAGCCGGGGCTTTGAGGACCTTTGGTAATCAAACAGGAGTGCAGACATGAGACTGAAAGCTATAACCGCGGCAGTGCTCATCGCCGGTCTGGGGGTGATAGGCGTTGCGATTGCAGCGGAGGACGGCACGCACGAAGCACGTTCTGCGCTGATGAAGAAGGTCGGGGGCGCGGCAGGGGCAATGACAGCGATCGCCAAGGGCGAGAAGCCTTATGATGCGGAAGCGGTGAAGGCTGCCCTGATGACGATCTCGGAAACGGCAAAGGTTTTCCCGGATCAATTCAAGCCAGGCACCGAAACCGGGGATAAGGCAGCAAGTCCGAAGATCTGGGAAGATCACGAGGATTTCAAGGCTCGTGCGGCGAAGCTTTCAGCGGATGCCGACAAGGTTCTCGCCCAGCTTCCGACCGACGCAGCCGGAGTCGGCGGCGCTCTGAAGACGCTTGGCGGCAACTGCGGCGGCTGTCATGAGAAATTCCGCATAAAGACCGAATAGCGATCCAGGCATTTTGCTCGAACGATCCGTGCCAGCCTTGCCGCCGGTGCGGATCGTTTTATGTTTTCCGCAAAGCGGTTGGCAACAGGAGCGGTGAATGATCCGCAGGTTCGTCCGGTATTTGCTCTGTCTCGTCGGTGTATTCGTCATTGGCGGGGCGGTCTTCTATTTCATCACCGCGCCCAACGCGCTCCCCGAAAGCCACTGGGCCAACCTCGGCGACCCCGACCTGAAGAACGGCGAGATGGTCTTCTGGACGGGTGGCTGCGTCAGTTGCCACGCCGCGCCGGGATCGGAGGGCGATGCCAAGCTCACCTTGTCGGGCGGCCTGGCGTTGAAGAGCCCCTTTGGCACATTCCACGTGCCCAACATCTCGCCCGATGAGAAGGCGGGTATCGGGACATGGACGCTGGCGCAGTTCGGCAATGCGATGAAGCGTGGCGTCTCGCCGAACGGACAGCATCTCTATCCGGCCTTTCCCTACAATTCCTATGCCCGGATCAGCGACAAGGACATCAACGATCTCTTCGGCTATCTGAAGACGCTGCCGAAGAGCGGGAACGTCGCCCCGCCGCACGACTTGCCTTTCCCTTATAACATCCGGCTGGCATTGGGCGGCTGGAAGTTCCTCTATTTCAACGACGAGCCGCGCGTCGTGCTCGCGGCCAATGTCGACGACAAGGTCAAGCGCGGCCAGTATCTGGTCGAAGGCGCCGGCCACTGCGGCGAATGCCACACGCCGCGCGATCGGCTTGGCGGCTTCGTGGCAAACACCTGGCTGTCGGGAGCACCGAATCCGGAAGGCCGGGGCCGCATCCCTAACATTACGCCAGGCTCGAAGACCGTCGGCTCATGGAGCCAGGACGATATCGCCAACTATCTGGAAACCGGCTTCACGCCCGACTTCGATACGGCAGGCGGCTCGATGGCGGAGGTGCAGCGCAACCTCGCTCGTCTGCCGAAGCCGGAGCTCGAGGCGATCGCAGCTTACCTGAAGGCGGTTCCGAGCCATTAATATTAGCGATATCTCAAAAATGCCGCATTGCAGCACTCCACTCGGCTCCACGCACTGGAATGCCCTGTGGCGAACCCCGGTTCGCTTTCCGAACGACGCCCAAGAACGTCTTCCGAAAGGACAGCCGCATGCATGTTACGTCGGTCAACTCTGCGGATGATCTCGAAACTGTTGCCCGCAAGGGCGGCAAATTGCGGCGCATGGTCGCCCGGTTGCCGACCTACATGGCCGACATCCGCGAAAATCCTGCCTGGCTGCCGATGTTCCTGCTGGCGCGCACCGTCCCGGCGCGCAAGGTGCATTGGCTGACCGCGCGGCGCAGCAATGGTGCGATCGAGAATCTGCCGACGCTCTTCAAGGGCGTGAATCATGCAGATGCCGTCGCGGCGCTGCGGCGCGACGGGATATTTCCGAACCTGAGCCTACCCGAGGCGATCACCCGTGAAATCGCCAGCTTTGCAGGCGCGACCCCATGCTTTGGAAATTTCGATCGCAAGATCGAGTTCCTGGCGTCCGATCGCCGAGCCGTGGAGCAGCAATGGGGGCGACCGATCCTGAGCGGCCACCATTTCGAGCGAGCGCTTGATTGCCCAGCCGTTCGTGCTGTCCAGCGCGATCCGGTTCTGTCGGAGATTGCGCGCTGCTATCTCGGTGCGCAGGCCCGGCTGATCACCACCCGCACCTGGTGGAGTTTTCCGACGAGAGCAAGCGAAGCCGACCGCAGCCTGGCATCGCTCGACAAGTATCACTTCGATCTCGATGACTGGCGGATGCTGAAGTTCTTTTTCTATCTCGTCGATGTCGACGAGGGCACCGGTCCGCATGTCTATGTCAGGGGCAGCCACAACAAGCGGCGCCTCAAGCACCAGTTGACCCTTCTGGTCGGCCACCCCGCGCACGAGATCCTCGAATTCTACGGCAAGGAGAGCGTGATGACGCTGACCGGCGCGGCCGGCTTCGGCTTCGCCGAGGATCCCTTCGGTTTTCATATGGGCACGGTTGCCAAGACGAAGCCGCGTCTGATGATGGAGGTGGGCTTCGGTGTTTCCAAGCCCTCACGCCGCCGCTTCCACGGTGAGCCGGTCCTTCGATAAGACAAGCGGCGCGTCGGCCTAGGCCGCCTTCGGCTGATGCTCGGCGCCGAACATCAGGACATATTGGTCGAGGTCGTCGCCTGCGTGCCCGAGGGCGCGGTAGATTTCAGCAGCAAAGGTCATCGGTGCCGATCCCGGCGCCGTCACCAGCTTTCCGGCGCGCACTGCCTGCGGGCTGTCCTTGTAGTGCGCCTGGCCGGCATAGCCCGGCGCGCTGGCGATGAAGTCGGCGGCGTTGCTGGTATGGTCGGTCGCATTCAATGCTCCGGCGCGCGCAAGCGCCAGAGTCGCGCCGCAGATTCCCGCCACGAGCTTGCCATGCGTAGTGAAGTCGTCGATCACAGGCTTCAGATCGGGTGCCTTTTCCGTTTCCCAGATCGTGCCCCCACACAGCACCAGCCCGTCGAAGGCATTGGCATGCAGGTTTTCCGCGACGGTGTCGGACGCAACGCGCATGCCGCCCATCGAGCGCACCTCAGCGCCGTCGGGCGTTGCGATCACCACGTCGAAGCCGAAATAGGAGCGCGCGGAGGCCGTCAGTTGGGCGACCTCCCAGTCGGCGAATCCATCGGTGAGGACGATTGCAAGTCGGGTCATCCGTTTCTCCTTGCAGGCTGTCCGGGGCGGTCAATGCCGCTCATGCCAAAGCTTGCATATAGCGCATGCCGGTGACCGGGCGAGGCACGAAGTCCATATTCTCGTAGAAGCGATGGGCCTGTACATTGCCGGTGGCGGCGCTGACTGAGAGGTAGCCGCAGCCTGCACTGCGGGCCGTGTCGCGGGCGCGGTTGACGAGATGCTGACCGACGCCATGGCCGCGATGGCCGTCCCGCACGAAGAGATGATGCAGATCCATGCCGCGAGCACCGTCCTGCGCCCTGTAGAGCGGCACAAGAATGGCGTAGCCGATCAGGCCTTCATCGCTTTCGGCAACCAGGGCGCTGATCCATGGCACCGGACCGAACAGGTCACGCTCGAGCTGCTCCGGGCTCGAGGCGGCCGGATCGCCGTGGTGCTTGGCGAGCAGGCCGATCATTTCGTTGAGTTCGGGCAGGTCACGCGGCTTGGCGGCGCGGATATTGATCACCGGCGGGCGGATCAATGAGATTTCGGTGTCTTCGATTTCAAGCATGGTCTTCGCGTCCCTGTGTGGTGTTCTGCCGTCAGGACGCTGCCGATACAACAAAGCCGCCTGACGGCGGCTTGTTGACAATATGATCTGTCCGGCCGCCCCTTACAGGTACAGCCAAAAATACGAGCTGGTGATGTGCGCGTTCTTGATCATGTGTTGATAGATCATCCAGAACGCGGTGTTTGTCAATGGGTTTTGTGAGCTCGCGCTTGGAAGCGAACAGCGTCGCCTGACGCAGCCGTCCGATCGCTCGGTCACCGACATCGAGAGCCAGATCGGCAAGTGTCATGCCGATCTGTACGCCGCCGCTGATCGCTCTTGGCGCCGAAATCGCGAGGCCGTTGATGTCGCTTTTCATCTCAGGGATATTTGTATATAGGGTACCCCCCTATGCTAAATGGATAAGCTTATGTCCCACACCACGCACCAGAAGAAGAAGCTGCTGGCTCGCGTCAGCCGTCTGAAAGGCCAACTGGAAGCCGTCGAGCGCGCGCTGGAGGCGGAGCGACCCTGCGGAGAGATCTTGCAGCTGCTTGCCTCGATCCGCGGCGCCCTGAACGGCCTGACCGGTGAAGTGCTGGACGACCACCTTCACGAGCATGTCCTGCATGCCGCCGATGAGAAGGCCCGGATGGAGGCCGTCGAGGAAATATCCGAAGTTCTGCGAACCTACATTCGCTGAGACAACCGACATGAGGAGCGTGCGATGGCCGCACAGACCCAAACACTTGAGCACGACCACGTTTTCCTGGGTGCCGACCACGACCGCAACGCCCGGCGCGTTTGGTTCGTCATTGCGCTCACCGCCGTCATGATGGTGGTCGAGATCGGCGCCGGAACCTACTACGGCTCCATGGCGCTGGTCGCCGATGGCTGGCACATGTCGACCCACGCGAGTGCGCTGCTGATCTCGGCGGTTGCCTATCTCTATGCCCGCCGTCAGGCGCACAATCCGCGCTTCACCTTCGGCACCGGCAAGCTCGGCGATCTCGCGGGCTTTGCCAGCGCCATCATTTTGATGCTGATTGCGCTCCTGATGGCCTGGGAGAGCTTCCTGCGCATCACCCATCCCGTGCAGATCAGTTTCGCCCAGGCGATCGGCGTCGCTGTCGTCGGTCTGCTGGTCAATCTGGCGAGCGCCTGGCTCCTGAAGGACGACCATCATGGCCACAGCCATGGCCATTCCCACCATCACGAGCATCACCATCACGGCGATCATGCCCACCATGGCGACCATGCACATTCCGCACATGCCTCGGACAACAACATGCGCGCCGCCTACGTCCATGTCATCGCGGATGCGCTGACCTCGGTACTTGCCATCACCGCACTGCTGTTCGGCAGCCTCTACGGTTGGCTCTGGCTTGATCCGCTGATGGGCATCGTCGGGGGCCTTATCATCGCCCAGTGGTCGTGGGGCCTGATGCGGTCGTCCGGCCGCGTGCTGCTCGATGTCGTGCCGCAGGAGGCAGATCTACAGGACGAGATCCGTTCGGCGCTGGAAACGGGCGGCGAGCGGATCACCGATCTCCATGTCTGGCAGGTCGGTCCCGGCCACCACGCCGCGATCGTCGCTCTGGTGACCCCACAGGCGGAAAGTCCTGCCTTCTACAAGGCAAAGCTCGGACCCGTTGCCGGCCTCTCGCATGTCACCGTCGAGGTCACGCAGTCCGCAGCCGCTTGACGCGACTCATCTGGGCCACAATCAGTCTCTAACCAAGTGTTCGTTGATTTGAGGCAGAGGAATTTTCATGCGTGGCTTTTCGATCCGTCGCCGGACCCTTCTCGGTTCGGCATTGCTTTCACCTGCCTTGCTCCTGCCGCGCGTTGCGTGGTCGGAAAACAGCGACGATGAAATCAACCGGCGGATGGACGCGCTCGAAAAGGCGATCGGCGGTCGCATCGGCGTGTCGGCGATCGACACGGAGACCAACATCTCCTTCGGTTACCGCGAGACCGAGCGCTTCCCCCTCTGCAGCACCTTCAAGGTCCTGGCTGCGGGGTTGGTGCTGGCGCGTGTCGACAAGGGACAGGAAAATCTCGAGCGGCGCGTCGTCTACGAGCAGGACAAGCTCGTCACCTATTCGCCGGAAACGGAAAAGCACGTCGGCGGCGAGGGCATGAGCATCGGCGAACTCTGCGAGGCGGCGATCACTCTGAGCGATAACACGGCAGGCAACCTGCTGCTGGAGAGCTTCGGCGGACCGGCCGAGTTGACCAAATGGCTGCGCACGCTCGGCGATCGATCGACGCGGCTCGACCGCTGGGAAACGGCGCTCAACGAAGCCAAGGACGGCGACCCGCAGGATACGACCACGCCGGACGCGATGGTCGACACACTCGGTAACCTGACGCTGGGCTCGGCCCTGTCGGAACCGTCGCGTGACAAGCTGGTGGCGTGGATGGTGGCGAACACGACAGGCGGCGCGCGGCTGCGCGCCGGCCTGCCGGACACGTGGAAGATCGGCGACAAGACGGGCACCGGAAACAACGGCAGCGCTGCCGATATCGCCGTCGTCTGGCCGCCCGGTCACGGTGCGATCCTGGTCGCGGCTTACCTGACGCAGGCCAAGGCGCCGGTCTCCGAGATCAACCCTGTCTTCGCCGAGGTCGGAAAGATCGTGGCCGATATGGTCGGATAGCGCTTTCCTCTCAAAGAGATGCTACGGAACGTGAATCTCCGTCGCATCGATCTGAGTCAGTTTGTGAAGGCTTCATCGCCGAACTGAAGCGTTGTGCCAGGCAGGTTTCGTGAAATGTGGCGCCATTGGTCCTTTGGCAACTCAACATGACCGCTTTGCGCCGAAAGCAGCCGCCCTGTTGTCGCCTATCGCCATACTCACGCGATCGTTGCGAGCAGATCCTCCACCGAGGCAACGCGGACGAAGGACTGCGCCGCCGGGGCAAGATCAGGGTCCAGAGTAACCAATGCGTCCGCCTGGAGCTGCGCGACGGCGATGTATTCGGCACAATAGGTATTCGTCCATTCGAGTTTGCTGGCGATGTTCCACGCGTACCGCTGCAACACGCGGTCGCCGAGCAGTCGAATTCTCAGACCGCGAAGATAGTCCAGCTGATCGTCAGCTTCCCTCTTGTCCAGATCGCCATTACGAACCGCCGAGTAGAGGCGGGCCAATACCTGGGTTCGCAAGAGCGTCGGGGCAACCAAGGCGTGGCTGTCAGGGACCTCTGCGGCGTTCTTCGCGAGCAGGAGCGCAGCGTCTGCCGCGATCGCAAACCGCTTCTTCATCACGATCTTCCCTCCCTGGACATTGATGCGGATCCAGCTTGTGCGGTTAGATCATCCTCCCTCCAGTGCCGACAGCAAAAAATGCCCCAATCCGTCATCGAGCCCGCTCTGCCGCCTTCCGGTCGTCAGAAACGGTCCGCCGGATCGACCCGCTGGCAAAGCACGACTACGCCAGCTCCGCATCTAGGCACCGATGATCGTGTCGGTGCTCGGCTGGTCCTTGCTGTCGCCGTCGCCGGTCAGCTGCCGCTTCAGCTCGTCGGCAATCTGCTTTTCGATGGCCTCGCGCTGTTCTGGCGGCATCGCCTTGAGATCGTCCTCGGTCAGGCCGAGCCGCTGAAGGACCTGGTCGCGGATCCGCTCCGCCGGAGTCTGTTCGGCGAGATCAGTAAACTCGGAGACAACAGCGTCATGGCGTGCTTTCGCGGGATCTTCGGTGCCGTCCATGGTCACGGTGCCGCTGCTCTGCAGCGCCCACATCGTGCTGGAGATCGACGTCGGCGTGCTGCTTGGCTGCAGTGCCGCGCCGCTCTGGCGAACGCTGAGTTCGATATCACCCGTCTGTTGCTTGTTGCGTTGGCCGGATTGGCTGAAGAGGTTGCTCAGTCCATAGGTGCTGGAAATGCTGCTGCCGATCTTCATGAAAATTCTCCTTTGAGCAATGCGCGGAGAATGGCGCGGCAGTCCTGCCCGGAGCTTGTGTCGGCGGGCTTGGATGGCCGGGACAAGTGGCGGCCATCCAATGGGTCTCGAGGCGTCAGGGCAGGGCGTAGCCGATCACATAGTCACCGGCCTTGGTGCCGACCGAGCCATGTCCGCCGGCGACGATGACGACGAACTGCTTGTTGTCGCTGGTCGTATAGGTCATCGGCGTCGCCTGGCCGCCGGCCGGCAGACGGGCCTGCCATAGTTGTTGGCCGTTGGTGACATCGTAGGCTCGCAGGTAGTTGTCGACGGCAGCCCCGAGGAAGGCGACCCCGCCCTTGGTTAGCATCGGGCCACCGATGCCGGGTACGCCGACCTTGAACGGCAGCGGCAGCGGCGTCATGTCGTGCACGGTGCCGTTCTTCAGCTTGTAGGCGATCTTGCCGGTGAGAAGATCGACGCCGGCGACGTAGCCCCATGGCGGCGCCTGGCAGGGGACCTTGAGCGGTCCGAGGAACGGTCCCATGAATACCCCGTAGGGTGCGCCGTCGTTGCGGTTGAGGCCCTGTTCGCTCCCTTTCTCATCCTGCCCCTTCGGCGGGATGTCGGAGGCGGGAACCAGCCGCGAGGTGAAGGCAAGATAGGTCGGCATGCCGAACATGATCTGCCGCTCCGGGTCGACAGCAACGCTGCCCCAATTGAAGGTGCCGAAATTGCCGGGGTAGATGATCGAGCCCACGAGCGAAGGCGGCGTATATCGCCCTTCATATTTGTATCGGTGGAAATCGATGCGGCAGGCGAGCTGGTCGAGCAGAGTCACCCCCCACATGTCGTTCTCCTGCAGCGGCGGCGGCGAGAAGGTGAGGTCGGAGATCGGCTGCATCGGCGACGTATGATCCTCAGGGATGGCACCTGATGGCGCGGGGATTTCCTTGAAGGGAATGATCGGCTCACCGGTACGACGGTCAAGCACGTAGATGTCGCCCTGCTTGGTCGGGCCTACCAGCGCCGGCACGACGGTCCCATCGGGCTTCTTCATGTCGAAGAGCACCGGCTGGGCCGGCACGTCCATGTCCCAGAGATCGTGATGGACGAACTGTTGAACCCATTTCAGCTGCCCGGTGTTGATGTCGAGCGCGACGATCGAGGAGGAGAATTTCTCGACGTTCTCGCTTCTGTTCATACCGAGCTGGTCCGGCACCTGGTTGCCGAGCGGGATGTAGACCATGCCGAGCCCGTCATCGACGCTGAACACCGACCAGCTGTTCGGAGAGTTGGTCGTATAGGTCCGGCCTTGGGGCAGGGGGGTTGTCACATCGGGATTGCCGGAGTCCCAGTTCCAGATCAGAGCACCTGAATTGATGTCGAATGCGCGGATGACGCCGGACTGCTCGTGCGTCGAATAGTTGTCGTTGACGGCCCCGCCGATGATCAGCTTGCCGGCGACCGCGACCGGCGGCGAGGTCGAATAGTAGTAGCCGGCCGGATTGTACTTCATGCCCTGCTCAAGATGCAGCACACCCTGATCCGCAAAGCTCGTGCAGACCTTTCCGTCGAGCGCATCGAGAGCGATCAGCCGCGCATCCGAGGTCGGCAGGTAGACCCGATCGAAGCAGGGCTGGCCGGCGGCCGTCGCCGTATCGTGGTAATAGGTGACGCCGCGGCAGGTCTGGTGCTGCCTGTCAGGGTTCATGCCGGAATTGGCGTCGTATTTCCATTTTTCCTTGCCGGTCGTCGCGTCGAGCGCGATCGCCCAGTTATGCGGCGTGCAGAGGTAGAGCGTGTCGCCCACTTTGAGAGGTGTCACCTGGTAGGTCGTTTCGCCGACATCATCGGGTCGCTTCACGTCACCGGTCTGATAACGCCAGACCTCCTTGAGATCCTTGACGTTGCTAACATTGATCTGGTCGAGCGGCGAGTAGCGCTGGCCGAATGGGGTGCGGCCATACTGGTGCCATTCGCCGTCCTGAACGGTGCCGCCGAATGTCGTCGTGCCGGAAGCCTCGGTCGGCAGGTTGCCGTGCAGGTCATGCCGGTCCGTCGTCATCGAGAAGCTCGCAACGGCGATGGCGATCAGCACCGGAATGGTAAGCGGCCAGTGGCTGGCCCCGTAGGACGTCCCGGTCGGACTCTGGAAGCCGAGGGGCCGACGGATCCAGGGCGTCAGCAGCCACAGTCCGAGCAGGATGATCAGACCGCCGCGCGGACCGAGTTGCCACCAATCGAAACCGACCTCCCAGATCGCCCAGACAAGCGCAACGATGATCAGAGCCGCGTGGACCCACAGGGCGGCTGCACGACGCAGCAGAAGCAGGACGGCGGTGATGAGAAACATCGCACCGGCGAAGAGGTAAAAGAAGCTGCCGCCAAGGATGATGAGCCAAAGCCCGCCGCCGACCAGGGCAAGGCCGAGGAGCATAAAAAGAACGGAGGTAATGACGATTACTACCATTATGGGGAACTCCCGCTGAGGCCGGGTGCGGTCAGGCGCGAAAAATGCCTTCTAATCAGCGAGATAGAGCGGTCGCAATGGGCGTCAACTGCGACCATAGGTGTCAGAGGGGATAGGTTTGCATCCGATCACGTGCCGCAGAAGGTCTGCAGCACACGTTCTTCCGGCTTCGGCGGCTCCATGTAGGCCGCAAAGTCCGGTTGGTCGTCATACGGCTTGGCGAGAACGGCAAGCAACGCCTCGAACAGCGAAAAGTCGGCATCCTCGACGGCGGCGTTGATCGCCTGCTCGATGCGGTGGTTGCGCGGAATGAAGGCGGGATTGACAGAGCGCATGGCCGCCCTGCGCTCGGCCTCGGTCCGGCCCTCGTCACGGGTCAGGCGGTCGCGCCAGCGGGCAAGCCATTCGCGCGCCCCATCCGGTTCCCGGAAAGCCGAGAGGAACAGTGCCTCGCCATCTCCTGGACCGACGGCGTCGGAAAGGCGGCGGAAGGCGAGGGTAAGGTCGGCCTGGCTTGCCTGCATCGCGGCAAGCAGCGATTGAATAAGGTCCAGATCGCCGTCTTCGACGGTCGATAGGCCGATCTTCTCGCGCATGCCGCGCAGCCAGTGGATCTGGAAGCGCTCGCCATATTGCTGGATCACGCTGTTGGCGAGCTCGACGGCCTTTTCCGCATCCGCATCAAAGAGCGGCAACAGGGTTTCGCCAAGCCGTGCCAGGTTCCATTGGCCGATGCCGGGTTGATTGGCATAGGCATAGCGGCCGCCCTGGTCGATCGAGGAAAAGACCGTGCCGGGATGGTATTCGTCCATGAAGGCGCAGGGGCCGAAATCGATCGTCTCGCCCGAAATGGTCATGTTGTCGGTATTCATGACGCCGTGGATGAAGCCGATATGCAGCCACCTGGCGATCAAGGCCGCCTGCCGCTCGCAGACGGTCTCGTAGAGCGCGAGGTAGGGATTGTCCCTGTCCTTGAGTTCCGGATAGTGCCGGTCGATCACATAATCGGCCAGCGCCCGAACGCCGTCGGTATCGCCCCGCGCGGTGAAGAACTGGAACGTGCCGACGCGAATGTGGCTTGCGGCAACACGGGTAAACACTGCACCTGGCAGAATGTTCTCGCGATAAACGGGCTGCCCGGTCGAAACGGCGGCCAGCGCGCGGGTTGCCGGGACGCCGAGCGCATACATCGCTTCGCTGACGATATATTCCCGAAGCACCGGGCCGAGCGCGGCACGGCCATCGCCGCGGCGGGAATAGGCGGTCTGGCCCGCACCCTTCAGCTGGATGTCCCAGCGCTGGCCGTTTCGGTCGATCACCTCGCCAAGCAGGATCGCCCGCCCGTCGCCGAGCAATGGCACGAAGGAGCCGAACTGGTGCCCTGCATAGGCCATCGCCAGCGGATCGGCGCCTTCAGGCACGAGGTTGCCCGAAAAGATCGCCGCGCCGTCGCGCTTCAGCGCCTCGACATCGAGGCCGAGTTCTTCCGCAAGCGGTTCGTTCAGCTTGATCAGCCACGGCTCGGCGGCCTGCGAGGGCGCCTGGCGCGTAAAGAATTGCTGTGGCAACCGCGCATAGCTGTTGTCGAAGGCGAAGGGCCGCGAAGGGGATGCATTCTGAGCAAGGGTCATATGCTTTAGGTAGGGCTCCGGCGCGCATGACGCAAGCCGGGAGCCCTTGCTCCGAGCTTGCGGCTGGTCGTGCGGCGCTTCAGTAGCCAGCCATTCCCGGATGGCACGGCTGCCTTTCCATATAAGCATAACGACGCCACATTTGCGGGCGTATACAAGGATCTCTAATCCCCTTTTGGCATCACGCCATACCATACCGCGGCCATCGCTTCCGCGCCGGCCACGCCATTGCGAGTGATCCCTGACGATGTCGGATCAGATCTATCAGGCGGCTGCCGTCGGGCGCGCCAAGCCCAATTTCCGCGTGATAGCGATGATCGTGGCGAGCGCCATGTTTATGGAGCAGCTCGACGCCACCGTTCTGGCGACGGCGCTGCCGACCATGGCACGCGATTTCGGCGTCAGCGCCCCGTCGATGAGCATCGCGCTGACTTCCTACCTTCTCAGCCTGGCGATTTTCATTCCGGCAAGCGGCCTGATTGCCGATCGCTTCGGCTCGCGCACCGTTTTCCGCTCGGCGATCGCCGTTTTCGTGACAGGCTCCATCTTCTGCGCGCTGTCGCCCAATCTCCTCTGTCTCGTGCTGGCGCGACTGCTGCAGGGCCTTGGCGGCGCGATGATGCTGCCGGTCGGGCGCCTCGTGCTGCTCCGCAGCGTCTCCCGCAAGGACATGGTCAACGCCATGTCGTGGCTGCTGGTGCCGGCGCTGATCGGCCCGATCCTCGGCCCTCCGGTTGGCGGCCTGATCGTCACCTATCTCGACTGGCGCTGGATCTTCTACATCAACGTGCCGATCGGCATCATCGGCTTCACCCTGGTCTCGATCTTCATCGAGGACTTCAAGGGCGAGGCGAAGCGCCCGTTCGATACGGTTGGTTTCATTCTCTCCGGTATTGCGCTCGGCTCGCTGTTGTTCGGTTTTGAAAGCTCGAGCCGTCCGGGCGAGGGTGCGTTCTCGCTGTTCCTCATCGCGGTCGGTCTGCTCTTCGGCGTAGCCTATCTCAAGCATGCCCGCCGCCACCCGGCGCCGATCATGGATTTTTCGCTGATGAAGGTGTCGAGCTTCGGCACGTCGGTCATTGCCGGTTCGCTGACCCGTATCACGCAGGGCGCGCAGCCCTTCCTGCTGCCGCTCTATTTCCAGCTCGGTTTCGGACTGTCGGCGGCCAAGGCCGGCCAGCTCGTAACCGCAGCGGCCCTCGGCTCGATGGCGATGAAGGCCGTCGCACCCAGCGTACTGCGCCGTTTCGGCTTCCGCAACAGCCTGGTCGCGAACGGCATCATTGCCACCTGCGGCTATGCCCTCTGCGCCGCCTTCCGGCCCGACTGGCCGCTGGGGCTGATCTTCGCGATCCTCGTCATGTGCGGCTTCTTCATGTCGTTCCAGTTCACGGCCTACAACACGGTGGCCTACGATGAGATCGACCGCGATCGCATGAGCTCGGCCACCAGCTTCTACACGACGTTCCAGCAGCTGATGCTGTCGCTCGGCATCTGCGTCGGCGCGCTGGCGCTCCACACGTCGATGACGGTCAACGGCAGCGAGACGCCGGAGCTCCACGATTTCTCCGCCGCCTTCCTTTTCGTCACCGCGATCTCGATCACGGCGACCTTCTGGAACCTGCGCTTTTCGCGCAGCGCCGGCGCCGACATCAGCGGTCATAACGCCGGCAAGGCTGCGCACACCGCAGAACACTGACCGCGACGCGGCAGAGAACTGACCGTCACGCGGCACTCGGAAGCGCCGGCAGGCAAGCCTCGCAGATCGCGGCAACATGCCGGTGATCGGTGCCGCAGCAGCCGCCGACGATCCTGATTTGCGGCATTCTCTGCATCAGCTCCCTGTACCGCTGCCCGAGATCGACCGGATCGCCGGCATCCAGCGTTTCGCTGTCGTCCAGTTCGGCATGGCTCATGCGCGAGGCATTTGCCCGCAGCCCATGAATGCGTTTTGTCCATCCCGCGCGATGATCCAGCGCCTCGGCAAAATGCGTCGGATGCGCGCAATTGATCATGTAATAGGCCACCGAACCGCCCGTCGCCGCATCCGTCGTCTCGATTACCTCCTGCATGCTGCGCCCGGTCACCAGCTTGCCGTCGGTCTCGACCGTGAAGGAGATAACGCAGGGCATATCCCGGGCCGAGGCCGCCCGGGCGATACCGATTGCCTCGTCGATGTTGTTCAGCGTGACGGCGGAGATCATGTCCGCATCGCTCTCGGCAAAGCTGCCGATCTGGACGCTGTGATAATCCTCGGCTTCGGCCGCGTTCATCCGGCCGGCCTTGTACCCATCGCCGCGTGGCCCCATCGCGCCGCTGAGCACGATCGGCCGCCCCGGCTCCTCGTGCCGCTCGCGCAATCCCGCAAGCAGGGCAATGCTTTGAACGTTTGCGTCATGCAGCGCCTCCGACGTGTAACCCAGCTTTTCCGCCCAATCGGGGCTCGCCCTCCATGTCGGGCTGTCGAGAATGAAGCCGGCGCCATGCTTGCGGGCGATGTCGAGGTAACGGCGATAGTAGGCGCGCAACCGGTCGCGGCCTTCTTCTGAAGCCATCATCACGAAGGATGCGAAGTGCGGCAGCTGCAGCCCGTCATGAAAGATGAAGGTCGTTTCCATGCCGCCGTCGGTGACGAATGCGCCGCCCTTGAGTTGCGGCAGGCTGTGTCTGTACTTGGCCATGACAATCCCTCTATGTGCAAGCAATTCTCACGAACAAGTTCTCCGCTTCCGGGCTGCGAAACTAGACGACTTGCGGTATAGTTGGGCATCGCATGATGTTTGCCTTTGATTTCAGCCGCTTCCGCGGGGCGGATGACAAAAGGCCTCCATATAGACCAGAGCTGGCGGGCAAAAACCGTACCGGCGGTACAGGGAATTTGATGCGCAAGGGCGAGGAGACCAGAACCCGCATCCTGGATGTGGCCGAAACTGCCGTCCTGCAGAAGGGCTTCGGCGGCACCTCGATCGAAGAGCTGATCGCCGAGACCGGCATCACCAAGAGCGGCTTCTTCTACCACTTCCGGGACAAGAACGCGCTCGCCAAGGCGCTGCTCGAGCGGTACATCGAAAACGACGAACGAATCTACGACGAGATATTCACCCGCGCCCGCGAGCTGACCGAAGATCCGCTGCAATCCTTCATGCTCGGTCTAAAGCTGCTTGCCGAACTGCTGTCCGACCTGCCGAACGGCCATCCGGGCTGCCTCGTGGCCACGGTCTGCTACTATGAACGCCTGTTCGACCGCGACATCCAGGAAACCAACAAACAGGCGGTGCTCGCCTGGCGACGGCGGTTCCGCGGCATGTTCGAGGAGATCATGGTAGTCTACACGCCGCGCGAACCGATCGAGATCGACCAACTGGCCGACATGGTTTCGACGGTGCTCGAGGGCGGCATCGTCCTGTCGAAGGCCTTGAAGGAACCGCAGGGGCTCGCCGACCAGGTTCTCGTGCTGCGCAGCTTCGTGAAGCTGCTGTTTCAGCCGCAGATCGTTCGCCAGTGATCCGGCCTAGCGGTCGTCTTCCATGGCAGCCGCCATCTCGGCGAGCTTGCGCACGGTATTGAGATTGCGCGCCGTTCCTGGTTTCAAGGCCGGCAGCTTGAGCTTCGATTTGCCGGAGCCAACAGGGAAGTGGACATAGATTTCGCGCCCGGCGAGAACGGCCTCGTCGCCATCGGGGGCCACCATCTTGTCCAGCGCATCATCAGGCGCCGCTTCCGGTAGGAAGCTTACCAGGAGATAGTTGGGCTTGGCATCGGGGAAGGGCGCGTTGGCGGCAATCGCTTCCAACTCCTTGCGGCTGCGCAGCATCACGCCGGGCTTCCTGCCGAGCAGCTTTCCCAGCGCGTCGTCCAGCTTCTGCTCGACCTCGACCTCTGCTGCATCGGCGCGAAACAGCACGTTGCCGCTCTGGATGTAGGTCTTCACGTCGCTGAAGCCGAGCTCTTCGCAGACCGCCTTCAGCTCCGCCATGGGCAGCTTGCCCGTGCCGCCGACATTGATCGCCCTCAGGAGCGCCACATAGACCGTCACGGGCTCCTCCAGCCGATTATATCTTGCCCGCGACCTTGATCGCGAAAGCATATTCGAAGGCGATCTCCTCGAGGCGCTGGAAGCGTCCCGAAGCGCCACCATGGCCGGCATCCATGTTGGTCTTCAACAGGATCGGTGCCGAGCCGGTGGTCTTTTCGCGCAGCCGCGCCGCCCACTTTGCCGGCTCCCAATAGGTGACGCGCGGGTCGGTGAGGCCGCCGAGCGCCAGGATCGGCGGATAGGCCTTGGCGCCGACATTGTCGTAGGGCGAATAGGCGGCGATCTGCTCGTAGTCTTCCTTGCTCTCGATCGGGTTGCCCCATTCCGGCCATTCCGGCGGGGTCAGCGGTAGCGTGTCGTCGAGCATGGTGTTCAGCACGTCGACGAAGGGAACGGCGGCGATCAGGCCGGCGAACTTTTCCGGCGCCATGTTGGCAACGGCGCCCATCAGCATGCCACCGGCCGAGCCGCCCTCGGCGATGATGTTGGCATAGGAGGTGAACTTCTCCTGATTCAGATAGTCAGCGGCGGCAATGAAGTCCTTGAAGGTGTTGGTCTTCTTTTCCATCTTGCCGTCTTCGTACCAGGCAAAGCCCTTGTCCTTGCCGCCGCGGATATGGGCGATGGCATAGACGAAGCCGCGATCGGCGAGCGACAGGCAGTTGGTGTTGAAGCCGGCCGGAATGGTGATGCCGTAGGCGCCGTAGCCGTAGAGCAGGCAGGGTGCCGAACCGTCGAGCGGCGTGTCCTTGCGATAGAGCAGGGTGACGGGCACCTGTTCGCCATCCCAGGCGGGCGCGAACACGCGGCGGGTGACGTAATCGTCCGGATTGTGGCCCGAGGGCACCTCCTGGGTCTTCAACAGCGTGCGCTCGCGCGTCACCATGTTGTAGTCGTATAGCTGCGACGGCGTCGTCATCGAGGAATAGGAGAAGCGGATGACGTCGGTGTCGTATTCCGCGGCCCCCTGCAGCCCGAGCGAATAGGCCTCTTCGGCAAAGGCGATCGCGTGTTCCTCGCCGGTGCGACGGTCACGGATGATTATCTGCGGCAGGCCATCCTTGCGCTCCAGCCAGAGCAGGTGGCGGGCATAGGCCATGTGGCTGATGATCAAGGTTCCGGGCTTGTGCGGCACGACCTCGCGCCAGTTCGCCTTGCCCGGGTTTTCAACCGGCGCTTCCATGATCTTGAAATCCTTGGCGTCGCCGTCATTGGTCAGGATGTAGAAGACGTCGCCGCCTTCCGTCATCGAATATTCGATGCCTTCCTCGCGCTCGGCGACCAGCTTCGGCTCGGCCGTCAGGTCCTTGGTGGACAGCAGGCGGTATTCCGAGGTCTCGTGATCGTGGATGTCGATGTAGATGAAGTCGTCGAGCAGCGAACCGCCGACGCCCATGAAAAAACCCGCATCCTTTTCCTCATAAACCAGCCGGTCTTCAGATTGAGGCGTGCCAAGAATGTGGTGAAACACCTTCGACGGGCGGTGGTTCTCATCGAGCGCAGAATAGAAGAAGCTCTTGCCATCGGGCACCCAGACGCCGCCGCCGCCGGTGTTCCCGATCACGTCGGCCAGGTCCTCGCCAGTCGCAAGGTCACGCACGCGCAGCGTATAGAACTCAGAACCCTTGTCGTCGTAACCCCAGATGCCGCGGCTGTGGTCGGTCGAGTGATCGAGGCCGGCGAGCCTGAAATAGGCCTTGCCCGCGGCCTCCTTGTCGCCGTCGAGCAGAACGGTGCGGATAGCCTCGTCCTTGACGGCGCCGTTACGCGGAATCCGGAAATAGCGAGGCTGTTCGCCGCCGGTCACGAAGAAGGTACCGTAGGCGTAGTCGCCGTCCTTCATCGGCACGGAGCTGTCGTCTTCCTTGATGCGGCCGCGCATCTCCGAAAACAGCGTCTTCTGCAGCACCTTTGTGTCTTCCATGGCCGCGTTCATGTAGACGTTTTCGGCTTCCAGATGTTGGCGGATCGCGGGATCGAGGATCGCGGGATCCTTGAACATCGCCTGCCAGTTGTCGGCGCGCAGCCAGGCATAGTCGTCGGTGCGGGTGATGCCGTGGCGCGTATCGGAGATCGGCTTCTTGGCGGCGACGGGTGGGTTCGGCAGGTTCTTGAAGACGGTCAAGGAAAGCTCCGGAAACGTGATGTCAGGTGGGCAAGAGATAGAGAGGCGGATGCCTGGGATCAAGCGCCCAAGACGGACCTGTGGCAAAACCGAAGGAATGCTCACGTTGCCTTGATGTCACCACATTGTTTAAGAAAGTCCGCTATGCCACCCGGAATTCGCCCCTCGTACGACCGTCAAAACCACGGTTCTCCACAGGCGATTCCGGAATGAGAATGCAAAGGAATCCCACCGTAATGCCAAAACGTCTCGTGTTGCTTCTGTCCGCATTTAGCCTTGCTTTTCCAGCCTTCGCAGTCGATCCCGCCATCAAGAAGCAACTCGAAAAGCTCGATCCCGCGACCCGCCTCGAACAGAGCTGTGACACGGAGGCGATGAGCCGAATCAACAAGGACGAGACCGGCTACAAGCCCGACAAGGTCATCGCCTACACGTTCAAGGATCCCGTTCCGAGCGACGACAGGCTGGAGGCGCCAGGCGCGGTCTTCCGCAGCAAGGGCGACTGGTATCATCTCTCCTACACCTGCATCACCGGCCCGCAGCACATCAATGTCCGCGATCTGCAATACAAGATTGGCGAAAAGGTCCCGCGCGAGAAGTGGGAAAAATATTACCTCTATGATTGATCGCGGCGCGCGCCGTGAGTTGCCTTTCTGAAGCCTTAGTCCTCAGGCATCAGAATTGCCGCTGAAGCCGGCGGCGAATCGCAGCAGCGACTGCAGGCGGCATCAAACCACATGGCGCCTGACCGCGATGTGCATTATGCAGCGCTTGAACCACGAACGGCTTCTCTTTGGCATGAATCGTATTCTTCTCGTTTCGGCGTTGCTGATCGCATCCGCCTCGATTGTGTCCGCTGCCGCTCCTCCGCCGGAGGAAGCGCCGGTCGTCACCGCGCCCTCGAAGGTCGTGCAGGCCCCCAAGATGGCAGCAGGGCCGAAGCTGGTTGAGCCGCATCTGCGCATTGCCCGGTCGGGCATCAAGGGTCACGCGCGGGTGGCGCTGACCTTTGACGCTTGCATGGGTCAGGCCGACGACCGCATCCTCTCGGTGCTGGTCCAGGAGCGCATTCCCGCGACCATTTTCGTCACTGCGCGCTGGCTGAAGCACAATCCGCAGGCGCTGCAGGTCTTCCTTGAGAATCCCGATCTGTTCGAACTCGAGAACCACGGTCAGAATCACGTTCCAGCCGTCGACAAGCCGGTCTCGATCTATGGCATCGCGTCCGCGGGCTCGCCCGAGGCCGTGCGGCAGGAAGTGCAGGGCGGTGCCGATGCGATGCTCGCAGCCGGTATTGCCCCGCCGCACTGGTTCCGCGGCTCGACCGCCAAATACGACCTCTCCGCCATCGCCCAGATTCGCGACATGGGGTACCGCATCGCCGGTTACTCGGTGAATGGAGACGGCGGCTCGCTGCTCGGCGCCGTTGTCACGGAAAAGCGCATTGCATCGGCCAAAGACGGCGACGTCGTGATCTCCCACATCAACCAGCCGACCCACGCCGCCGGCGAGGGCGTCGCCAAGGCGATCGTCGATCTCATGGCCAAGGGTGTCGAATTCGTCCGGCTGCAGGATGTCGAGGACACCGGCGACGACCGGACGACGCAGTGAGCTAGCCAAGGGCGCTCTGTAGCGTTTCCTCACTCACGTTCGAGGGTCGGGGCACGTCGGGCGCGTCGCGATCCAGCGCGAAATCATCAAACCAGTCGCGGTACCCTCCGCCGATCAGTGCGCCGATAACCTGTGTCGCAAGATAGGAGAAGGTGATGCCGTTGCCGCCATAGCCATGGGCGGCATAGACTTGTGGCATCGAGGGAACCGGACCGATCAGCGGTAGCCCGTCCGACGTCGCCCCGAACGTGCCGCACCATGCCGTCGCGACGCGGGTGTCGGCGCTGGACCAGAGCCGCTTCATCTTCTCCCGGATCGTCATGATCTTTTCGGCCAGCTTGGCGTCGCGGGCCGCGGGATCGACGGTGTCGTCATCCTCGCCGCCAGCGATGATCCGCCCATCAGGCGTCGTGCGCATGTAGAGATAGGGGTGGCTGTTTTCCCAGATCAGCACCTGATCGCGCCAGAGCGCTGCTGGATCCTGCGGTATCGTCGCCAGCGCCCAGCTCGATGTCATCCGGTGCTGTTTCGGCATATCGATGCCCGGCATGGCGTAGCCGGTGGCGAGCACCGCCGTTTTCGCCTCGATGACGAACGCACCGTCTGTTTCGGCGCTGACCCGCCCGCCTTCGCTATGTAGCTTGGTGACCGAGGCGCTGATCAGGCGCGCGCCTTGCTTCACGGCAATGTCCAGCAGGCCCCAGGTCATGAGCAGCGGATCGGCCTCCGCCGAGCCGCGCGACAGGATGCCCCCATCGCGGTCGATTTCGAACTCGGTAAAGAGATCGCAATGTTCCAGATACCGGCTTGGCAGTCCGGCACGACGACGCAGCTCGACCTCCCTGCGAAGATCGCCCGCGCCCTCCTGGTTATTGGCGAGGAACAGCGATTGCCGGGGAAGCAGGTTGCAGGCGATCCGGTGGGCGACGATCAGCTTGGAGAGACCGGCGACCGAGGCTGCGCCCCGCCTGTAGATGCCGGCGGCGCGTTCGAAGCCATGGAAACGCTCGAGTTCGCTCAGCGTTCGGTCTATCTCCCACTGCAGCATGGCGGTGCTCACTGCCGTGCTGCCGAGACCCGGCGTCTCGCGGTCGACGATGACCACGGAAAGACCTCGTTCCGCGAGGTGCTGGCCCATCAGCGCGCCGGTAATCCCGCCGCCGATCACCATGGCGTCGACTTTGAGATTGTCCTGAAGTGGCTGGTAATTGGGCTTTGTTCCTGCGTGGCTCCAAGGGGAGGTGCCGCTCTTCAGCCGGTTCTGGCTGGAATCTGCAAGATCGATTTCTGCCATCTGACGCTTCTTACCTCAATTATTTCGGCAATTGCGGTTGCAGTCTCTCTTCGATGAAAAGTTCATCGACGATGGTCATGACAATCAGCGATAGTGGTAGTGCCAGCATAGCACCAACTGCGCCCCACATCCAAGTCCAGAACAAGATCGCCAGAAACACCACGAAGGGATTGATTTCCAGGCGCTTTCCCATGACCGCCGGGAAGATCAGGTTTTCCATGACGAGGTGGACGATGAAGAATGCCGCCGCTGGCATAAGGCCCACCACGATGCCGTCATGCGTGATGATCCCCGCGATGGCGACCGCCAGCGTCATCATCGTAATGCCGAGATAGGGGATGAAGCTCGACAGGAACGCGAAGAAGCCCCAGAGCACCGGCGCCGACAGGCCGCCTACATAGGCGATCACCATCATCACGAGGCCAAGGCAGACGTAGATCAGCGACGCCGTCGCAAAATAAAATCCGAGAACCTGTTCCACGCCGTTGATCACGCGGATGGCGGCAAGGCGCTGCGAGCGCGACCGGAACACCATAATGATGGATTTGCGCAACGTCACCCGTCCGGCAAGGAAAAGCAGCAACGCGGCGAAGAAGATCAACGCCTGCACGAGGGCAGGGGTGAGGTTGGTGCTGACGAGATGCACGACGTTGCCAGTGTTCTCCAGAAGCTTCTCACTCGACATTGGCCCGGTCTGGAAAGTCTCCGGCGTAATGTGCAGCCACTTGATGCGCTCGAGATAGGGCATGAGGCGGTTGAAGGTCTTCTCGACGAAGGCCGGGCCCTCGTTGACGAGCCTTGTCACCGGTCCGGCAAGCGAATTGGCGAGAAGCGCGATCACAAGCGCAACCGCAGTAGACAGGATGACCGCATTGGTGATGCGCGGCACGCCGAGCTTGCTGAGCTTTTCCGCCAGCAGCCCAAGGATCATGCCGACGACGACGGCGAGCGTCACCGGAATGAGGATCAACGACATCATGTAGATGGCCGATAGTGCAAGCACTCCAAAGATACCGATGACGGCCCAGGCCATGCTGACATCAAGCCCGTCCTTCTCCAGGCGACGCATCGGCGCTTGTGGCATCTCCTCCGTGTCCTGGGTCAGTTTTTCTGCCCAGGCGCTGACGGGAGTCGTGCCCACTGTCATTTTGCTGGCCTGCTTGCGGAAGCCGTTGGCAATTCCCATCGATAGACGATCCCCGGAAGCCCAGTTGCTTCGCGACGGAAACGCGCGGAACCCCTTCAGGTTCCTAAGGTCAGGCAGACAGGGTCAGGCCGATGCCCCAGGGATCATGCAGGAAGACACCGCCATTGCGCGTTTCACTCTTGATCTCCAGTTCGTCGAGCTTGGTGACAGCTTTTTTGAGCGCTTCCTTGTCGTTGAAGCGTAGCGTGTAGTCGGAAAGGCCCGTCATGCCCTCGGCGCGGGTGCCGGCGCCGCGGCTGTTCCAGATGTTGGCGGCGACATGGTGATGGTAGTCGCCGGTCGCAAAGAAGCTGGCGCCGGGATAGCGCGCCATCAGCTTCAGGCCAAGAATATCGCGGTAGAAGGTGTCTGCTTCCGGAATGTTGCCGACCTGCAGGTGGATGTGGCCGATTGCCGTTCCGTCGGCCATTCCGTTCCAGGCATCGTTGGGTGCGCTGTTGTAGAGCGGTTGCAGATCGAGGCGAAGCGTCGCCATTTCCACCTGACCGTCCGGCTGGAATTTCCATTGGTCGTGGGAACGGTCGGCATAGATCTCGATGCCGTTGCCTTCCGGATCGGAGAGATAGATGGCCTCGCTGACGAGGTGATCGGATGCGCCGTCCAGGACGACATTGTTGTGCGCCGCGTGGCGCAGCCAGCGGGCGAGCTCGGTGCGGCTGGGCATCAGGAAGGCCGTATGGAAAAGGCCGGCTGCGTTGCGCGGTGCGACACGCACATCCTTGCCTGTCGTCAGCGTCAGAAGTGGCGTGCCGTCGACACCGAGGATTTCGCCGCTCGCGCTTTTCTCGATGACACTAAGGCCAAGCATCGATTGATAGAAATTGGAAACCAGCGGCAGGTCGGTGACGACGAGATGCGACTGATCGACATAGGCAGGACGCGTCAGGGCGTAGGACGTTTCAGTGGTCATGGGTGTATCTCCTGCCTTGGATGGGGGAGGCATACCGGCGGTAGCGGCGAAAGCGCCGCCCGTAGCAATACCAAGGAATTTGCGCCGGTTCATGTGCCTCAGAGGTTCCCTTGGTCGCTGTACTTGATCACTATATGGCGCATTCTGATTGTTCACAGAAGATCCGATTTTGACGATTCAGCGTTCGATGCTTGTTGACAAGAATCCATCCTGATCTTGATCTTGATCAAAGCGCCTTATTTATCTCTTGAGAGGATGTGGCCGTAAGAAACGGCAGCGCTGGAGGGCCTGAATGTACAAGAGAATCATCGTTCCGATAGAAATAGGCGGGTTGGACAGGGGCGAAAAGGCGCTCCGCAAGGCATCCACGCTCCTTGAAAAAGGTGGCGAGATCATTTTGCTCAACGTTGTCGAGGACGTTCCCACCTATGTCGCGATCGATCTGCCGCCCGAGCTGCGGCAAAACGCGATCGACGATGCCGAACAGAAGCTCGGCATGCTGATCCGCACGAGCGGCATACCGGCAATGATCGAAATCGGTCACGGCCGCCCCGCCCACAGTATCCTCGCTGCCGCCGAAGCGCATGATGCGGATCTGATCATCGTCGCCTCGCACATTCCCGACTTCAGCAACTACTTCATCGGTGCCACCGCCGACCGCGTCGTCAGGCATGCCAAATGCTCGGTGCTGGTCGATAGGCAGCGCTGAGAAGAACAACGGCAAAAGACCGATGGAGGAATATCCATGACCGACACGCAGACCTACGAGCAGATCCTACGCAACCGCCAGCGCGAGCTTCTATCGCGGCTGAGTCGCATCGACGTTGATCTCGGGCGCACCAAGGAGCAGGACAGCGACGACCGCGCGATCGAGAGCGAGAACGACGAAGTGCTGGAGGGGCTTGGCCAGGCCGGCCAGGAAGAGCTGCGCGCCATCGACGCAGCCCTCGATCGGATCACGAAAGGCACGTATGGCACCTGCGTCCGCTGCGGCGAGCCGATTTCGAAGAAGCGTCTCGGCGCCGTACCCTATGCCCCGCTCTGCGAAGACTGCATGAGCTGAAAGGCTCTAAGTCATTAAGGTGGCATGTCATCAAGGGTGGCCCATTTTCAGGCTACCCTTCTGCCTTCCACCTGTGTATCTCCACGCCGAAGCCACAGCGTCCAAGGCTCACGAAGATGTAACGGCGTGCCATCGCTGTTGTGTTGCCTGCACACCGTTTCGGTGCGACGATCGGTTGGAAAGGTGAGGGGTTTCCCGGCATGACAGAGTTCAACGGCATCCGCTGGGCTTACGACAAATATGAGCTGATCGCCGATGGGGTCGTCCATGGCATTGGGCTTGCTTTCGCGCTCATCGGCGCGACCGTTCTGATCTTTTACGCCACTCTCTGGAGTTCCAATGGCGAACTCGCGGCGGCATGGATCTACAGCGTCGGCCTCGTGCTGACGATCGGCATCTCCTTCTCCTATAACGCCTGGCCGGTTTCGCGGACGAAGTGGTTCCTTCGCCGGCTCGATCATTCCTCGATTTTCATCCTGATCGCCGCCACCTACACACCCTTCCTGGAGCGTGGCGCCGACAGTCCGCTGCTGTTCGGGATGCTCATCGGCATCTGGGCGATCGCGGGGCTCGGCATCTTCCTGAAGTGCGCCCTTCCAGGCCGCTTCGACAAGGTTGCCATCCTTCTCTACCTCGGCATGGGGTGGAGCGGCATCTTCGTGGCCGGGCCGGTGGCGGAGCGCATCCCCTTTGTATCGATGCTCCTGATCCTCATCGGCGGGATCATCTATTCCCTCGGTGTCATCTTCCACGTCTGGGAGAAGCTGCGCTTCCAGAACGCCATCTGGCACGGCTTCGTGGTCGCCGCGGCGGCCGTGCACTACTCGGCGGTGCTCACCTGCTTCAGCATGGCAGGCTCCGGGGTCTGATCAGCCGGCCTGCGTGTCCATTTCGATCAATTCTCTGCTATCGCGAATGATCGCTTTCGTCCCGTCATTTCGTTGGTTTACAACGCTGAATGCCGGGCGTATGCCGCTTGCCGGAACCGAACTGAAATTGGACTTGATATGAACCACGCCGTTCTCGTGCGCGATGCCACCGAAGCCGACCTCCCGGCAATCCGCGATATTTATAATCACGCTGTCGAGCATACGACCGCCATCTGGAACGAAACGCTGGTTGATCTCGACAACCGCATCGAGTGGTTCAAGGCCCGCAAGGCAAAGGGCTTCCCGGTCATTGTTGCGGAGAAGGATGGCAAGGTCACAGGCTATGCCTCCTATGGTGACTGGCGAGCCTTCGACGGCTACCGCCACACGGTCGAACACTCAGTCTATGTCGACAAGGATTGCCGCGGCGCGGGGATCGGCGAATTGCTGATGCGGGCGCTGATCGAGCGTGCGGCCGAGGCCAACATCCACGTGATGATCGCCGGCATCGAGGCGGCAAACGCTGCGTCCATCAAACTGCACGAAAAGCTTGGTTTCCGCGTTGCCGGCACCTTCTCGGAGGTCGGCACGAAGTTCGGCCGCTGGCTCGATCTGACTTGCATGGAGCTTAGGGTCACGAAGTGAGCCTCATCGTTCTCACTGGCGCTTCCGGATCGGGCAAGACGGCGATTTCCAAGGCGATCGCCGCTCGGTTCGCTGGTGAAATCGACGTCTACCATTTCGATGACATCGGCGTTCCCCCGCTTTCGCGGATGGCGGCGGACTACGGCTCGCCAGCCGGATGGCAGCGGGCCATGACCTTCAAGTGGTTGGAGAGCCTCGCGGAGGCACAGCACTCCGGCCGAAATCAGTTGCTCGAAGGCCAGATGCGCCTTGCATTTCTAGAAGAAGCGGCAACAGCAACAGGCATTGCCTATTTGCCGCTGCTGGCCGACTGCGATGACGAAACACGAACGCATCGCCTGGCGGTCGAACGCCGGCAGCCAGAGCTTGCCAATACCGAAATGATGATCTGGGCATCCTTCCTCCGCCGCGAGGCCGTGGCAAAGAAATGCGCGATATTGGATACGTCCCGCTTGTCGCTGGATGAAAGCGTCCAGGCGGTAGTCGAACGCTTCTAAGCAGCTCGGACGCGAGCTTTTATTTCTCCGGCTCGAACACCATCGCGTGGCCGTTGATGCAGTAGCGCAGGCCGGTCGGCGGCGGACCATCGGGGAAGACATGCCCCAGATGGGCATCGCAAGTGCCGCAGCGGATCTCCGTGCGGACCATGCCGTAGGTCGTATCGCGGAGTTCGGTCACCGCGTCGGGTGAGACAGCTTCGAAATAGCTCGGCCATCCGCAACCGGCATCAAACTTCGTGTCTGAGCGGAACAGCGGTGCATTGCAGCCGACGCAACGATAGAGCCCGGTTTCGAACGAATCCCAATAGGGGCCGGTAAAGGCACGCTCGGTGCCATGCTGGCGGGTGATCCGGTATTGCTCGGGAGTCAGCTGTTCCTTCCACTCCGCGTCGGTCTTGTGAACTTTGGCGATTGTCGTATCGGCCATGGCTTGTTCCTTTCGCGCCGGGGGGCGGCTTTGATTTTCGACAGCAATGTGGTGCGAAAGGTCGCATGGATCAAGGGATGCCGAGCTCGTCAAAGCGTCATCCCGTTCCGGCGAAAACGGCGATGCCGTTGATATTTCGTCGATAAACCGATCGCCCCGGAGGTTTGAGGCGCCCTGGACAGAGTCTGTGACTATCGCTTCAATAGACGCTTCGAAGATACTGCAAGGGGCTGACCGACCCGAGATGATCCGTTCCCTGTGAGTATCCTGCCGCTGCCGGTTGCTCCCGGTCGAACAAGACTTGTGACCGCGCTCCAGTTCTCGTAAACCTGACGGACTTCCGGCTTTCGCCGGCTCCACGAAGCACTGCCAGCAGAGGAGGGCACATGGCCGGTGTCACGGCTTTGACATTTGCGGCCTTGTGTCTGCCACTTCTCGGCGCAGTTCTCGCTCCCTTTCTCGTTCGCGTCCTTGGGGCGAACGCCGCTTGGCTCTTGGCGCTTGCGCCGCTTTTGGCCTTTGCGCACTTCGCCAGCCTGCTGCCGGTCATAGCGGGCGGCGAGGTGATAACAGGCGGCTATGCCTGGGTGCCGAGCTTCGACCTCCGCTTTTCCTGGCTGCTCGACGGTCTTTCGCTGACCTTCGCGCTGCTGATTACCGGGATCGGCACGCTGATCGTCCTCTATTCGGGCGGATACCTGAAGGGGCATCTGGATCAGGGGCGCTTCTTCTCCTTTATTTTCCTGTTCATGGGCGCCATGCTCGGCCTCGTCGTCTCGGACAGCCTGCTGATGCTCTTCATCTTCTGGGAACTGACGTCGATTACCTCCTTCCTCTTGATCGGGTTCGACCACGAGCGCGAGGCAGCGCGTCGCGCCGCCCTGCAGGCGCTCGTCGTTACCGGCGGTGGCGGCCTGCTGCTGCTGGCGGGCCTGCTCCTGATCTGGAGCACGACAAACGCGACTGATTTGTCGACGCTGCTGCAATCCGGCGATCTGCTGCGTGGCAATCCATATTATCTGGCGATCCTGATCCTCATCCTCTGTGGCGCCTTTACCAAATCGGCGCAGTTTCCGTTTCACTTCTGGCTGCCGAACGCGATGGAGGCGCCGACGCCGGTCTCGGCCTACCTGCATTCGGCAACGATGGTGAAGGCGGGCGTCTATCTCCTGATGCGCCTCAATCCCGTCATGGGCGGGACACCGGCCTGGGAGACGTTGCTGCCGCTCTTCGGTGGCGTGACGCTGATCGTCGGCACGCTGCTTGCGATCCGCCAGACCGATCTCAAGCTGCAACTCGCCTATACGACCGTTTCCTCGCTTGGCCTTCTCGTGCTGTTGACCGGCTTCGGCGCGCCCTATGCCACCGAGGCCGCGGCGCTCTACCTCATGGCGCATTCGCTCTTCAAGGGTGCGCTGTTCATGGTTGCGGGCATCATCGACCATGAGACCGGCACGCGCGACATCACCAGTCTGCGCGGCTTGAAAGCGGCGATGCCGCTGACCTTTGCGGCAGCACTCGCCGCGGCTATTTCCATGGGCGGTCTGCCGCCGTTCTTCGGATTCCTCGCCAAGGAAGAGATTTACGCCGCGCTGGCACATGCGGACCCACGATCGATCGTCTTCACAATGGTTGCGGTCGCGGGCAACGCGTTGATGTTCGCGATTGGCTTCGCCGTGGCGCTGAAGCCGTTTCTCGGGCCGGTCCGTGCAACGCCCAAGCACCCACACGAGGCACCGCCATTGCTTTGGGTCGGTCCTGTCTTGCTGGCGCTATTGGGCCTGATGACTGCGGTTTTCTCCGCAACGGCGCACCATTACATCTCGTCTCCAACGGCATCCGCCATCCGTGGATCGGCGAGCGTGATCGAGATTTCCCTTATCCCGCATGTCGGCGTGCCGCTGCTTCTGTCTGGTCTTACGATCGCGCTCGGCACGCTCGTTTATTGGCGGATAGACCAGGCGCGTCTGGCCATGGCGACGGTACTGTGCAAGCTAGGACCCGGACCGGATCGTGGCTTCGATTACTTCATCGTAGGTCTGATTAGATTATCGATGCGCGTAACGCGGTTCGTCCAGCCGGGGCGACTTGAACTCTACATCACCTGCACCTTCCTCTGCCTTGCCGCAATCCTGCTCGTCCCCCTCTGGCTCTATGGCGAAATGCCGATGCTGCCTGTCTGGCCACGGCAGGTCCAGGTCCACGAATGGGCGATCTTCCTGCTCGCCGTTCTTGGTCTGTTGAGCGTTGTCATCGCGCGCGACCGGCTGACGGCGATCGTCTCGCTCGGCATCCAGGGCTTCTCCGTCGCCATCATATTCCTGCTGTTCGGCGCGCCCGACCTGTCCTTCACGCAGTTCATGGTGGAGACCCTGTCGGTCGTCATCCTGGCGCTTGTCATGACCCGCCTTCAATTGTCGCCGACCGATCGGCGGCCGCTCAGCCAGAAGATATTCGACGGCTGCATCGCGATCGCCTGCGGCTCTGGTTTCGCGCTGCTTCTGATGAAGGCCACGCAGGGGCCGTTCAACAATGCGCTGACGGAGTTCTTCAACACTTACTCAAAGACCATCGCGCACGGCGCCAACGTCGTGAACGTCATCATCGTCGATTTCCGCGGCACCGACACGCTGGGTGAGATCGCGGTCGTCGCCATCACCGGCCTTGCGATCCTCGCCCTCATTCGAATCCGCGCGCAGACCGAGCGCAAGCTTGCCGAAAACGATCCTGACGCGCCTGAGGATCTGGGGATCGAGCGCCCATGAACACACTGATCTTCCGCACGATCACGCCGGTGTTGACGGCTCTGATGCTGCTCTTTTCCGTCTTTGTGCTCCTGCGCGGCCACAACGAGCCGGGCGGCGGCTTCATCGGCGGGTTGATTGCCGCCTCGGCGCTGGCGATCTTCGGCATTGCCCGCGGCGTCGGCGCCGTGCGCCGCGCCATCGTCTTCCATCCCCTGGCGATATCAGGGGCCGGACTGTTGATGTCCTGCTCCGCCGGTCTGCTGTCGGTCGTCTTTGCCGTGCCGTTCATGACCGGGCTGTGGATCTATCCTGAGATAGCCAGTGTCGAGGTGCCGCTCTCGACCGTCATGCTCTTCGATATCGGGGTCTACCTGGTGGTCGTCGGTGCCATCACCTCGATCGCGCTGGCGCTTGAGGAAAGGGAGATCGAGTGATGGAGCCGCTGTTTGCGATCCTCGTCGGCCTGTTCTTCGCCGCCGCGATCTATCTGATGCTGTCGAAATTCTCGATCCGGATCATGCTCGGGATCGCCGTCCTCGGCAACGCGGTGAACCTGTTGCTGTTTACCGCAGGACGTTTGACGCGCGAGGTGCCGCCGATCATCGCGGCAAACCTCGATACGCTCCCTAACGGCGCCGCCAATCCGCTGCCGCAGGCGCTGATCCTGACGGCGATCGTCATCTCCTTTTCCTTCCTCGCCTTCCTGCTGGTGCTGACCTATCGCGCCTATCAGGACATCGGCACCGACAACACCGACGAAATGCGTGTCGCCGAGCCCGTCGATCCACCGCTGCCGCCGATGGGGTACTAGATGGCGGCTCCGGTAAGCACGATCACCGATCTCTCGGCTGCGATGGTCACGGCGCCTGTGCCGCTCGCCAACTGGCTCGTCATCGCACCCGTGGCGCTCTGCATCACGCTCGGCGCCGTGCTCTTGATGATGCGCGGCTCGCTGCGACTGCAGGCGCAGGTCGCCATTCCGGGCCTTGCCGGTCTGGTCCTGCTGGATGCCGCGCTGTTGGCGAAGGTGGTGGCGCATGGCCCGCTGACCATGGTCATGGGGCGCTGGCTTCCGCCGTTCGGCATCGCCTTCACCGTCGATCTCTTCGGCGCGCTGATGGCCCTGACCGCTGCCATCGCAGCGCTCGCCGGCGGCCTTTATGCGTTGAAGGACGTCACCGAAAGCGGCCGCCGATACGGTTTCTTTCCCTTCCTTTTGCTTCTGATGGCAGGCGTTTCCGGCGCGTTCCTGACAGGCGACGTCTTCAACCTCTATGTCTGGTTCGAGGTGCTTCTCATTTCGTCCTTCGGGATGTTGATCCTCGGCTCCGAGCGCGGGCAGATCGACGGGGCCATGAAATATGCGGTGCTGAACCTGATCGGCACGACGCTGTTCCTGATCTCGGTCGGCATCGTCTACGCTGTCTTCGGCACGCTCAACATGGCCGATATCGCTGGCAAGGTGGAGAGTGTGCGCGACACCGCGCCGCTGATGACCCTTTCCGCCCTCTTGCTGCTGGCCTTTGCCATGAAGGCCGCTGCCTTTCCTGTCAATTTCTGGCTGCCGGCCTCCTATCATACGCCGCGCATCGTCGTGTCGGCACTGTTTGCCGGTCTGCTGACCAAGGTCGGCGTCTACGCCCTCATTCGCGTCATGGTCATGCTGCTGCCGATCGAGCGCGAACAATTGAGCCTTCTGATTGCGGCGGTGGGGGCAGCGACCATCGTCGTCGGCGCGCTTGGGGCGCTGGCGCAGGACGATATCCGCAAGCTCCTCGGCTATGTCGTGATCTCGGGCATCGGCAACATGCTGGTCGGCATAGCGCTAGGCACGCCCGGCGGCCTGTCCGGCGCGATCTTCTACGCGCTGCATTCGATGGTGCTGATGACGGCGCTCTATCTTCTCGCCGGGCAGGCTGCCGCCCTTGCCGGCGGTTTCTCGCTGACCGCGCTCGGCGGCCTCTATCGCAAGAGCGGCGGTTTTGCCGCGTTCTCTTTCATCCTCTTCGTCGCCGCGTGTGGGTTGCCGCCCTTTTCCGGCTTCTGGCCGAAGGTGATTTTGGTCAGAGCATCGATCGACATCGGCGCCTGGTGGCTGGCCGCCGCGATCCTGATCGGCGGCTTCCTGCTGACCGTCGTATTCGGACGCGTCTTCCTGCTCGCCTACTGGCGACCGGCAACGGCACCGCAGGCGGCAGTGTCAATCAGCTGGCAGGCGGGGCTGCCGCTTTTCATCCTGACAGCTCTTGTCGTTGCTTTCGGCATCCTGCCCGAACAGCTGCTGGACATGGCGCAAGCTGCGGCGACCGGCCTCATCGATCCGACAGCTTATCTGCAGTCGGTCTTCCCGGATGGAGGGATGCCATGATCGCCCTGCTGCTGAACGTGCTGCTCGCCATTGCCTGGGCGACCGTTACCGGCAGCGCGTCGCCGCACAACCTCCTCTTCGGCTTTGCGATCGGCGCCCTGTGCTTGTCCATCATCCGCGAACCCTATGGAAGCCGGGGATATCTTCGCCGGTCCTTCGCGATCGTGCGGCTTGCCCTTCTGTTTCTCAAGGAGTTGGCGATCTCGGCCTGGAAGGTCGCCGTCACGGTGCTGACGCCCAACATGCGGCTGCAACCCGGCATCTTCGCCTTTCCGCTGACCGTCGACCGCGATTTCGAGATCACGCTTCTAGCCAACATGATCACCCTGACGCCGGGCACACTGTCGGTCGATGTCTCCGACGATCGCAAGACGCTTTACGTGCATGCGCTGGATTGCGCCGATCCCGAGGCGACCAAGCGCGATATCGCCAACGGTTTCGAGCGCCGGATCATGGAGGCATTTCGATGATCTCCCCGCTTGCCATCATGTCCACGGCCGCCGCGGTTGCCCTGGTCATCCTTGGGATTGCCTTTCTCCTGGCGGGATGGCGGGTCCTCGTCGGGCCGACGCTGCCCGACAGGATCCTGGCGCTCGATACACTGTCAGGCACGGCAATCGGCTTCATCGCCGTATTGGCGGTCAAGACGGGCTTCAGCCTCTATATCGACATCGCCATTTCGCTGGGACTCGTCGCCTTTCTGGCAACGGTCGCCTTCGCGCGTTTCGTGATGTCGCGCGCTCCTGTCGCGGAACGGCACAGCGAAAAAAAGGCGCGTGCCCCGAAAAAGCCCAAAGTCGCGGCCAAACGCAGCGACAAGAATGGCAGGAAGGGCAAGAAATGATGGACTATGCGACAGCGCTCGTCGTCGCTTTCCTTTTGCTGGCCGGTTCGTTGTTTGCGCTCGTTGCCGCACTCGGCGTCGTGCGGTTGCCGGATCTCTACACGCGCATGCACGCCGCTTCCAAGGCTGGAACGGTCGGTTCCGGCATGCTGCTTTTTGCCGCCGGTGTCGCCGCGGGCGAGGTTTCGGTCTTTGCACGGGCGCTCGCCGGTTTCGTCTTCTTCCTGCTGACGGCGCCGGTCGCGGCGCACCTCCTTGCCAAGGCCGCGCACCAGTCTGGATATCGCCTCGGCCCCCAATCGGTGCGCGATGACCTCGCCAAAAGATGAGAGCGCTTCCGATTCAGTATTTTAAGTTGATTTTTGCACCCTTTTGCAGATTTCTTAATGGTTAATGTTTGGGTTTATGGCAGGCAATTCTTGCGAAATAGACATTTTTCGGTAGATATATATGAAATAATAATTGGCGTTTTCGTAAAACGGTGATAATTGGTGATCAAGTAGAGTTCTGATATTGAATTAGAATCACGTTGCTTATTTCCTCGTTGGCTTTGGATTTCAGTGTTTAATTGAGGAAGTAAGCTGCGTGGTAGCGTACTAATTCGAAATCGGGCAGTATAAGAACGGGTTTCGGCCTCAGGAATCTAGGGGTGGATTTCAGTTTTTCGAAACAGGTTGCCGTAGCCTGGGTTTTTTGCTGTTGGCTCTACGATGACGGTCTTGGCTGACGAGGCTTAGACCTTTGGAGCATTGAAACAGGAGAAACGTATTATGACGGATACTGCAGCCGGTAGCGGGCCGGAGTTGCTGGTCGAGCTCACCGCAGATATTGTTGCCGCCTATGTCAGCAACCACGTGGTCCCGGTTGGCGATCTCGCTAACCTGATTTCTGACGTGCATTCGGCACTTAGCAATACGTCGACGCCGCAAGCTGCAACGGCGGTTGTCGAGAAGCAGAAGCCGGCTGTATCGGTGCGTAAATCCGTTCAGGATGAACAGATCACATGCCTGGAGTGCGGCGGCAACTTCAAGTCGCTCAAGCGTCACCTGATGACCCACCACAATCTCTCGCCGGAAGAATACCGCGAGAAATGGGAGCTCCCCGTCGACTACCCGATGGTAGCGCCGGCCTATGCCGAAGCGCGCTCGCGCCTCGCAAAGGAAATGGGGCTCGGCCAGCGTCGCAAGCGCGGACGCGGCTGATCGTTGCCAAAGATTTGATCCTGTAGAGCCGGGCGGAAGCCCGGCTTTTGTGTTTGTGCGCCCAGCATGGGCGCATTCTTGTGGGTGGAAGTCCCACCGTAAGCTGGTCACGGCGAACGAAGAGAAGCGCAACTGCGGAAGGGCGACCGACCGTGGGGAGGAAGCGTGGATCGAAACTGCGGGCCGATGAACAAGAACC
>NZ_JBFTQH010000029.1:0-66259 GCF_056398905.1 Rhizobium sp. 01T417 | reverse complement strand
CTTTTCGAACACGAGCCTCCAGATCCACATAGCTGAAGAGTTCGCCTGTCCTCACATCGCCGCCACGCATCCATCAGCTCCAAATCGCAATAAAGCGAGTGAATCACGACAGGAGCCTTGCGCCAATGCCTTTTTCAACAGCCTGCTAGGCGGGAAGTGTGGCGGCCTTGGCTGCTGCGACGGATTTGGACGTCTTGCCCTCGAAGACGATGTCGAGGAACTCGTTCAGCCATGCCTTCAGCGGCGCGTCGAAGAGCATACGTCCTTCCAGATGCTCACGACCCTGCTGCGCATTGGGAAGAATGAAGCGGTGGGCGCCGTGAACCACCCAGCGGTGCATCATCGCGCGTGTCAGCTCGGCATGGAACTGCAGCCCCCAGGCATGGCCGCCGTAGCGAAACGCCTGATTGGGATAGGTATCGCCCTCAGCCAGCAGTTCGGCACCATGCGGCAGGTCAAACCCTTCGCGATGAAAGTGGTAAACCATCCTCGGCCAGTGCATCAGCAGCCGGCCTTTCTCCGTCGGGCGCAGCGGATACCAACCGATCTCCGTGGAACCATCGGCGTTCGCCTGAACCTTGCCGCCGAGCTGCCTCACCAGCATCTGTGCGCCGAGGCAGATCCCGAGTAGCGGGCGCTTCTCCCTGAGCGGCACGTCCAGCCAGTTGATCTCCGACTTGACGAAGTCCTCGGTATCGTTGGCACTCATCGGGCCGCCGAAGACAACGGCGCCCGCATGCTCTGCAAGTGTGGAGGGCAGTTTGTCGCCGAGAACCGGGCGCCGGATATCGAGCCGATACCTTTTCTCGGCCAGCAGCTGACCGACCCGGCCAGCGCTCGAGCGCTCCTGATGCAGAACAATCAGGACTGGGCGCTTCTCGTGCTCCGGTAAGCGGTCAGTCGGCATCGTCCCCCACTACCTCGGTATCCGTGACCCGTCGTGCTGCTTCCTGCCGCTTCTGGATCCGCTCGCGCGCGGAAACACCGAGGAGTTCGGCAATGCGCCAGATTGCATCATCTTCCATTTCGCTGCGCTCGCCATCGGCATAGACAATGTCCCAGAGGACCCCAATCAGCTCGAGCCGCTGTTCCGTGTTGAGGTGGCGCTTGAGATCCGACGTGAAGCGGTAGTAGTCGACGGCATCGCTTTCCGCCTCACGGCCCGCGGCCATCAGCGCGTCGAGTTGCTTGCGGTCAAGCCCGTACTGGTCCTTCAACAGCTTGCGAAGCCGCTTCGTCTCACTGTCCTTGACCTGCCCGTCCGCCTCCATGACCTGCATACAGAGCGCGGCCACCGCGATGCGCGGGTCGTCCGGCGCGAAGCCTTTCTTTGTGTTGTCGGAAGTCAGATTCTGAAAGAATTCCTGGAAGCGTTCGAACATTTAGATCCTGTTTGTCTAGAAAAGGCGAAGCCGTGTCTTGGGTTCTGGCTCCGCCGCTGGATTGCGAACGCCGGGATCGTCCGGCAGGCCGCCAAAGAAGGGGCGCGGTTCGGGTGAAGTTGCAGCTTCCGCCGCCTGCTTGCTTGATGCCGGCGGTTTCGGCGATGGACGCGCCGCCTCTATCGTGGCAGCCCGCTCGAGTTCGATGATGCGGTGATCGCTGGCCGGGCCTTCGGAGCGAGCTTCGCGCACCGGCGGCAGCGTTTTCAGGGCGCGGTCTATGGAGATCGTCTTGCTTTCATCGGCAACATTATCCACATGGTCGAACGGTGCCTTCCAGACGAAGGCATCCAGCCGACCGGTAATAGGCGAAAGCGGCAACCATTTGTCGGAAACGTAACCATCGGCGACCCATGCCGGGTCGCGCGGCGCCTTGAGGGCCTGGGCAAGCCAGTGGCGAACGCGGCCCTGATCACCCGTTTCGGCTTCTTCGATGTCCGCGAGCAGCAGGAAGGTTGCTTCGCGCGGCTCAATCCGGGCGGCAGCCTCCGCCTTGGTGCGGGCCTTGGCGAAATCCTGCGTGTCGAGGGCAGCCTGCGCCACGAGAAGCAGGGATTCGACGTTGTTCGGCCGTATCCCCTCCAGTCGCTCGGCGCGCTTCAGGCGATCAGCGGCAGAATCGCCGCTGCGGGCGCGAACATAGGTGCGACCGATGTCCGGGTGCGGGGCCGATTTCCATGCCTGTTCGAGGATGGATGCCGCCTTGCGCAGCTTGTCTTCGCGGAACAGCGCCTTCGCGGCGACAATCGCGGCAGGCTCGAAGTCGGCGGCGAGCTTCAGGGCATGCGTGGCGTCGTCGCGTGCTCCCGCCGGATCGTTCTCGAGCTTCTCGGTGGCGCGGGCGGTAAGCAGAACCGCGCGAAGCCGATCCGCCTCAGCCTTTTCGATGACGCGGCCAGCCCTTTGTTGTTCCAGCAGTCGCATCGCATCATCCCAGCGACCCGCCTGGCTGCGATACTCAAGCGTTGCCTGTGCTGCCCAAGGCAGATAGGGCGCGTTGTCCGCGGCCTTTTCCGCATATTGACGCGCCGCCTCATTGGCGCCGAGCCGCTTGGCTTCCAGATACAGTCCGCGCAGCCCGAGCTCGCGGGTCTCGGGATCATTGGTCATCGCCTCGAACTTGGCGCGCGCTTCGTCGTGGCGACCTTCGATCAGCGCCGCCTGCGCCTCAAGGAGGGCGATCAGCGGCTCCTGATCGGCGCGGAGCAATCCTTGCGAACGGGCGGCCATCTTGCGCGCCATCAGCGCATTGCCGGCACCAGCCGCGATCAGGCCAGTCGACAGAGCCTGATAACCGCGGTCGCGCTTGCGGGCACGGAAATAGCGAGTGACGGAGTAGGGCGACGTCCAGAGTGTGCGCAGCAGCCACCACGCGGCCATCACGGCCGCGATGAGCGCGATCAGGGCGCTTGCCGCCACGACCAGCCGGGTCTGGTAAAGCTGCCCTTCCCAGACCAGCGAAAGATCGCCCGGGCGATCTGCCAGCCAGGAAAATCCGCAGCCTAGTGCGAGGACGACGAGGGCAAATATGACGAGCCTGACCATGCCTCAGCCCTCCTTGCCGGCGCTGGAGACCGCGTTGGACAGGGCGCTGCCCACAAGATCCTCGACGCGGATGCGGGCTTCCAGCGATTGCTTGAAAGCGGCGGAGGCCTGTTTTGCCTGAGCAGGCAGATCGGCCCATTCGGACGCGGCGCCCTGCAGGTCGCCGTTCTTCACCTTGTCTTCCATGCGCGCGGCAATTGCCTCGACGCTCTCACCCTCAATATTGCCGACGGGGCGGATCGTTACCAGCGACTTGGCGCTTGCCATCAACCGGTCGGACCAAGTCTGGTCGGGAGCGGCCTGATTGACGGAACCGACGATGGCGGTTGCAACATCCGGGACCTGGCGGATCAGTTCGGCGCGCGAGGGAACGCCGGTTTCGGCGAAGTTGCGCAGATCTGCAACGGCCGGATCGTCAGGAGAGACGCCGGCAAAGGTGTCGAGCTCGGCGACGAACGGTCCGCCGCGATCGATCGCCGCCTTCAAAGCGGCGGCCGCGATGGCCTTGGCGACGGCAACGTCGCGCCGCGGCTCGTTCAGCTTCTTCTCGATTTCGGCCAGGTGTTGCGTGATATCGGCGCCGTCGGCGGCTTTTTGTTCCGTTGTCTGGGAGACCGCGGCCCGTAGCTGGTCGATCTGGCCGGTCAGGTCGGCGATCTTCTGATTGAAAGCATCGACCGCAGCCGTGTCGGCAGCAGCCGGCAGGGTCTTGGCCGTCACTTCCAGCGCAGCAATACGCTGTTCCAGCGCGCCGTTATCTGGCGTGGAGGGGGCAGCGGCGAGATTGGCGACCGATTGCTTGAGCCCGTCGATTTCAGCCGAGAGATTGGAGACATCGGCAGGGGGTGAAGCAGGCGCGGACGAGCCGGGCAGAAACCCGGCATATTGAATGGCTCCGGCGCCGACAAGTGCGATCAGGCCGCCGACAATGCCGGCGGCGATCAGGCCCGATGTGCTGTTGCGCGGGAAGGTGGGCGGTGCTGGCGGTGCCGGCTCGCTCGTTTCGGGTGCGGGTTCGGCTGCAGCCTTTGGCGCTTCGTCAGGCGATGGCTCGTCGGTCAATTCAGGCTGCGCTTGAGGCTCATCCACGGTACCGGGTTTCGGCACATCGGCCGGTTCCTCGGCTTTCGTCTCGGCATCCTTGGCAGAAGCAAATTCCTGCTTATCCAGATCGATAGTGACCGGCTTCTCGGTGCTCTTCGAGTGGCGAGGCGGATTTCCTGGTGCCATGAGACCCTCTTAATTATGCAATGCAACGAAACTAGTCAGTGATGCCAGACAAGGAAAGAGGTTAGACGAAATTTGGGCACGCAGCGCGTTCAAAGGAGCGACAAAAGGCTGCGCTCCTCCGGCATCGCCGCGATGCTCACAGCGCCCCGCAGCGACGCGGGGACCATCTCTGCAACGGATTTGCTGAGGCAGAGAAGACGTATTCCGTCTACCCGATCGGGTCGCATCTGCGGCTCAGCGACACGGAAGAAGTCTTCTGCTGTCTGGCGCGAGAAAAACAGGATCGCATCCGGCCGCTGCTCAAAGATTGTGTCCAGCGCTTGCGGCGCGATCGGTGTCGGCTCCATCCGGTAGCACTCCGCGACGGTAATCCGCAGGCCGATTTCGCTTGCACGCTTCTCGAAGGTCTCCGCTCTCGGCGATCCCGCCAGATAGAGAACGGAGCCCCCTGCTTTTTTCGCAATCGTCTCAGCAAGCTCGGCGCCGCTGCCGCCCGATGCCGTGACGGAGCTAAAGCCGATCGCCCGCGCTTCCTCAGCCGTCGCATCACCGACCGCAAAGAGGGGGCGAGCGAGGTGAACGGCCAGCTCGGCGTCATGGGCTGTGAGCGCCCGGATCGTTTCGGCACTGGTGATCGCGATGCTGCCCTTGGTCGTGCTCAAGCCGCGCAACGCCGCGTTGGCGTCGTGAACCGGATGCGACAGGGGCAGCAGTATCGGTTCGTGTCCTAGCTCGCGAAGACGCTTGGCGGTGCGCTCGCCCGAATGCTGAGGACGGGTCACGAGCACGCGCATTAGGACATCAGCTCCAGTCGTCGAAGAAACTGCTGCCGGCGCGGGCGCGGATCTCCTGCCCTGCGCGGGTGCCCAAAGCGGCCGCATCGCGCCTGTGGCCATCGACGCTGATGGCATGCTGGTTGCGGCCATCAGGTGTGATGATCAAGCCGGAGAAGCGGACCTGGTCGCCTTCGCAGACGGCGTAACCGCCGATCGGCGTGCGGCAGGAGCCGTCCAAGGCGGCAAGGAAGGCCCTTTCACAGGAAACCGCGTCGAAGGTCGCGGCATCGTTGATGGGCGCAAGCAGGCTATCGATGCGGGTGTCGCCGATGCGGCTTTCAATGCAGATGGCGCCCTGTGCCGGTGCAGGCGGAAAGGTTTCAGCAGGGAGGATATCGGTTATCACCTCGACCTTGCCGAGCCGCTTCAAGCCGGCAAGCGCAAGCAGCGTGGCGTCGACCTGGCCTTCTTGCAGCTTTCTAAGCCGCGTATCGACGAGGCCACGAAAGGTGATGACGTTGATGTCTGGACGCATGCGGCGGATAAGCGCCTGACGGCGAAGCGAAGAGGAGCCGACCGTCGCGCCGTGGGGCAGGTCCATCAGTTTTGGCGCAGTGCGTCCGATCACCGCGTCCCGGACATCCTCGCGCGGCAGAAAGGCCGAAAGACAGAGCCCCTCCGGAAGCTGTGTCGGCATGTCCTTGGCGGAATGCACGGCAATGTCGAGGTCGCCGCTCGCAAGTTGCTGCTCCAGCTCTTCGGTGAAAAGTCCCTTGCCGCCGATCTGGGCCAGCGAACGGTCGGTGATGCGATCGCCCTTGGTGCTCAGTACGACGATTTCGAACATTGCTTCGGGCAGTCCATGCGCCGCCATCAGCCTGTCACGTGCCTCGTGAGCCTGGGCAAGCGCCAGCGGGCTGCCTCGAGTACCGATCCGGAAAGGTTTTGTTTGCATCCGCATTGATCCGTTGTTACCGGAGTTCCTCGTAAACAGGTTTAAGATCCATCGCAATCAACGATCAGGTTTCATGGCGCCCTTTCTGCGTATTCTCGGCATCGAAACAAGCTGCGACGAAACCGCCGCGGCTGTGGTCGAGCGAGCCGTCGACGGGCAGCCGACGGTGCGTTCGGACGTCGTCTTGAGCCAGCTCGAGGAGCACAGCGCCTATGGCGGCGTTGTGCCGGAGATTGCGGCCCGCGCCCATGTCGAGGCACTCGATACGCTGATCGACGAAGCCTTGAAACGCGCCAATGTGTCGCTCTCCGATATCGATGCCATCGCGGCAACCTCGGGGCCTGGCCTGATCGGCGGTCTGCTTGTCGGCCTCATGACCGGAAAGGCAATCGCCAAGGCGTCCGGAAAACCGCTCTATGCCGTCAACCATCTCGAAGGGCACGCATTGACGGCGCGGCTGACGGATGGGCTCGCATTTCCCTATCTGATGCTGCTCGTTTCCGGCGGCCATACGCAGCTTATTCTTGTCCGGGGTGTCGGGCAATACGAGCGCTGGGGCACGACGATCGACGACGCCCTCGGCGAAGCTTTCGACAAGACGGCGAAGTTGCTGAGCCTGCCGTATCCAGGCGGACCGGCGGTCGAGCGCGCGGCCAAGAGCGGTGACCCGGACCGCTTCAACTTTCCGCGCCCTCTGGTTGGCGAGGCGAAACTGAATTTCTCGTTTTCCGGCCTGAAGACGGCCGTACGCCAGGCCGCAACCGAAATCGCGCCATTGACGGAGCAGGATGTCGCGGACATCTGTGCCTCATTCCAGAAGGCGATCTCGCGAACGCTGAAGGATCGTATTGGCCGGGGTCTGGAGCGCTTCAAGGCCGAGTTTCCGCAGGTCGACGGCGGACCGGCCCTTGTGGTTGCTGGCGGGGTCGCTGCCAATCTGGAGGTTCGCAGCACCCTGCAGTCGCTTTGCGACAAGCATGGCTTTCGCTTTGTCGCGCCGCCGCTCAGATTGTGCACCGATAACGCCGTGATGATCGCCTGGGCGGGTCTGGAGCGCATGGCGACAGGCGTCGAGCCGGATGATCTCGACGTGCAGCCGCGTTCGCGCTGGCCGCTGGATTCCAACGCCGAAACGCTGCTTGGCTTTGGCAAACGGGGAGCGAAAGCATGAGCGAGAAGATCGCCGTTATCGGAGCTGGTGCTTTTGGAACCGCGCTTGCCGCGGTGATCGCGCTGACCGAGCGCAATGCGGTGACGCTCGTCGGCCGAGATCCTGAGCTGATCGCGGGCTTGCAGGCTGAGCATTTGCATGACGCTGTCTTGCCAGGCATCGCCTTGCCGGAGTCGCTCGCCTTCTCTGCCGAGCCGGCCGCGATCAGCGACGCCGACATCGTCCTCTTCGCGATGCCCTCACAGGCGCAGGCGGATGCGGCAAGACAATACCGCCCCTATCTCCAGAACAATGCGATCGTCGTGACCTGTGCAAAGGGCATTGAGCGGACAACCGGCAATCTGCTGACCGACATGCTGGAGCGCGAAATACCGGGCCACCCTATCGCCGTGCTATCGGGGCCGGGATTTGCCGCCGATATCGCCAAGGGCTTGCCGACTGCCATGGCGATCGCCTGTGCGGATATCGATGTTGCCGAAAGGCTGGCGCATGCGATCTCTGGCCGAACATTCCGGCTTTATGCCTCGTCAGACCGGATCGGCGTCCAGCTCGGCGGAGCGCTGAAGAACGTTCTGGCGATCGCCTGCGGCATTGTCGAAGGCGCCGGTATCGGAGACTCTGCGCGGGCGGCGCTGATTGCGCGCGGGCTTGCCGAGATGTCGCGTTTTGTCGTCGCCAAAGGCGGGCAGGCGGACACGGTGCGCGGGTTGTCCGGCCTTGGCGACCTGGTGCTGACGGCAACCAGCCATCAATCTCGTAACCTGCGCTTCGGCATTGCCCTTGGTCGCGGCGAGACCGTCGATCCCACTCATGGCGAACTCGTAGAGGGCGCCTTTGCGGCGGCTGTTGCGTCGCGCCTTGCGCAGTCGCTCAATGTCAGCATGCCGATTACCGATGCCGTATCCGCTATCATCGAAGGCAAGCTCGGAATTGCCGAGGCCATCGATCAGCTCATGACGCGTCCGATTACGACTGAATAGGAGTTCCGATATGCTTTTTGCCCTCCTCTGCAAGGATAAGCCCGATCACCTCAACGTCCGCATGGAGGCGCGGCCCGCCCATGTGGAACATCTCAACAAGCTCAATGCCGAGGGCGTGTTGAAGATGGCTGGCCCGTTTCTCGACGCTGATGGCAAGCCCTGCGGCAGCCTGGTCATCATTCATGCCGATACGATCGAAGCGGCGAAGGCGCTGTCGGACAGCGACCCCTACGCCAAGGCCGGCCTTTTTGAGAGCGTCGACATCAAGCCCTTCAATTGGGTCTTCAACAATCCGGAGGCTTGAGCGTGGCGCATTGGCTCTACAAATCAGAACCCGCTTCCTGGTCGTGGGAGCAGCAGAAGGCGGCCGGCGAGAAGGGCACCGAATGGACCGGTGTCCGCAACTATCTCGCCCGCAACAACATGCGGGCGATGCAGCTTGGCGATAAGGGGTTCTTCTACCACTCCAACGAAGGTCTCGAGATCGTCGGTATCGTCGAGGTCTGCGCTCTGTCTCACCCGGACTCGACAGCAGCCGGCGATGACCGCTGGGACTGCGTCGACATTCGCGCCGTCTGCGATATCCCCAAGCCGGTTTCGCTGAAGGACATCAAGGCCAACGAGAAGTTTGCCAAGATGTCGCTCGTCACTTCCATGCGGCTTTCGGTCCAGCCGGTAACAGACGAAGAGTATCTCGAGATTTGCCGGCTGGGTGGCCTCGACAATCCGCCGCGGTGAGCCGCCGTTGAAAACCGAACCCGAGGTCTTCATCCGCGCGAATACCAGTCCAATGGCGCCGCCGCATGTGCCCGAAATTCGGCTGCATCTGGCGGACGAAGCCCACGAGCTATGGCTAAAGACGGAAGAGGAGCTTGCGGAAATCGGCCTGCCGCCGCCTTTCTGGGCATTCGCCTGGGCGGGCGGCCAAGGGCTGGCACGCTACGTACTCGATCATCCTGATATCGTTGCCGGCAAATGCGTCCTCGACTTTGCCACGGGTTCCGGCCTTGTTGCGATTGCGGCAAAGCTCGCGGGAGCGGCGAAGGTCGTTGCCGCCGACATCGACCCCTGGACCGAAACCGCTGTGTGGCTGAACGCCGAACTGAACAAGGCGGATATCGATTTTATCGGTGCCGATCTGATCGGCCGCAACGTCGAGGCTGACATTCTGCTCGCCGGCGACGTCTTCTACGACGCCGGCTTTGCGGCCGCGATCGTTCCATGGTTCAATATGCTCAGTCGCCAAGGCATCGCCATCTTCGTCGGGGATCCGGGACGCAGCTATCTTCCCAAGGAGAACCTGGAATTCTGCGCAGTCTACGAGGTTCCGGTTACCCGGGCGCTTGAAGACAGCGAGGTGAAGAAAACGACCGTTTGGCGCTTCACGGCCTGATAACGCAGACGCCGGCCTCGTAGGAGCAGCTGCTGCTCTTTGTGGTCACGTTGATCACCTTGGCCATTGGCGCAAGGGTAATGGTTCTTTGCTGGGCACCGACGCTATAGCCGCTCGCTGTGACGTAAGTCCCGCCGTCGGCGTCATACACGTAGGACGATCCCGAATAGGTGCCGCTTACGCCTGTGCCTGTCGGCGACTGAACGAGGACGATGACGTTGCGTCCGCCATAACCGCGATAACCACTATTGCCGCGATACGGGAATGACGCAGGCTTGATTAGGGGCGTCCGACCGAAGCGATGGCCGAACCGTTTGGAACCATCCGAGAATCGGATGCGTCCGTCGTTCCATCCAAAAAAAGGCCGACCGACGATCGTGGGTGCGTGATGCCTGAAGAATCCCTTACCACCGTGGCGAGAGAATGAACCCCTCCCAAAATCGTCCGCCGACATCGGCAGTGCGATCAAAACAGCGGCGACAAGTGAAACGAGCGCGGACATAGACTTCAGCATCGCGCGGATCTCCGAAAATGAAATGCTTAACAAAGCGTTAACTGCAAAATGCGCCAAAAGCCGCCGATTGTCCAGAAGACGTCTGGCCATGCCGTTCGCGCCAAGCGCGGGCCAGGCCGTCAAGCGCAGTTCGCGCCACCCAGAGACGCAAATCGATTAAATTAAATTGGGGGTGCAATTATACTTGTCGTTAGGGGCTTACGTGATTAAACGTCGCCATTGATGCGACGCACACAAAGAAATTTGTCATTCGTGTGATCGCCTTGAATGCTCCCTGATGGAGGAGCGCAGAGAAGACGCCGCGAGGTTCTGATGGCGAATGTGACAAATAACCGGCCCCTGTCGCCGCATTTGCAAATTTACAAACCAATCCCCACCATGGTCATGTCGATCGTTCACCGTATTACCGGTGGCGCGCTTTACGTCGGTACGCTGCTGGTCGCCTGGTGGCTGATCGCCGCCGCGACTGGCCAAGCCTACTATGACTGGGTCAACTGGATCCTCGGAAGCGTCGTCGGCAAGCTCGTGCTGCTTGGCTACACCTGGGCGCTTCTGCACCACATGGTTGGCGGTTTCCGTCACTTCGTCTGGGATCTCGGTTACGGCTTCGACAAGGAAGTCTCGACCAAGATGGCTCAAGCTTCGATCGTCATATCGCTCTGTCTGACCGTGCTGGTCTGGGTGATCGGCTTCCTTATTCGCTTCTGAAGGTTGTTCTCATGGATATGCGCACCCCCCTGGGTAAGGTTCGCGGCCTTGGCTCGGCCAAGGAAGGAACTGATCATTTCTGGCGCCAGCGCGTCACGGCGGTTGCCAACGTGCCGCTTTTTCTCTTCTTCATCATCTTCATGATCATTCACGCCGGCGAGCCTTATGCCGATGTGGTTCACGCCCTGTCCAACCCGCTTGTTGCGGTCGTAATGGGTCTGATGGTCGTTTCCGGCGTCATTCATATGCGGCTCGGCATGCAGGTCATCATCGAGGACTACGTTCATGGCGAATTCGCCAAGATCGCCCTGCTGATGCTGAACACGTTCTTTTCGATCCTGATGGCGGGGCTCTGTCTCTTCGCCATTCTGAAAATTGCATTCGTAGGATAACCGTATCATGGCACCGACTTCACCCGCTCAGAATGGGAAGGCCTACAAATACGTCGATCACTCATACGATGTGATCGTCGTCGGCGCCGGCGGCGCCGGTCTTCGCGCCACGCTTGGCATGGCCGAACAGGGTTTCCGCACCGCCTGCATCACCAAGGTATTCCCGACCCGCTCGCACACGGTCGCTGCCCAGGGCGGCATCGCCGCCTCGCTGCAGAATATGACGCCCGACAGCTGGCAGTGGCACCTCTACGACACCGTCAAGGGCTCCGACTGGCTCGGCGATGTCGACGCCATGCAGTATCTCACCATGGAAGCGCCGAAGGCGGTCTATGAGCTTGAGCATTACGGCGTTCCCTTCTCACGCAACGAGGAAGGCAAGATCTACCAGCGGCCGTTCGGCGGCCACATGCAGAACTTCGGCGAAGGCCCGCCGGTGCAGCGCACCTGCGCCGTTGCCGACCGTACCGGCCACGCGATCCTGCACACGCTCTATGGTCAGTCGCTGCGCAACAACGCCGAGTTCTTCATCGAGTATTTCGCGCTCGACCTGATCATGTCGGATGACGGCAGCCGCTGCACCGGCGTCGTCGCCTGGTGCCTCGATGACGGCACCATTCATCGCTTCGCCGCCAAGATGGTGGTGCTGGCGACCGGCGGTTATGGCCGCGCCTACTTCTCGGCAACCTCTGCCCATACCTGCACCGGCGACGGCGGCGGTATGGTGGCCCGCGCCGGTCTGCCGCTGCAGGACATGGAATTCGTACAGTTCCACCCGACCGGCATTTACGGTTCGGGCTGTCTCATCACCGAGGGCGCGCGCGGCGAAGGCGGCTACCTCGTCAACTCCGAGGGCGAGCGCTTTATGGAACGCTATGCCCCTTCGGCGAAGGACCTTGCCTCGCGCGACGTCGTTTCGCGCTGCATGACGCTTGAGATCCGCGAAGGTCGCGGCGTCGGCAAGAACAAGGACCACATCTTCCTGCATCTCGACCATCTCGATCCGGCCGTTCTGCACGAGCGCCTGCCGGGCATTTCCGAGAGCGCCAAGATCTTCGCCGGCGTCGACGTGACGCGCGAGCCGATCCCGGTCCTGCCGACTGTCCACTACAACATGGGCGGTATTCCGACGAACTACTGGGGCGAAGTGCTGAATGCCGACAGCTCCAATCCGGAGCGCATCATCCCCGGCCTGATGGCCGTGGGCGAAGCCGGTTGCGCCTCGGTGCACGGCGCCAATCGTCTCGGCTCCAACTCGCTGATCGACCTCGTGGTCTTCGGCCGCGCCGCTGCGATCCGCGCCGGCGAGGTCATCGATCGCAGCGCGCCGATCCCGCATCTCAACGTCGCCGCCTGCGACAAGATCATGGATCGCTTCGACAGCCTGCGCAATGCCAGCGGCGGCACGCCGACGGCGGTGCTGCGCGAGAAGATGCAGCGCGCCATGCAGGAAGACGCCGCCGTGTTCCGTACGCAGGAATCGCTGGAGTCGGGCTGCAAGCGCATCTCGGCCATCTGGCAGGAAATGCGCGACATCAAGGTCACCGACCGTTCGATGATCTGGAACTCCGACCTCGTGGAAACCCTCGAGCTGCAGAACCTGATGGCCAACGCCATCACGACGATCTACGGCGCCGAGGCTCGCAAGGAGAGCCGTGGTTCGCACGCACGCGAAGACTACACGGAAGGCGCTTTTGCCGGCCGTGACGACGTCAACTGGCGCAAGCACACACTTGCCTGGGTCAACGAGTCAGGCGACGTCAAGCTCGACTACCGCCCGGTTCACACCGAGCTCATCGCAGAGGGCATCGATCCCAAGAAGATCGCGCCCAAGGCTCGCGTGTACTAAAAGGAACCGGACATGGTTGAACTCGCTCTTCCCAAGAACTCCCAGATCCGCGAAGGCAAGGTATGGCCGAAGCCAGCGGGCGCGAAGAACACTCGCGAATTCCGCGTCTACCGCTGGAGCCCGGATGACGGACAGAACCCGTCGATCGACACCTTCTATATCGATGTCGACGATTGCGGTCCGATGGTGCTCGACGGTCTGCTCTACATCAAGAACAAAATCGACCCGACGCTGACGCTGCGCCGTTCCTGTCGTGAGGGCATCTGCGGCTCCTGCGCGATGAACATCGACGGCACGAATACGCTCGCCTGCACCAAGGGTCTCGACGACATCAAGGGCGCGGTGAAGATCTATCCGCTGCCGCATCTGCCTGTCGTCAAGGACCTGGTCCCGGATCTCACCAACTTCTATGCCCAGCACCGCTCGATCGAGCCATGGCTGAAGACGGTTTCGCCGACGCCGGCCAAGGAATGGAAGCAGAGCCATGAGGACCGCCAGAAGCTCGACGGCCTCTACGAGTGCATTCTCTGCGCTTGCTGCTCGACTTCCTGTCCGAGCTACTGGTGGAACGGCGACCGCTACCTCGGTCCGGCCGTTCTCCTGCAGGCTTACCGCTGGCTGATCGACAGCCGCGACGAAGCGACCGGCGAGCGTCTCGACAATCTCGAGGATCCGTTCCGTCTCTATCGCTGCCACACGATCATGAACTGCGCGCAGACCTGCCCGAAGGGCCTGAACCCCGCCAAGGCAATCGCCGAAATCAAGAAGATGATGGTCGAGCGTCGTGTTTGATCAATCCAGCAAAAGGGCCGCGGATGCGGCCCTTTTCTTTATCCGCTCGCGAAGCCTTAATCTGTCCGGGATTGCGCCAAATTTGTCTCGGCGTTACGGCGTTGCTCCCACATCGACACAATTTCTCCTCGCGCTGGCTTGATTCAGTACAGCCTTTCAAGATAATTCCGCCGTGATTGCGCGGCAACTTCAGGGCAATACTGGAAAAATCAGGAGTATGATGATGCAGTTCAGACATATGGCGACAGGTCTCGTGGTTATTCTGTCGTTAGCTGGCTGCCAGCGCACCGCCTATGACAATGCAAGCTTTAGCCAGCCGGCGCCGCTGACGGCCCAGCCGGTTCCTTCGGTTCAGGGCGGACAGCTTCCGCCGCCTTCCGGTGCTTCCCAATTCCCGGCCGCTCCAACGGCCACGGCGCCAGTCGCCGGCGGCCAGCCCGGCGCGATGGCTGCGAATGCGATGGATGTCACGAAGGAATCGATGGTCGGCAGCTGGCGCGTCAACGGCTCCTGCGACATGTTCCTGACGCTCACCAATCTCGGCAGCGGCTCGCGTGGCGGTACGCGCGGCTGCGTCGGCGAACTGACGGCGATGGGCTCCTGGGAAGTTTCAGGCAAGCAGGTTATCCTGAAGGACCGCAGCGGCAACCAGATCGGCAGCGTCTACAAGACCGCCGACAACGCTTTCAGCGGCCAGACCAATACCGGTCAGCCGATCAGCCTCAGCCGTTAAAAGATCCGGCGGCGAAGGCCGCCGATCCTGCATAGGCGGACCTCCTTTATGCAACCCATGCCAGACTACACCCTGAGCGTCAGTGAACAATTGAAGTCGCTGACGGCTTCGGGCGCGCTTCAAATCGATTCAGCCCAGATGCACGTGGCGAAATGCCTGGATCGGGTACTGTCGGGGTTGAAGCAGCGGCGGCCGGCGGCAAAGGCAAGCGCTCTCGGCTGGTTGTTCGCCAACAAGAAGAAGCCGGCGGAAGCAGTCAAGGGACTCTACATTCATGGCAGCGTCGGCCGCGGCAAGACGATGCTGATGGATATGTTCTTCGGCATGGCGCCTTGCGCGAAGAAGCGGCGCGCGCACTTCCACGAATTCATGGCCGACGTGCACAACCGCATCGCGGCACACCGGCTGAAGCTCAAGCAGGGCGAGACCAAGCAGGCCGATCCCATTCCGGTCGTTGCTGCTGCCCTCTATGACGAAGCCGAACTGCTGTGCTTCGATGAGTTTACCGTGACTGACATCGCCGACGCGATGATCCTGTCGCGGCTGTTTTCCGAACTTTTCCGGCGCGGGTGCCTGCTGGTCGCGACCTCCAATGTCGAGCCCAACAACCTCTACAAGGACGGCCTCAATCGGAGCTTGTTCCTGCCCTTCGTCGATCTCCTGAAGCAGAACGTCGAGATCGTGACACTGGACTCGCCGACTGACTACCGGATGGAGAAGCTCGACAGCCAGCCGGTCTATCTGACGCCGATCGATAACCGGACCGACATGGCCATGGATGCATCCTGGATGCAGGCGCTTCACGGCCGAAAGGCGCAGCCGCTGGAGATTCCGATGAAGGGGCGGTCGATCCACGTGCCGCTGGCAGTTGATCGGCTGGCGCGGTTTTCGTTCGCTGATCTCTGTGAAAAGCCGTTGGGTGCCGCGGACTTTCTGGCCATTGCCGAACGTTTCGACGCCATCTTCATCGATCACGTGCCGCTGCTGGCGCCAGACAAGCGAAACCAGATCAAGCGCTTCATCATCCTGATCGATACACTTTACGATCATGCGGTACGGCTCTATGTCTCCGCTGCGGCGATGCCTGAAAACTTGCTGACACAGGCGCGTGGTACCGAAGGCTTCGAATTCGATCGTACTGTCTCGCGACTTTTCGAAATGCGCAGTTTGGAATATCTTGCATTGCATCACGAGCGGCGGGCCGCGGAGTAACGTTCTGGCGACAAATAATCTTACGTTTACGTAAGAATTTTATGATCTAAACGATTGAAATTCCTTGCTCAAAAATAATCATTTGCCATTTTTTGGCTTTGGAGCTATGCGATTGCGGCATTGGGCGATGCCCCTCCGCGCGTCGCCTGACGAATTTTGATCGCAAAGGAAACAGCGAAATGGCGCGTAACAAGATCGCACTCATTGGTTCTGGCATGATTGGTGGCACGCTGGCGCATCTCGCCGGCCTGAAGGAACTGGGTGACATCGTTCTCTTCGATATCGCCGACGGCATTCCTCAGGGTAAGGGCCTCGACATCGCTCAGTCCTCTCCGGTCGAGGGCTTCGACGCCAACCTGACGGGCGCCAGCGACTATTCGGCGATCGAGGGTGCTGATGTCTGCATCGTCACCGCCGGTGTGCCGCGCAAGCCGGGCATGAGCCGCGACGACCTTCTCGGCATCAACCTCAAGGTCATGGAACAGGTCGGCGCCGGCATCAAGAAGTATGCCCCGAACGCTTTCGTCATCTGCATCACCAATCCGCTCGACGCGATGGTCTGGGCGCTGCAGAAGTTCTCCGGCCTTCCGGCCAACAAGGTCGTCGGTATGGCCGGCGTTCTCGACTCGTCGCGCTTCCGCCTGTTCCTGTCCCAGGAATTCAACGTTTCCGTACAGGACGTTACGGCATTCGTTCTCGGCGGCCATGGCGACACGATGGTGCCGCTCGCCCGCTATTCGACGGTTGGCGGTATTCCGCTGACGGATCTCGTCACGATGGGTTGGGTCACCAAGGAACGCCTCGAAGAAATCATCCAGCGTACCCGTGACGGGGGTGCCGAAATCGTCGGCCTGCTGAAGACCGGCTCGGCCTACTATGCGCCGGCTGCTTCCGCGATCGAAATGGCCGAGTCCTACCTCAAGGACAAGAAGCGCGTCCTGCCTTGCGCAGCACAGCTGACTGGCCAGTACGGCGTCAAGGACATGTATGTCGGCGTTCCCACTGTTATCGGTGCCGGCGGCGTCGAGCGCGTCATCGAGATCGACCTCAACAAGGCCGAAAAGGAAGCCTTCGACAAGTCGGTCGCTGCTGTCGCCGGTCTTTGCGAAGCCTGCATCAACATTGCGCCTGCGCTGAAGTAATCAGACCGCGCGCTGACGCAATCCAAACAGGAATAGATCCATGAATATTCATGAATATCAGGCCAAGGCTCTGCTGAAGGGCTATGGCGCGCCGGTCGCAAAAGGTGTGGCGATCCTCAAGGTCGAGGAAGCCGAAGCTGCCGCCAAGTCGCTTCCGGGCCCGCTTTATGTGGTCAAGAGCCAGATCCATGCCGGCGGCCGCGGCAAGGGCAAGTTCAAGGAACTCGGCGCCGACGCCAAGGGCGGTGTTCGTCTCGCCAAGTCGATCGACGAAGTCGTTGCTCACGCCAAGGAAATGCTCGGCAACACGCTGGTAACGGCGCAGACGGGCGAAGCTGGCAAGCAGGTCAACCGCCTCTACATCGAAGACGGCGCCGATATTGCCCGCGAACTCTATTGCTCGCTGCTGGTCGACCGCTCGGTTGGCCGCGTTGCCTTCGTCGTCTCGACCGAAGGCGGCATGGACATCGAGGCTGTCGCTCACGATACGCCCGAGAAGATCCACACGATCGCTATCGATCCGGAAGCCGGCGTCACCGCGGCTGACGTTGCTGCGATCTCCAAGGCTCTCGAACTGACCGGCGCCGCCGCCGAAGACGCCAAGTCGCTGTTTCCGGCGCTCTACAAGGCATTCGGCGAGAAGGACATGGCTCTCCTCGAGGTCAACCCGCTGATCGTCATGAAGGATGGCCACCTGCGCGTTCTCGACGCCAAGATGTCATTCGACGGCAATGCGCTGTTCCGCCACGACGACGTCAAGGCGCTGCGCGACGAGACCGAGGAAGACGCCAAGGAAATCGAGGCCTCGAAGTGGGATCTCGCCTACGTAGCCCTCGACGGCAACATTGGCTGCATGGTCAACGGCGCCGGTCTCGCCATGGCGACGATGGACATCATCAAGCTCTACGGCAAGGAGCCGGCAAACTTCTGCGACGTCGGCGGTGGCGCCGGCAAGGAGAAGGTCGCTGCAGCCTTCAAGATCATTACGGCTGACCCGAAGGTCGAGGGCATCCTCGTCAACATCTTCGGCGGCATCATGCGTTGCGACGTCATCGCCGAAGGCGTTGTCGCAGCTGTGCAGGAAGTCGGTCTGAAGGTTCCGCTCGTCGTTCGCCTCGAAGGCACCAACGTCGAACTCGGCAAGAAAATCCTCAACGAGTCGGGTCTGGCGATTACGGCTGCCGACGATCTCGACGACGCGGCGAAGAAGATCGTCGCGGCGATCAAGGCCTAATCCGGAAGGACCGAAAGAATGTCTATTCTCGTCAACAAAGACACCAAGGTTCTCGTTCAGGGCCTGACCGGCAAGACCGGTACCTTCCACACCGAACAGGCGCTTGCTTACTACGGTACCAAGATGGTCGGCGGTATTCACCCGAAGAAGGGTGGCGAAACCTGGTCGTCGGGCGTCGACGGTACCTCGCTGCCGATCTTCGCAAGCGTTGCCGAAGCCAAGGAACGGACCGGCGCCGATGCGACCGTGATCTACGTCCCGCCGGCCGGTGCTGCTGATGCGATCATCGAGGCGATCGAGGCCGAAATCCCGTTCATCACCTGCATCACCGAGGGCATCCCGGTCATGGATATGGTGCGCGTCAAGGCCAAGCTCGACAAGTCGAAGTCACGCCTGCTCGGACCGAACTGCCCGGGCATCCTGACGCCGGAAGAGTGCAAGATCGGCATCATGCCGGGCTCGATCTTCCGCAAGGGTTCGGTCGGCATCGTTTCCCGTTCAGGCACGCTGACCTACGAAGCGGTGTTCCAGACATCCAACGAAGGCCTCGGCCAGACGACGGCTGTCGGTATCGGCGGCGACCCGGTCAAGGGCACCGAGTTCATCGACGTGCTGGAAATGTTCCTGGCCGATGAAGCCACGACCTCGATCATCATGATCGGCGAAATCGGCGGCTCGGCTGAAGAAGACGCGGCCCAGTTCCTGATCGACGAAGCCAAGAAGGGCCGCAAGAAGCCGATGGCCGGATTCATCGCGGGCCGTACGGCTCCGAAGGGCCGCACCATGGGTCATGCCGGTGCTGTCGTTTCCGGCGGCAAGGGCGACGCGGAATCGAAGATCGCGGCCATGGAATCGGCTGGCATCAAGGTTTCGCCTTCGCCGGCGCGCCTCGGCAAGACGCTGGTTGAAGTCCTCAAGGGCTAATCCAATCTATAACCCGGGCAACGGTTTTCGCCGCTTGCCCGGGTCTCGACTTTGAAATGGAATGAGCCGCGGACAGGCGGCTATCGACAGATGCGGCAAGCCGGTCGAGTATCCGGCGGAATCACAAGTCAGGAGGCGGACGAAAGCGTCCGCGTGCAATCATGGCACGGCAAGAAGCCAACGAGCAGTTTCAGATTACCTCGTTCCTGGATGGCGCCAATGCTGCCTATATCGAGCAGCTCTATGCGCGCTATGAAGAAGACCCGAGCTCGGTCAACGAGGAATGGCGGTCCTTCTTCAAGGCTCTGGAAGACAATCCGGAAGATGTGAAAAAGGCGGCCAAGGGTGCATCCTGGCGCAAGACGAACTGGCCCCTGCAGCCGAAGAGCGATCTCGTTTCGGCGCTCGACGGCGATTGGGGCACTGTTGAAAAGATCATCGAGACCAAGGTCAAGGGCAAGGCGGAAGCATCAGGCAAGCCGACCGAAGGTGCCGACATCCTGCAGGCGACCCGCGACTCCGTCCGCGCCATCATGATGATCCGCGCCTATCGCATGCGCGGCCACCTGCATGCCAAGCTCGATCCGCTCGGGATCGCAGCACCCGTCGAAGACTACAAGGAACTGTCGCCCGAAGCTTACGGTTTCACGCAGGCCGACTATTCCCGCAAGATCTTCATCGACAACGTTCTCGGCCTCGAATACGCCACCCTTCCCGAGATGATCGAGATCCTCGAGCGCACCTACTGCTCGACCCTCGGCGTCGAATTCATGCATATTTCCAATCCGGAAGAAAAAGCCTGGATCCAGGAGCGCATCGAAGGTCCGGACAAGGGCGTTGCCTTCACCCCGGAAGGCAAGAAGGCGATCCTTGCCAAGCTGGTCGAGGCCGAAGGCTACGAGCAGTTCCTCGACGTGAAGTTCAAGGGCACCAAGCGCTTTGGTCTCGATGGTGGCGAATCGCTCATCCCGGCGCTGGAGCAGATCCTGAAGCGCGGCGGCCACCTCGGCCTTCGTGAAGCCGTGTTCGGTATGGCCCATCGCGGTCGTCTGAATGTGCTTTCGCAAGTCATGGGCAAGCCGCATCGCGCGATTTTCCACGAATTCAAGGGCGGTTCCTACGCGCCTGACGAAGTCGAAGGTTCCGGCGACGTCAAGTACCACCTCGGCGCCTCCTCCGACCGCGAGTTCGACGGCAACAAGGTCCACGTCTCGCTGACGGCCAATCCGTCGCACCTTGAAATCGTTGACCCCGTCGTCATGGGCAAGGCTCGCGCCAAGCAGGACATGGGCGCCACCGTCTGGGACGGCGATACCATTCCGCTGTCGGAGCGCGCCAAGGTTCTGCCGCTGCTGATCCACGGCGACGCGGCGTTTGCCGGCCAGGGCGTGATTGCCGAAATCCTCGGCCTGTCGGGCCTGCGCGGTCACCGCGTTGCCGGCACGATGCACGTCATCATCAACAACCAGATCGGCTTCACCACCAACCCGGCCTTCTCGCGTTCGTCGCCCTATCCGTCCGACGTCGCCAAGATGATCGAAGCGCCGATCTTCCACGTCAACGGCGACGATCCGGAAGCAGTTGTCTATGCTGCCAAGATCGCCATGGAATTCCGCATGAAGTTCCACAAGCCCGTTGTGGTCGACATGTTCTGCTATCGTCGCTACGGCCACAATGAAGGCGATGAGCCGTCCTTCACTCAGCCGAAGATGTACAAGGTCATCCGCGCCCACAAGACGGTGCTGCAGATCTATGCGGATCGCCTCGTTGCCGAAGGCCTGCTGACCGATGGCGACGTCGAGAAGATGAAGGCTGACTGGCGCGCGCATCTCGAGCAGGAGTTCGACGCCGGGCAGAGCTACAAGCCGAACAAGGCCGATTGGCTGGATGGCGAGTGGTCGGGCCTGCGCACGGCTGACAACGCCGACGAACAGCGCCGCGGCAAGACCGCCGTTCCGATGAAGACGCTCAAGGATATCGGCCGCAAGCTTTCGGAAATTCCGCAAGGCTTCCATGCACACCGCACGATCCAGCGCTTCATGGAAAACCGCGCCAACATGATCCAGACGGGCGAGAATCTCGACTGGGCGATGGCCGAGGCGCTTGCCTTCGGTTCGCTTGTTGTCGAAGGCCACAAGATCCGCCTTTCCGGTCAGGATTGCGAGCGCGGTACCTTCTCGCAGCGTCATTCGGTTCTCTACGATCAGGAGACGGAAGAGCGCTACATCCCGCTGGCGAACCTGTCGTCCAACCAGGCTCGCTACGAAGTCATCAACTCGATGCTTTCGGAAGAAGCGGTGCTCGGCTTCGAATACGGCTATTCGCTGGCTCGCCCGAATGCGCTGACCCTTTGGGAAGCCCAGTTCGGTGACTTCGCCAACGGTGCGCAGGTCGTCTTCGACCAGTTCGTCTCCTCGGGCGAACGCAAGTGGCTGCGCATGTCGGGTCTCGTCTGCCTGCTGCCGCATGGCTACGAAGGCCAGGGTCCGGAGCACTCCTCGGCCCGCCTCGAGCGCTTCCTGCAGCTTTGCGCCGAGGACAACATGCAGGTTGCCAACGTCACGACGCCGGCGAACTACTTCCACATCCTGCGCCGTCAGCTGAAGCGCGACTTCCGCAAGCCGCTCGTGCTGATGACGCCGAAGTCCCTGCTGCGTCACAAGCGGGCTGTTTCCAGCCTTGCCGAACTCGCTGGCGAGTCTTCCTTCCATCGCCTCCTCTGGGACGATGCGGAGGTCATCAAGGACGGCCCGATCAAACTGCAGAAGGATGCGAAGATCCGCCGCGTGGTCATGTGCACCGGCAAGGTCTACTACGACCTTCTGGAAGAGCGCGAAAAGCGCGGCATCGACGACATCTACCTGCTGCGCGTCGAACAGCTCTATCCGTTCCCGGCAAAGGCGCTCATCAACGAGCTTTCCCGCTTCCGGAACGCCGAGATGGTCTGGTGCCAGGAAGAGCCGAAGAACATGGGCGCATGGTCGTTCATCGACCCGTATCTGGAGTGGGTGCTCGCCCACATCGATGCGAAGTACCAGCGCGTCCGTTACACCGGCCGTCCGGCTGCCGCTTCGCCGGCAACGGGTCTGATGTCCAAGCATCTGTCGCAGCTCGCCGCATTCCTCGAGGATGCGCTGGGCGGTTAAGGGATCGGGGCGATGGCATATTTCTTCTTCAGACTTGTGCCGCCTCGCCCCCGTTTCCCCTACGACGCGACCGGGGAGGAAATGGCCGCGATGAAGCGCCATGCCGCCTACTGGCACCAGAACGCGGAACAGGGATCGGCGATCGCCGTCGGTCCCGTCTTCGAAGGTGAAGGAGGCTGGGGCATGGCAGTCGTCTCGGTGGAGGATCAGCAGGCAGCGCAAGCGCTTGCCGATGCCGATCCGATCATCCAGTCCGGTTACGGTTTTCGCTTCGACATATTGCCAATGCCCTCGATCATTCTCCGGCCGTCAGGAGCCGGAAACGAATAAACGAACACAAGCAAATCAGGATTTGAACAATGGCCACAGAAATCCGCGTTCCAACTCTCGGTGAATCCGTCAGCGAGGCAACCGTCGGTACCTGGTTCAAGAAGGTCGGCGATGCCATCAAGGCCGACGAACCGATTCTCGAGCTTGAAACCGACAAGGTGACCATCGAAGTGCCCGCACCGGCTTCCGGTACGCTGTCCGAGATTGTCGCCCAGGCTGGCGAAACCGTCGGTCTCGGCGCGCTGCTCGGCCAGATCGCCGCAGGCGCTGGTGCCGCCGCCGCCCCGGCTGCTGCTGCTCCCGCCGCCGCCCCGGCAAAGGTAGCCGAACCGGCTGTCGCTGCCGCCGCTGCTCCGGCAGCTGCTGCTTCCGCGATGCCGCCGGCACCGGCTGCCGCCAAGATGCTCGCCGAAAACAACCTGTCGGCCGATCAGATCGACGGCAGCGGCAAGCGTGGCCAGGTTCTGAAGGGCGACGTGATCGCTGCTGTTGCCAAGGGCATCTCCGCCCCGGCTGCCGCTCCTGCCGTTCCGGCTGCCGCCCGCGGCCCGTCGACTGTCGAGGATGCGGCTCGCGAAGAGCGCGTGAAGATGACGCGCCTGCGCCAGACGATCGCCAAGCGCCTGAAGGACGCACAGAACACGGCTGCCATGCTGACCACCTACAACGAGGTGGACATGAAGGCTGTCATGGACCTGCGCGCCAAGTACAAGGACGTCTTCGAAAAGAAGCATGGCGTGAAGCTCGGCTTCATGGGCTTCTTCACCAAGGCTATCACCCACGCGCTGAAGGAACTTCCGGCTGTTAACGCCGAGATCGACGGCACCGACATCATCTACAAGAACTTCTGCCACATCGGCATGGCCGTCGGCACGGACAAGGGCCTCGTCGTCCCTGTCATCCGCGACGCGGACCAGATGTCGATCGCTGAAGTCGAAAAGGAACTGGCGCGTCTCGCAAAGGCTGCGCGCGATGGCTCGCTCTCGATGGCCGACATGCAGGGCGGCACCTTCACGATCACCAATGGCGGCGTTTACGGCTCGCTGATGTCCTCGCCGATCCTGAACGCGCCGCAATCCGGCATCCTCGGCATGCATAAGATCCAGGACCGTCCGGTCGTCGTTGGCGGCCAGATCGTCATCCGTCCGATGATGTATCTCGCGCTCTCCTACGACCACCGTATCGTCGACGGCAAGGAAGCCGTGACCTTCCTCGTCCGCGTCAAGGAAAGCCTGGAAGATCCGGAGCGCCTGGTTCTCGATCTCTAAGCATTCGACTGGGCCGCGTGAGCGGCCCTTTCCACCTCAGCGGGGCGCGCAATGTCGCTGGCAATCTCCACAGGGCGTATGACCGGGATGCCTCCCTTTGCCAAGGGTAGGGTCTGGGCGTCGCTCGCGTTTTTGCTGGCGCTGCCTGCGACTGCTTTTGGTGCTCCCGATTGCACGCAGGCAAGTGCCGTCTATGCCGACCGCGACGGCGCCTACGAGCTTCGCTTTACGCCGATCAATTCGGAAGCAGCCGCTGCCAGAAACCGGTTCACGCTAAAGGTTCTCAAAACTTCGATCGAGCTGGACGGCTATGTGATGCCGTCCGACGATCCGGAACGCGCCGTCGGTATCCTGATGTTCAACTGCCCTGGCGGCGACGTGACGGGCGCCGATCTGGATGCCTGCACGATCTGGCGGGGCACGGTCTATAGCGTAAACGCCAAGGGCGAAATCGACAATCTGCAGTCCGAAGCCGCGGCAGCCACCGAGAATATCTTTCTGCCGGGTCTCGGCCCGGCGATCCGGCAATCGCAGATATGGGGCAACGACAAGGCGACGGTTGCGCCGTGGGATGTCCTGGCATTCGAGGAGTGCGCGAAATGACACAACGACCCGTCCTTCTCGTTACCGGCGGGAGCCGAGGCATCGGTGCGGCGGTCTGCCGTCTCGCTGCCCGCCAGGGCTGGGACGTCGCCGTGAACTACGCCGCGAACCGCGCCGCTGCCGATGCTATCGTCTCCGAGGTCAAGGCAGAGGGTGGCGACGCCATCGCCATCAAGGGCGATGTCGGCAGCGCGCAGGATATCGTTTCGATGTTTCAGGCCGTCGACAGGCATTTCGGACGGCTGGACGGGCTGGTCAACAATGCCGGCATCGTCGATGCCAAGCAGCGCGTCGACGAGATGAGCGTCGAGCGGCTTGAACGGATGATGCGTGTCAACGTGACCGGTTCGATCCTCTGCGCGGCCGAGGCCGTTCGCCGCATGTCGTCGAACCACGGCGGCAAGGGCGGGGCGATCGTCAACATTTCGTCAATGGCAGCGGTGCTGGGCTCGGCCTCGCAGTATGTCGACTACGCTGCCTCGAAGGCCGCGATCGATACGTTCACCGTGGGCCTGTCCCGCGAGGTGGCGAATGAGGGCGTGCGTGTGAACGCTATCCGTCCCGGCGTCATTGATACCGACATTCATGCATCCGGCGGCCTGCCGAACCGCGCACGCGACCTCGCACCGAGCATTCCGATGCAGCGGCCCGGCACGGCAGAGGAGATAGCCGATGCGGTCCTCTACCTTCTCTCGCCGACGGCTTCCTATATAACGGGCGCCATACTCAACGTCAGCGGCGGCCGTTAGGGCACGGAGACCATATCGCCATGCAATACTTCTTGGAATTTCTCGGCCTCATGGCCGTCTTTTCGATCTTCATCGTCGTACCGGGCGCCGACTTTGCGGTCATCCTGCGCCAGAGCATCGTGCACGGGCGCCGTGCCGCCATGATGACCGGCCTCGGCATGGGCTTCTCGCTGCTCTTTCACATCAGCTACACGATCCTCGGCCTTGGCCTGATCGTCTCCAAATCGCTGATGCTGTTTGCCATGATCAAATGGGCCGGCGTCGCCTATCTCGTCTACCTCGGCATCAAGTCCTTCCGCGAGCCGGGCTTCAACGTGAATGAGATCGAGGTGACGGACGAAGACCGCGCGCCGATCTCGGCGCTGAAATGCCTCGGCATGGGCTTCATCACCAACGCGCTCAATCCGAAGCCGGTCCTGTTCTTCCTGTCCCTCTTCTCGACGCTGGTGCATCACGATACCCCGGCGCTGATCCAGTTCAGCTACGGCATCGGAATGGCCACCGCACTCGTCGCCTGGTTCGCCGGCGTCTCCACTTTCTTCACCGTAAAGCCCATTCGCGACCGCTTCATCGCAAGCGGCAGATGGTTCAACCGTATCACCGGCGCCGCACTGGTCGGCTTCGGTTTCCGCCTCGCGCTCGCCCGCGCGGCTGACTAAGCAAATAACGAAAAGGAAAAGAAACAATGTCCTACGATGTGATCGTTATCGGAACCGGCCCTGGCGGCTACGTCGCTGCCATCAAGGCAGCCCAGCTCGGCCTCAAGGTCGCTGTCGTTGAAAAGCGCGCAACGTTCGGCGGCACGTGCCTGAACGTCGGCTGCATCCCGTCCAAGGCGCTGCTGCATGCCTCCGAAATGTTCCATCAGGCTGGCCACGGCATGGACGCGCTCGGCATCGAGGTCGCTGCTCCGAAGCTGAACCTCGGAAAGATGCTGGCGCACAAGGATGCGACGGTAAAGGCCAACGTCGATGGCGTTGCCTTCCTCTTCAAGAAGAACAAGATCGATGCATTCCAGGGGACCGGCAAGATCGTATCGGCTGGCAAGGTTTCCGTGACTGCCGAAGACGGCAAGGTCCAGGAAATCGAAGGCAAGAACATTGTCATCGCGACCGGCTCCGACGTGGCAGGCATTCCGGGCGTGAAGGTCGATCTCGACGAGAAGGTGATCATTTCCTCAACGGGCGCGATCGCGCTTGAGAAGGTGCCGGAAACGATGATCGTCGTCGGTGGTGGCGTCATCGGTCTCGAGCTCGGTTCCGTCTGGTTGCGCCTCGGCGCCAAGGTCACCGTCGTCGAATATCTCGACACGATTCTCGGCGGCATGGATGGCGAAGTCTCCAAACAGTTCCAGCGCATGCTCGCCAAGCAGGGTGTCACCATCAACCTTAGCTCCAAGGTGACGGGCGTTGAGAAGGGCGGCAAGGGTGCCAAGGTTACCTTCGAGCCGGTCAAGGGTGGCGATGCACAGACGCTCGACGCCGAAGTCGTTCTGATCGCGACTGGCCGCACGCCATACATAGCCGGCCTCGGTCTGGAAGAAGCAGGCGTTAAGCTCGACAATCGTGGCCGCGTCGAGATCGACGGACACTTCCGTACCAACGTGCCTGGTATCTACGCGATCGGCGACGTGGTGAAGGGTCCGATGCTGGCTCACAAGGCTGAAGACGAAGGCGTGGCGCTCGCCGAAATCCTCGCCGGTCAACATGGCCATGTGAATTATGACGTCATCCCGAGCGTCGTCTACACGCAGCCGGAAGTCGCCTCCGTTGGCAAGACCGAGGAAGAGCTGAAGGCGGCAGGCATCGCCTACAAGGTCGGCAAGTTCCCCTTCACCGCGAACGGCCGAGCCCGCGCGATGCTGGCGACCGACGGTTTCGTGAAGATCCTCTCCGACAAGGAAACGGACCGCGTCCTCGGCGGCCATATCGTCGGCTTCGGCGCCGGCGAGATGATCCACGAGATCGCCGTTCTGATGGAGTTTGGTGGTTCCGCGGAAGATCTCGGCCGCACCTGCCACGCGCACCCGACCATGTCGGAAGCGGTTAAGGAAGCGGCTCTCGCCGCCTTCTTCAAGCCGATCCATATGTAATATTAAATTTTCGCAATATGGGATGGGCCGCTTGCTTCACAGCAGGCGGCCCATTTACCTTAGAACGGTTCTAATTGCTGTTTTGAGGATAGATACATGCCTACTGATTCTCGTGATGCATATAGCCTCCCACAGCGATTGCTGCATTGGGTCATGGCGCTCATGATCTTTTTCAACCTGCTCTTTCCGGATGGTATGAACGCTTGGAACCGGACGGTTCGTCATGGTGGCATCCCCTCGGCAGATCAGATCGCGTCTGCCAATGTGCATGCCTATGTCGGCATCGGCATTCTCGTTCTGGCAATCTTTCGCGTTTGCCTGCGCCTTATTCAGGGCGCGCCCGCTGAACCGGCGGCGGAGCCGAAGATATTCCGGATTGGCGCCAAGGTCGCGCATGCAGCGCTGTATCTGCTCATCTTCCTCCTGCCGCTGACCGGCATGATGGCTTACTATCTAGGGATCGATTTTTCCGGCGAGCTTCATGGCGGTATCCTCAAGGCAATCCTCTGGGCTTTGATCGCGGCGCATGTTGCCGGCGCGCTGGCCCACCAGTTCTACTGGAAGACCAATGTTCTCAGGCGCATGACCGTCGGGAGCTAGTTGACGGCCGTCACCGTGAAGCCCTGCTTGCGCAGCAGTTCGATGACGCCGCCTTCGCCGGGAAGATGGAGCGCGCCGACGGCCATGAAGACGTTGCCATTGGCAAGGATCGGGGCTGCTCGCTCGGCCATCACCTTGTTGCGGTCGAGAATGATGCGCTGTTCGAAGGCGGCATAGTCGCCGTCCTCATCCTCGCCGTCGGGCGAGACTGTCTTCAGCATCGGAATGGTCATGCCGATATCGCCGGAGAGGTAGAGATCGGTCATGGTTTCCACCACGTCGTTCATCTTGGAACCCAAGGCCAGCGTCTCGATCAGCGACTTCATGTGGAATTCGGTCGGCAGCTCGGCCATTGCCTGCAGCTGCTCGGCAAGCGTTTCCAGGCCCTTGACCTGCTTGCCCCCAGCAACGGCATCTGCGGCAATCTTCTGATCGAGGAACTGTACGCCCTTCGCCTTGCGGGCCATTTCGCAGCCGGGCAGGGCAACAACGCTTGATATCATCCAGGGGCGCATGCGCGAGACCGCGGCAAGTGGGATGCCGCGCTGCTTCAGGCCTTCCTCCAGACGAACGTAGTCGTCGTGAGACAGAAGCTGTTCAATCGTCGTCCCGTCCGTGAACATCATCAGTTCAGGCTTCATCAGCAGAGCGGCGGAAGCCTTCTTCTCGTCGAGGATCTCGTCGGATTCAATGACGATCGTGTCGGCAGCGTCATGGGCTGCCTGCGTGCGTGGTGGGAGTGTCAGCACGCGCGGATCGGTCACATGCATGCTGCCGAGCAGCCAGGACGGGGCTATCCCCGCCTTCTCGATCTTCCAGAAAATGCCCTTGCCGTTCGGCACGGCATCGGCCTCCTTCACCACTTCGGCGTAGCGGGCGGCATCGCTCTGCTTGAGATCGGTCAGGATATTGTGGCCGGTACAGGCATCCTCGTCGGCCGCTGCGGCGGGGGACACCGAGAACAGCGCAGCGATCAGGGTTGCCGCAAGCAGCATGTGAAAGGCGGCAATCAGCCAGAGCAGGAGATTGCTCGGCGATGCGATGTGCAGGCTGCGGTGGCCGATGGAGATCGTCATGATGGTGTTCCGGTCACTATGATCGCTAAGCCTACGCCCAGCGTGCGGATATTCCCTTAAGAGAAGCCGTTAACAAAAGATTACGCCCGGGGATGGGCACGGTCGTAAACTTCAAGCAATCGTGAGGAATCCACACCTGTATAGACCTGGGTGGTGGAAAGGCTGGCGTGGCCGAGCAATTCCTGGATGGTTCTCAAATCGCCGCCACCTGCCAACAGGTGGGTGGCAAACGAATGGCGCAGCGCATGCGGTGTCGCTGTTTCCGGAAGGCCGAAGGCGCTGCGCATCTTTTGCATGGTGCGCTGAATGATCGCAGCTTGCAGTTTGCCGCCGCGCGCGCCGCGAAAGAGGGGTTCTTCGCCTTCGAGATGATAGGGGCACAAAGACCGGTATTTCTCGACGGCGTCGAAGACGACGGTGAGCATCGGCACAAGGCGGGTCTTGTTGCCCTTGCCGGTTATGCGCAGCGTGGCCGCGCCGCGGTTGAAGTTGCCAGGCGTCAGATCGAGCGCTTCGGAGATGCGCAGACCGCAGCCGTAGAGCAGTGTGAAAACGGCGGCATCGCGTGCGGCAATCCAAGGCTCTTCGTGCAACTGAGCCTCGTCGCTGACGACAGTGATGGCCTGCCGGTCGGATAAGGGTTTCGGTAGTGATTTCGGCTGCTTCGGCGAGCGGACGGCGCTGACGCCAGCGGCATTCACCAGTCCCTTCTTTTCGAGGTAACGCAGGAGGGAACGCAGCCCGGCGAGACTGCGACCGAGCGAACGAGCGCCGGAGCCCTCTTTGCGTCGCGCCGCCAGAAAAGCACGGAAGTCCGCGGGCCTTAACGCCTGGATATCTTTCAGCGTTGCGGGGCCGCCGAGGTGACCGGTCAGAAACGTCAGGAACTGACGCGTATCACGCTCGTAAGCATCGAGCGTGTGCTCCGACAGACGTCGCTCGCGAGCCAGGCTATCGAGCCATGCCGAGCGCTCGGCCATCAGGCCGGGGTCGGCGATGATCAGGAGTTCGTTCACGTATCCGGCCTTGAATTTGCCAATCCTGCCGCCAATTCTGAAGGAGCGATAGTTATGGAATTCCTAATGCCGGCCAAGTGCTTGTCATGCTTCTATCATATCATTCCACGTGACCGGTTTCCCAACGACGCAGGATCTTGAATGTCACGGCGCCATCCAACGACCGCAATTGGACAGTTCGCGGAGACGATCGCGCTCGTCTCCCATGGCAAGCCGGGCCACATCGTCGATACCTTGATCGCCGAGCGTGGGCAGAAGATCGTGAAGCATCCGCTCTGGCCCGTCATGCGGCCGTTCCTCCACACACTGCTGCGCTACAACAGGGCGATCAGCTTCGCCAATGACGTTGCGAAAATGCCGGGGCTCCAGTGCTTCGAGTACATGAGCAACCTGCTGAAGCTCGAGATCAATATTCGGCACGGCGAACGCATTCCGGATAGCGGCGGCTTCATGCTCGTCAGCAACCATCCGACCGGGATCGCCGATGGCGTTGCCGTGTTCGACCTCCTGAAAACCAAGCGGCCGGACATCATGGTGTTTGCCAACCGCGATGCCATACGCGTCAATCCACGTTTTGCCGAGGTCATCATTCCGGTGGAATGGCGCGAGGAATACAAGAGCAAGCTGAAGACCCGTGAGACATTGCAGATCACCAACCGTGCCGTCAAAGAAGGCAAGGCGACGGTTCTTTTTCCGTCTGGGCGCATCGCTTATTGGGCGAACGGCCGGCTGAACGAACGTCCCTGGAAAACCTCCGCCGTCGGCCTTGCGCGGAAATACAATCTGCCGATCCTGCCGGTACACATGACGGCGCGGAACTCGGGCCTATTCTACTGGTTCGCGAAATGGTCGACCGAGCTCAGGGACATGACGGTCTTTCACGAGCTTCTGAACAAGCGCGGCGACCGATTCGACTTCGTGGTCGGCAATCTGATCCCGGTGGAGCATCTCGACGGCGACATCAACGAAGTCACCAAGGCATTGGAAGACCACACTGTCCATGCGCTCGCCGCGGATGGTGACACGCAATTCCTGCCGTTGGTTCCGCCTGCGGAACCGGAACTGGTCGGTGCCCATTCAATTCCCTAATCGGATAGGCTAAAGCGAGGCATGCTGCTCCGCTCGATGTTCGCCCAGAACTACCGGTCCCTGCGATCGATCCGCATGGATCTTTCGGGGATCAACCTTTTCATCGGCGAAAACGGGGTCGGAAAATCCAATCTCTACCGGGCTCTCCAGCTCATCCAGGCGGCAACGCGCGGACGTCTGGCGCATGAGATCGCCGCCGAGGGCGGGATGTTCTCGGCGTTGTGGTCCGGCCCGCGCCGGGATGTCGACGGGCCGTTCCGGATTCGCCTCGAGGCGGAGCTTCTGGACGAGGAAAGGGCGATCACGTTCCGGTATAGGGTCGAGGCCGGTCTACGACCGCCGGCGGCTGCGGCGGGATTTCCCTTTGAACCGCAAATCAAGACCGAAGAGCTTTCGATCGAGACCGGAACCCGACCTGTCACGATGATGAAGCGTGCCGGCCCGGCGATTTCCGTTCGCGGGCCGAATGGGCGGATGCAGGATTATCCCGAGCAGGCGCTGACCTCGGAAACCGCGATCGCACTGCTTGGCGACGCTGGGCACTATCCCGAGATTGGGACATTCCGCCGTGCGATCGACGGCTGGCGCTTCTTCCACGGCTTCCGGACGGATCGTTTCTCACCGCTGCGCGCACCCTGCCTTGCGGTCACGGCGCCACTGCTCGATGAGGACGGCAGCAACATTGCAGCGGTCTTCGCAACGCTGGTGCATACGCGGGAGGATACGGTCGATCTCGATCGTGCCGTCGCCGCTGCCCTCGGCGGTGCGCGACTCGCGGTGCCGCTGCCCGAGGAGACGGCGTCGTTCGGCCTTTCCTTTCCCGAATTTCCGAACCGCGTGTTCCAGCCGCGCGAACTGTCGGACGGGCAGATACGGTTCCTCGGCCTGGCCGCGGCGCTGATGTCCTATCGGCTGCCGCCACTGATTGCGCTCAACGAACCGGAAGCAAGCCTGCACCCCGATATGTTGTTGCCTCTGGCGGACATGATCGCGGAGGCGGCCCGCAGCAGCCAGATCTGGATCGTTACGCATTCGGAAGCGCTGGCGGCCGCCGTGCGCGAGAAATGCGGCGCCTGTGCCCGCCATGTCGTGCGGCGGGACGGCGCAACATGGATCGAGGGCATGCGGCTCACCGGCGTAGTCGACGAGGACGAGTAGGCTGGTGACGGACGTCTTGCAGGTTTTCTTTTCGCGCCGATCCGGGCATGGTCTCGCCCGATGAGCACAGATTCGTCCGATCTCTTTGGAGCGTTGTTTGAGACGCCGCCGGCAAACCGTACGGTTCCGGTGCTCGTTCCCATGCCCGCGCCGAAGCCATATTCATATGCCGTCCCGGAAGGGATGGCGGTGGAACCCGGCTCGGTCGTCCAGGTGCCACTCGGTCCGAGGCAGGTGATCGGCGTCGTCTGGGACGGCGGCGAAGACAATGTCGATCCGAAGAAGCTGAGGCCGATCAGCCATGTCTTCGATTGCCCGCCGCTGAGCAAGGAGATGCGCGACTTCATCGATTGGGTCGCGAGCTACACGCTGTCCCCGCCGGGACTGGTGGCGCGCATGGCGCTGCGTGCGCCGAATGCCTTTGAACCGGAACCGATGGTGGAGGGCCTGCGCTTCGTTGGCGGCGAGCCGGAGCGGATGACGCCAGCGCGCGCCCGGGTGCTCGACGTTGCGGGCGACGGCCTGTCCTGGACGCGAAGCGGGCTTGCCCATGCCGCGGGCGTCTCGACGAGCGTCGTCGACGGTCTGGTAAGCCAGGGCATTTTCGAAACCGTCTTCCTGCCGCCACCGCCGGTGGTCGCCAAACCCGATCCCGAATTCGTGGGCGCGCGGCTGGAAGGCCCGCAAAGGGAGGCGGCCGACGAGATTCTCGCCGAAGTTCGAAAGGGTGAGTTCGCCGTCTCGCTGATCGACGGCGTCACCGGTTCGGGAAAGACGGAAGTCTATTTCGAGGCGATCGCGGAAACGCTGAGACGCGGCAAGCAGGTTCTGATTCTGCTGCCGGAGATCGCGCTGACGGCAAGCTTTCTCGAGCGCTTCCAATATCGTTTCGGTGCCAAGCCCGCCGAATGGCATTCCGATCTGGCCCCGCGCACCCGCGAGAAGGTCTGGCGTCAGGCGGTCACCGGCGAGGTCCGCGTCGTTGCCGGCGCGCGTTCGGCTCTGTTCCTGCCGTTCGAGGATCTAGGTCTTATCATCGTCGATGAAGAGCATGATCCGGCCTACAAGCAGGAGGACCGTGTCTATTACAATGCGCGCGACATGGCGGTCGTGCGTGCGCGCATCGGCGATTTCCCGGTGGTTCTCGTCTCCGCCACCCCCTCGGTCGAAAGCCAGGTCAATGGGCAGAGCGGGCGTTACAGCACCATTCACATGCCGACCCGATTCGGCGATGCGGCGTTGCCGGATCTGCACTTGATCGACATGCGCCGCCATGCCCCCGAGCGCGGCGGCTTCCTGTCGCCGGTCCTGATCCGCGCGATCGGCAAGACGGTCGAAAAGCAGCAGCAGGCGCTCCTCTTCCTGAACCGGCGGGGCTATGCGCCGCTGACGCTCTGCCGCGTCTGTGGACATCGCTTCCAGTGCCCGCAGTGCTCCAGCTGGCTCGTCGAACACCGGTTCAAGAGGCAGCTGCAATGCCATCAGTGCGGCCATGCCGAGCACACCCCGGAAGCCTGCCCCGAATGCGGAACGCTTGATCACCTCGTTGCCTGCGGACCGGGCGTCGAACGCATTGCCGAGGAGGTGGAACGCCATTTCCCCGAGGCGCGAACCATCGTCCTCTCGTCCGACATGATGGGCGGCGTCAAACGGTTGCGCCTTGAGCTCGAGGCCATTGCCAAGGGCGAGGCCGATATCGTCATCGGCACGCAGCTTGTCGCCAAGGGTCACAATTTCCCGCTGATGACGCTGGTCGGCATCGTCGATGCCGATCTCGGCCTCGCCAATGGCGACCCGCGTGCCGCCGAGCGTACCTTTCAGCTGCTGTCGCAGGTGACGGGCCGCGCCGGCCGCACCGGCCTGAAAAGCCACGGCCTGTTGCAGACCTACCAGCCTCAGCATCCCGTCATGCAGGCGATCGTGTCGGGCGATGCAAGCGCCTTCTACGAACGCGAGATCGCCGAGCGGGAGCGCGCCATCCTGCCGCCGTTCGGACGGCTGGCGTCGATCATCGTTTCGGCGGAAACGCGCCATGATGCGGAAAACCATGCCCGCGGCATCCGAAACGCCGCGCCTCATGTCTCCGGCATCTCGGTGCTCGGGCCTGCGGAAGCGCCGCTTGCGCTGGTGCGCGGCCGCTATCGCTTCCGGCTTCTCGTGCATGGACGGAGGAACTCGGACATGCAGGCATTTCTCAGGGCCATGCTTGCGCAGGCGCCGAAGGAGCGCGGATCGGTGCATGTACAGCTCGACGTGGATCCCCAAAGCTTCCTGTAGATCGCTCCCGAACGGGCTTTTGCCGGGCAAGCCAATCATGGCATAAGGAAGCCGAAACAAGGGATTCGGGGTCGATGATGGATTTTTACTTTCCAACGGAGCTTGGGGAACAGCTCGCTTTCGCAGCCGCCGCGTTCGCGGCGCTGGCGGGCTTTGTCATCATGTTCGCGCCAGGTTATGCGATGCGGTTGTTCGGCCTCATGCCGCGCGAGGGCCGCCGTGACGGCTACGCCGAGCAACGATCGGTCGGCGGTTTCTATCTCGGCTTCGGTCTCTCGGCCATCATGTTGGCGCAGAACTGGATCTACATGGCGCTTGGCGCCTCCTTCGCCATGGCCGCATTTGCGCGCATCATTTCGCTCCTTTCAGATAAGGGGAGCACGATTCTCAACTATTTACTTCTGGTTGTGCAAATCGTTCTGGCTGCGCTTCCGCTCGCCTATGTATTTGGTTTCTTTTCCGCTTGAGTTGAGCTGATATTTCTCGCGCTGAGCACTTCGCTGCCGGGCTTTGAGCATTTTTGCGTTAGAAATCGATGGGAAAGCCGTATTCGGGCGTTACGCGTGTTGCGAGTCCGAACATCCTATGTTAGACGGACCCCGAATTTCGGAAGAAGCAAGAGGCTCTCTTGCGATTTCTGGGGGAAATCATAACGAATTCAAGATCCTAGGTCAGGCGCCCGCCGGGGACCGGATTTTGAGTTGAAATCAGGGAAATTTGGGCCAGTGGCAGACACATCCCAGCTTACTTCTGGTGTTGCAGAGCGCTATGCCTCGTCGCTGTTCGAGTTGGCGCTTGAGCAGGGCGCAGTCGAAAGCGTCACCAGGGACCTCGACCGGTTCCAGGCGATGCTCGACGAGAGCGGCGACCTGAAGCGTTTTGTTTCGAGCCCTGTTTTTTCGGCCGACGATCAGCTCAAGGCGATTGTCGCCATCAGCGAGAAGGCTGGTATCAGCGGCTTCTTCGCGAACTTTCTGAAGGTCGTGGCGCGTAACCGCCGCCTCTTTGCTCTCCCGGGCATGATCAGGGCCTTCCGCATCATCGCTGCAAACCATCGCGGCGAAATTACTGCCGAGGTTACCTCGGCCCATGCGCTGACTGCGGCGCAGGAAACTGAATTGAAGGCGGCGCTCAAGGGCGTCACCGGCAAAGACGTGGCGATTGCTGTCACGATCGATCCGTCAATTCTTGGTGGTCTGATCGTGAAGGTCGGGTCCCGTCAGATTGATACGTCTCTTCGTACGAAACTCTCTACCCTTAAGCTTGCATTGAAAGAGGTCGGCTGATGGATATCCGCGCGGCGGAAATTTCCGCAATTCTCAAAGACCAGATCAAAAACTTCGGCAAAGAGGCAGAAGTCTCGGAAGTCGGTCAGGTTCTCTCCGTCGGTGACGGTATCGCTCGCGTTTACGGTCTGGACAATGTTCAGGCAGGCGAAATGGTCGAGTTCCCCGGCGGCATCCGTGGCATGGCGCTGAACCTGGAATCGGACAACGTCGGTGTTGTTATTTTCGGTTCGGACCGCGACATCAAGGAAGGCGACACCGTCAAGCGGACCGGCGCCATCGTTGACGTTCCGGTTGGTCCGGAACTGCTCGGCCGCGTTGTCGACGCTCTCGGCAACCCGATCGACGGCAAGGGCCCGATCAATTCGACCCGCCGCGCGCGCGTCGACGTCAAGGCTCCGGGCATCATTCCACGCAAGTCGGTTCATGAGCCGATGTCGACCGGCCTCAAGGCCATCGACGCGCTCATCCCGGTCGGTCGTGGCCAGCGCGAGCTCGTCATCGGCGACCGCCAGACCGGCAAGACCGCGATCATTCTCGACACGATCCTGAACCAGAAGGCCATCCACGACAACGGCCCGGACAGCGAGAAACTGTTCTGCGTCTACGTCGCTATCGGCCAGAAGCGTTCGACCGTTGCCCAGTTCGTCAAGGTTCTCGAAGAACGCGGCGCAATGAAGTACTCGATCGTCGTTGCCGCGACCGCTTCCGATCCGGCTCCGATGCAGTACCTGGCGCCGTTCGCTGGTTGCACGATGGGCGAATACTTCCGTGACAACGGTCAGCACGCGCTGATCGGTTACGACGACCTGTCCAAGCAGGCTGTTGCTTACCGCCAGATGTCGCTGCTGCTGCGCCGCCCGCCGGGCCGCGAAGCTTACCCGGGCGACGTTTTCTATCTGCATTCGCGTCTCCTCGAGCGCGCTGCAAAGCTCTCCGACGAAAAGGGCGCTGGCTCTCTGACGGCTCTGCCTGTCATCGAAACCCAGGGCAACGACGTTTCGGCGTTCATTCCGACCAACGTGATCTCGATCACCGACGGCCAGATCTTCCTCGAAACCGACCTGTTCTATCAGGGTATCCGTCCGGCCGTTAACGTCGGTCTGTCGGTTTCGCGCGTCGGCTCCGCCGCGCAGGTCAAGGCGATGAAGCAGGTTGCCGGCTCGATCAAGGGCGAACTCGCCCAGTATCGCGAAATGGCCGCCTTCGCTCAGTTCGGCTCCGACCTCGACGCCTCGACGCAGCGCCTGCTGAACCGCGGTGCGCGCCTGACCGAACTCCTGAAGCAGCCGCAGTTCTCGCCGCTGAAGACGGAAGAGCAGGTCGCGGTGATCTTCGCTGGCGTCAACGGCTATCTCGACAAGATCCCGGTCGCACAGGTCGGCAAGTTCGAACAGGGCCTGCTGTCGTACCTTCGCTCGGAAGGCTCGGCTATCCTCGACACGATCCGTACGGACAAGGCAATCAGCGACGATACGAAGGGCAAGCTCACGGCTGCCATCGATAGCTTCGCGAAGTCCTTCGCCTAATCGGACCCAAAGGACGGATAACGGATGCCTTCACTTAAGGATCTGAAAAACCGGATCGCCTCCGTCAAGGCGACGCAGAAGATCACCAAGGCGATGAAAATGGTCGCCGCGGCGAAGCTTCGGCGTGCCCAGGAGGCGGCCGAGGCCGCCCGTCCGTACTCGCAGCGCATGGGTGCCGTTCTGGCAAACATCGCCGGTGCGATGACGGAGGCCGACGGTGCGCCGGCGCTGATGACCGGCAACGGCAAGGACCAGGTTCACTTGCTGGTCGTCTGCACCGCCGAACGCGGCTTGTGCGGCGGCTTCAACTCGCAGATCTCGCGTTTTGCGCGCGATCACGCTCGCAGGCTTCTCGCTGAAGGCAAGACCGTCAAGATCTTTACCGTCGGCAAGAAGGGCTACGACGTTCTGCGCCGCGAATTCGCTTCGCTCATCGTCGAGCGCAAGGAATTGCGTGATGTGAAGAAGGTCGGTTTCGAGAATGCCGACCAGATCGGCAAGCGCATCATCGACATGTTCGAAGCCGATGAGTTCGACGTCTGCACGTTGTTCTACTCCGAATTCAAGTCGGTCATCTCGCAGGTTCCGACGGCACAGCAGCTCATCCCCGCATCGGCCCCCACGGCTGTTGCAGAGGATGCGGAGCACGCCGGCGCAGTCTACGAGTATGAGCCGGATCCGGCATCGATCCTCGAGGATCTGATCCCGCGCAATATTTCCGTCCAGATCTTCCGCGCGCTCCTTGAGAACGTCGCCGGTGAAATGGGCGCCAAGATGAGCGCGATGGACAATGCAACGCGCAACGCTGGTGAAATGATCAACAAGCTGACGCTCAACTACAACCGTCAGCGTCAGGCTCAGATCACCAAGGAACTCATTGAAATCATTTCGGGCGCGGAAGCGCTCTGAGGTTAGGGAAAAGAGGGTAAGAAGATGGCTAAGGCAGCTACCCCCAAGACTGCGGCAGGCTCTGCCGGCAAGGTCACGCAGGTTATCGGCGCCGTCGTGGACGTTGCTTTCGAAGGCGAACTGCCGGCGATTTTGAACGCGCTTGAAACGAGCAACGGCGGCAACCGCCTGGTTCTCGAAGTAGCGCAGCACCTCGGCGAGAACGAAGTTCGCACGATCGCCATGGACTCGACCGAAGGTCTGGTTCGCGGTCAGGCGGTTTCTGACACCGGTGCTCCGATTGCCGTTCCGGTTGGTCCGGAAACGCTCGGCCGTATCATGAACGTCATCGGCGAGCCGGTCGACGAAGCAGGTCCGTTGGTCACCGCTTCCAAGCGCGCTATCCACCAGGACGCTCCGGCTTACGTCGATCAGTCGACGGAAGCACAGATCCTCGTCACCGGCATCAAGGTCGTCGACCTTCTCGCTCCTTACGCAAAGGGCGGCAAGATCGGCCTCTTCGGCGGCGCAGGCGTCGGCAAGACCGTTCTCATCATGGAACTGATCAACAACGTCGCCAAGGCGCACGGTGGTTACTCGGTATTCGCCGGCGTGGGTGAGCGTACCCGCGAAGGTAACGACCTCTACCACGAGATGATCGAATCCGGCGTTAACAAACACGGCGGCGGCGAAGGCTCCAAGGCCGCTCTCGTTTACGGCCAGATGAACGAACCGCCGGGCGCCCGCGCTCGCGTCGCTCTCACCGGTCTGACGGTTGCTGAAAACTTCCGCGACCAGGGCCAGGACGTTCTGTTCTTCGTCGACAACATCTTCCGCTTCACGCAGGCAGGTTCCGAAGTGTCGGCTCTGCTCGGCCGCATTCCTTCGGCCGTTGGCTACCAGCCGACGCTCGCAACGGACATGGGCCAGATGCAGGAGCGCATCACGACCACGACGACCGGCTCGATCACCTCGGTTCAGGCCATTTACGTTCCGGCCGACGACTTGACCGACCCGGCTCCGGCAACCTCGTTCGCCCACCTGGACGCAACGACCGTTCTGTCGCGCTCGATCGCTGAAAAGGGTATCTACCCGGCGGTCGACCCGCTCGACTCCACGTCGCGCATGCTCGACCCGATCGTTGTCGGCGAAGAGCACTACGAAGTGGCTCGTAAGGTTCAGTCGACGCTACAGCGCTACAAGGCCCTGCAGGACATCATCGCCATCCTGGGCATGGACGAACTGTCCGAAGAGGACAAGCTGGCCGTTGCCCGCGCCCGTAAGATCGAGCGCTTCCTGTCGCAGCCGTTCTTCGTTGCCGAAGTCTTCACCGGTTCGCCGGGCAAGCTGGTCGCCCTCGAAGACACGATCAAGGGCTTCAAGGGCCTCGTCAACGGCGAATACGACCACCTGCCGGAAGCTGCCTTCTACATGGTTGGCTCGATCGACGAAGCCATCGAGAAGGCCAAGAAGCTGTCCGCAGCGGCCTGATGAGCGACGCTCTTAACGAGATCTTCTGCTGCGACGCCCTTCGGGAAGTCGCAGCAGAGCTTCCTGCCCCGGCCGCACCGACGATCTACAGATCGAACGACGGCAAGATGATGATGGTGGTAGGACTGATCCAGACCGAGGAAGGTCTTGGATATCTCGATCAGGCGATAGCACATTGCCCGTTCTGCGGGACGAACTTGCAAGATACAGAAGCCGCCGAGAAGGTAAGTCACTGATGGCTGACAATTTCAATTTTGAACTCGTGTCTCCCGAGCGCCTGCTCCTTTCGGAGATGGTGACCGAAGTTGTCATTCCGGCAACCGACGGCGAGATGACGGTTATGGCGAACCACGCCCCGACGATGACGACCATCAAGCCCGGCATCGTCAGCGTTCGTTTCGCCAATGGCTCGAAGCAGGACTACGTGGTTTTCGGCGGTTTCGCCGATATTCTGCCGACCGGCTGCACGCTGCTGGCTGAATCCGCGGTCATCGTTCAGGATCTCTCCAAGGACGAGCTGACGCTTCGCATCGAAGCGGCGAAGCGCGAGATCGAAGACGCCGTGCATCATGAGCACAAGTCGCGCCTGGAACACTACATCATGGAACTGACGCACCTGCAGGGTGTGATCGACCAGGATTGATCTACGCCAACGTCCGGCGTTTTGAAGCGGCCTTCGGGCCGCATTTTTCTTTTCTGCCGTCTGTCCTCGCCACGATGTAGGCTTCCGATCGCGAAGCACTCGGCTATAGTACCTCAAGTTAACTTGAGGCTGAGACTGTGGAAGAAGGCTCCAGCAATCCATTCAGGAAGCTGCTGTCCATCGGCGAAGTTGCCGAGCGCAGCGGCCTTGCCGTCTCTGCACTACACTTCTACGAAGCAAAGGGCCTCATCTCGAGTATCCGCTCTCGTGGCAATCAACGCCGGTTCGGTCGCGACGTGCTCCGCCGTCTCGGCATCATCAAGGTGGCGCAGCGCGTGGGCATTCCGTTGGCGGAGATCCAGGCCGCTTTCGATACGCTGCCGCAGGGCCGCACGCCGACTGCTACGGATTGGCAGCGCCTGTCGGCCCTCTGGAAGGACGATCTCGATGCCCGCATCCATCGCCTCGTTGCCTTGCGCGACAGGTTGACGGATTGCATTGGCTGTGGTTGCCTCTCGGTTGAAAGCTGCCCGCTGCGCAATCCCTATGATCGGCTAGCCAGAGATGGGCCGGGTCCGCGCCTGCTGGAAACCGACGACTAGGCAGCGCTCCCCGCGCGGCATCAGAACAATGCAAGAGCTGCAAACAGCTCGCTCACGCTGTGGAGGACTGGATGTTTCACCCCAAGCTGTTCGAAAACCGCAACGTGGTTGTCACCGGTGGCGGTCGCGGCATCGGCCTGGAGGTGGCGCGGCAGTTTCTCAACTGCGGAGCGAGGGTATTGGTGCACCTCGGGCGCAGCGCCGCGCGCGATTTGCCGGATTTCCTGCTGACGGCGGAGGAAGACCGGCGAGCTTTTCTCGTTACCGCCGATTTTTCGACACAGGGCGGCACCAGCGCGTTTGCCGAAAAAGCCCTCGCAACGTTCGACCGGATCCACGTGCTGGTCAACAACGCCGGCACCATGGTCGGTCGCTTTCCGGCCGGTGCGCTGACCGACGAACAATACGAAGTGATCGTACGGCTGAACCAGACGTCGGTTGTGGAAGTGACGCGTGGGCTCCTGCCGGCGCTCCGCGCATCGCAGGAAGCGTCGATCGTCAACACGGTCTCGATTTCCGCGCTGACGGGCGGAAGTCCCGGTTCGGCGATCTATTCGGCGTCGAAAGCCTTCGTCGCGACCTATTCGAAGGCGCTGGCAAGGGAACTCGCACCCGACAACATTCGCGTCAACTGCGTGTCGCCGGGAACGATCGAGACCGACTTTCACCAACGGTACTCGTCGCCGGAAAAGCTGGAACAGGCTCGCAAGACCATTCCCTTGCAGCGATTGGGGACCTCGGAAGATTGCGCCCCCGCCTATCTCTTCCTTTCGGCGCCTTCTCTATCCGGCTACATCACCGGGCAGGTGCTGGAGATCAATGGTGGCCAGCTCATCTGCTGACGAGGGGCCCTTCTGGAGGTGTTCTCCCAGCGTCGCTCATTCGGACACGACCTTGCTGCTGCATTTTTCGTTCGCGACGGTTTCGAGAACGTAAGGCAGTTAACCGACCTTGCGGAGCGCTTTCCCGAGCGTGAAAATGACGCTGTGCTGCAATTCGGTGCGGAGGCCGGATGATCGACAAGTTGGAATTCTTTATCGCGCTCGCCAACGAGAAGCACTTCGGCCGGGCCGCGGAAGAGTGCGGCATTTCGCAGCCGACGTTATCTGCCGCCATTCGTCAGCTCGAGGATCAGCTTGGCGTCATGCTGGTGCAGCGCGGCTCGCGTTTCCAGGGGTTAACGCCCGAGGGACAGCGGGTGCTCGAATGGGCGCGGCGCATCGTCGGCGATGCCCGCACGATGCGCCAGGAGATGCGGGCGGCGCGTACGGGCCTTTCGGGACATATAAAGATTGCGGCAATCCCGACGGCGTTGGCCATGCTGCCGCGCATTACGACGCCGTTTCAGGAGCGCCATCCGGATGTGACCTTTTCGATTGTGTCGCGCAATTCGCTGCAAGTGCTGAGCATGCTGGAGAATCTCGAGATCGATGCCGGCATCACCTATCTGGAAAACGAGCCGCTCGGGCGGGTAACCAGCGTGCCGCTCTATGCCGAGCACTACAATCTCATTACCGCCGCCGGCAGCCCTCTTTCGGAGCGCGACAGCGTCACCTGGAAGGAAGTGGGCGATCTTCGGCTTTGTCTATTGACTGCGGACATGCAAAACCGCCGTATCATCAACCAGCATCTGGCCGAAGTGGGCGTCACGGCGCATCCGACGCTCGAATCGAATTCGATGATCGTGCTCTTCTCGCACGTCCGAACCGGGCGATGGGCCAGCATCATGCCCCGCAATGTCGCGAAATCCTTCGGCTTTCCGGCCGAAATACGGATGATCCCGATCACCGAGCCGCGGGCACATCATCTTGTTGGTCTGGTTGCGACGCATCGTGAACCGTTCACGCCATTGGTTTCCGCCTTGCTGCATGAGGCTCGGATTCTCGCTGAAGACCCCGATTCTTGATAGGAATCTTCTATCGATTGACGGAACAGCATTATTGATCGCTTCGTCCATCCCTGAGAAAGTTCTATAATGAACGGACGCGAGCGGTTCTGTCGGCCATAGGGTTCTGAGGAAAGCCCGCCTGCCCAGGCCCGCGACGCGCAATGTGCAGGCCGTGGGAGGGCTGCTGATGAATATCCATGTCGCCAACGGCGATATCGCAACGCGCACCATCGCGATCATCGATCAACTCAAGCATCTCGAAGGTCCGCTTCTGCCGATCCTGCACGAGATCCAGGATGAGTTCGGCCATGTGCCGCAAGAAGCGCTGCCCGTCATCGCGAAGGAGCTCAATCTCTCGCGTGCAGAGGTGCACGGCGTTGTTACCTTTTACCACGATTATCGCGACCATCCCGCTGGCCGGCATGTGCTGAGGCTCTGTCGTGCCGAGGCCTGCCAATCGATGGGAGGCGATGCGCTTGCCGGACGCGTCAAGGCGCTGCTGGGCATCGACTGGCACGGTACGACGCCGGATGGAGCGATTACCCTCGAGCCCGTCTTCTGTCTGGGGCTCTGTTCCTGCTCCCCGTCCGCGATGATGGATGGCGAGGTTCATGGCCGGGTGGATGCCGCCGATCTCGAGGCGCTGATTTCGGAGGCACGCCGATGACCGTCCGGATCTATGTTCCCTGCGACGCCGCGGCCATGGCATTGGGCGCCGAGCATGTGGCCAAGGCGATCTCCGAGCAGATTGTGGCGCGCGGCCTCGACGCCAAGATCGTGCGCAATGGCTCGCGCGGCATGCATTGGCTGGAGCCGCTGGTCGAGGTTGAGGTCTCGGGCAAGCGCATCGGCTATGGGCCTGTGAAGGCAAAGGACGTCGTTTCGCTGTTTGATGCCGGATTGATTACCGGCGCCGATCATCCCCTCTGTCTTGGCGAGGTCGAGGAACTTCCGTTCCTCAAGCGTCAGACGCGCCTGACCTTCGCCCGCTGCGGCATCACCGATCCGCTTTCCCTTGATGACTATGAGGCTCACGGCGGCCTCGCCGGCTTGCGTCGCGCGGTTTCGATGTCGCCCGCCGATGTCGTCAAGGAAGTCACCGATTCCGGCCTGCGTGGCCGCGGTGGCGCAGGTTTCCCGACGGGCATCAAGTGGAAGACGGTGCTCGACGCTCCCGGTGATCGCAAATACATCGTCTGCAATGCCGATGAGGGCGACAGCGGCACCTTTGCCGACCGAATGATCATGGAAGGCGATCCCTTCGTGCTGATAGAAGGCATGGCGATCGCGGGCCTTGCAACGGGCGCGAAGAAGGGCTTCATCTATACCCGCTCGGAATATCCGCATGCGATCGCGGCGATGAGCCGGGCGATCGATATTGCCCGCAGCGCCGGCATTCTCGGCACGTCGGTTCTGGGCTCTGGCAAGGCTTTCGACATGGAAGTCCGCACCGGCGCGGGCGCGTATGTCTGCGGCGAGGAGACGGCGCTTCTCAACAGCCTCGAAGGCAAGCGTGGTATCGTCCGTGCCAAGCCACCTCTGCCGGCCCACAAGGGCCTCTTCGACTGTCCGACCGTCATCAACAATGTCATTTCGCTCGCTTCCGTGCCCGTGATCATGGACAAGGGGGCGGCCTATTACCGCGACTTCGGCCTCGGCCGGTCGCGCGGAACCATTCCGATCCAGATCGCCGGCAATGTGAAGCATGGCGGTCTGTTCGAGACGGCTTTCGGCATTTCGCTCGGCGACCTGGTCGATGACATTGCCGGCGGAACGGCATCCGGGCGGCCGGTGAAGGCGGTTCAGGTCGGCGGTCCCCTCGGCGCCTATTTCCCGCGCTCCCTGTTCGACACGCCATTCGACTACGAGGCTTTCGCTGCCAAGGACGGACTGATCGGCCATGCCGGTATCGTCGTCTTCGACGAGAGTGCTGACATGCTGAAGCAGGCCCGGTTCGCAATGGAATTCTGCGCCGTCGAAAGCTGCGGCAAGTGCACGCCCTGCCGCATCGGCTCGACGCGCGGCGTCGAAACGGCGGACAAGATCGCCCGCGGCATCGAGCCGGAGAAGAACCGCGAGCTGCTTGCCGATCTCTGCAACACCATGAAATTCGGGTCGCTCTGCGCGCTCGGGGGCTTCACGCCCTATCCGGTCATGAGCGCCATGACGCATTTCCCCGAAGATTTCGTTCCCACACCTCTTATCGAAGCGGCGGAGTAAGACCATGCCTCTCGTCCACGAAATAGACTACGGCACGCCGGCCTCGACCTCCGAAACCATGGTGACGCTCACCATTGATGGTAACCAGGTGACGGTGCCGGAGGGAACATCCGTCATGCGCGCGTCGATGGACGCGGGCATCGAGATCCCGAAGCTCTGCGCCACCGACATGATGGATGCCTTCGGCTCCTGTCGGCTCTGCCTGGTCGAGATTGAGGGGCGGGCGGGTCTCCCTGCGTCCTGCACGACGCCGGTTGCACCTGATATGGTTGTTTCGACGCAGACGAACCGGCTGAAGGATGTCCGCAAGGGCGTGATGGAGCTCTACATCTCCGACCATCCGCTCGACTGTCTGACCTGTGCGGCCAACGGCGATTGCGAGCTTCAGGACATGGCGGGCGCCGTCGGTCTCCGCGACGTGCGTTATGGCTATGATGGCGACAATCACGTCAAGGCACGCAACAACGGCGATCTCAATCTCAAATGGGCGCCGAAGGACGAGTCCAATCCTTACTTCACCTTCGATCCGGCCAAATGCATCGTCTGTTCGCGCTGCGTGCGCGCTTGCGAGGAAGTGCAGGGCACCTTCGCGCTGACCATTGAAGGCCGCGGCTTCGATTCACGTGTTTCAGCCGGAATGCATGAGGACTTCGTCTCGTCCGAATGTGTTTCCTGCGGCGCCTGCGTGCAGGCCTGCCCGACAGCGACGCTGATCGAAAAGTCGGTAATCGAGATCGGCCAGCCGGAGCATTCCGTTGTCACCACCTGCGCCTATTGCGGCGTCGGCTGTTCCTTCAAGGCGGAGATGCGCGGCGAAGAACTGGTGCGCATGGTGCCCTGGAAGGACGGACAGGCGAACCGCGGCCATTCCTGCGTCAAGGGCCGCTTCGCCTACGGCTATTCCAGCCACAAGGACCGCATCCTCAATCCGATGATCCGCGAGAAGATCACCGACCCCTGGCGCGAAGTGACTTGGGACGAGGCCTTCGCGCATGTCGCCTCGGAATTCCGCCGCATCCAGTATCAGTATGGCCGCGACTCGGTCGGCGGCATCACGTCGTCTCGCTGCACAAATGAGGAAACCTATCTGGTGCAGAAGCTAGTGCGCGCCGGCTTCCGCAACAACAACGTCGACACCTGCGCCCGCGTTTGCCATTCGCCGACCGGCTACGGTCTCGGCCAGGCCTTCGGCACGTCGGCCGGCACACAGGACTTCGACAGCGTCGAGAAGAGCGATGTCGTCGTCATCATCGGCGCCAACCCGACCGATGGACACCCGGTCTTTGCCTCGCGCCTGAAGAAGCGGCTGCGGCAGGGCGCCAAGCTCATCGTCATCGACCCGCGCCGCACCGACATCGTGCGTTCGCCACATGTCGAAGCCTCCTATCATCTGCCGCTGAAGCCCGGCACGAATGTCGCGATCCTGACATCGCTCGCGCATGTCATCGTGACCGAGGGGCTGTTTAACGAAGCCTTCATTCGCGAACGCTGCGACTGGTCAGAGTTCGAGGATTGGGCAAGCTTTGTCGCCGAGCCGCATCATAGCCCCGAAGCATCGGAGAGGTTCACCGGCGTTCCAGCCGATTTCGTGCGCGGCGCGGCGCGTCTCTACGCCACCGGCGGCAACGGCGCGATCTACTATGGCCTCGGCGTTACCGAGCATAGCCAGGGTTCGACCACTGTCATGGCGATCGCCAACCTCGCCATGGTCACCGGCAATATCGGTCGCCCCGGCGTTGGCGTGAACCCGCTGCGTGGCCAGAACAACGTGCAGGGCTCCTGCGACATGGGCTCCTTCCCGCATGAGCTGCCCGGCTATCGCCACATCTCAGACGACGCGACGCGCGACATCTTCGAGAAGTTGTGGGGCGTCAAGATCAGCAACGAGCCGGGTCTGCGCATTCCGAATATGCTGGATGCAGCGGTCGACGGATCGTTCAAGGGCCTCTACGTCCAGGGTGAAGACATCCTGCAGTCCGACCCCGATACCAAGCACGTCGCGGCCGGCCTCGCCGCCATGGAATGCGTCGTCGTGCACGACCTCTTCCTGAACGAGACGGCGAACTACGCGCATGTCTTCCTCCCGGGGTCCAGCTTCCTTGAGAAGGACGGTACCTTCACCAATGCCGAGCGCCGCATCAACCGTGTTCGCAAGGTCATGAGTCCCCGCAACGGCTATGCCGATTGGGAGGTGACGCAAAAGATGGCGCAGGCCATGGGCCTTCCCTGGAACTACACGCATCCTTCGGAGATCATGGACGAGATCGCCGCAACGACGCCAAGCTTCGCGCTGGTCTCCTACGACTATCTTGACAAGGTGGGCTCCGTGCAGTGGCCCTGCAATGAGGCACATCCACTGGGCTCGCCAATCATGCATGTCGACGGCTTCGTCCGCGGCAAGGGCAAGTTCATCCGCACGGAATATGTCGCGACCGATGAGCGGACGGGACCGCGCTTCCCGCTGCTGCTGACGACCGGGCGCATTCTCAGCCAGTACAATGTCGGCGCCCAGACGCGCCGCACCGAAAATGTCGTCTGGCATTCCGAAGACCGGTTGGAGGTCCATCCGCACGATGCCGAACAGCGCGGCATTCGCGATGGCGATTGGGTGAAGCTGATGAGCCGCTCGGGCGACACCACCTTGCGTGCGCTGATCACCGATCGCGTCGCGCCCGGCGTCGTCTACACGACCTTCCACCATCCGGACACGCAGGCGAATGTCATCACCACCGACTTCTCCGACTGGGCGACGAACTGCCCGGAATACAAGGTGACGGCGGTGCAGGTCTCGCCTTCCAACGGCCCGACCGATTGGCAGCGCGACTATGACGAGCAGGCACGCCAAAGCCGCCGCATCGTTGGCAAACTGGAGCCTGCCGAGTGATGAGCGACCGCCCGACCCGCCTTGCCGTGAAGCGCGCCGCCCGCAGCGGCGGCGTCGTCATGCCCGGCGAGCGGATCGTTCCGGAGGAGGTGCCGATCGCCTTTTCCTATGGTGGCAGCACGCATGCGGTGATGATGGGAACGCCCGGCAATCTCGAGGATTTCGCCATCGGCTTCAGCCTGACGGAAGGGATCATCTCCGACATCGGGCAGATCGCTGCAATTGAGATTGTCAATGGCAAGAAGGGCATTGACGTCCAGATCTCTCTCGTTGACGAGGTCGCCGCCGCGTTGACAGCCCGCCGACGCAGCATGGCCGGACCGGTCGGCTGCGGGCTCTGCGGCATCGAGTCGATCGAACAGGCCGTTCGCAAGGTTCCTGACGTCGCCGATGTGTCGCTTCAAGTCACTCATCGCGATATCGTTCAGGCCATCTCGCTGCTGAACGGTGCGCAGCCGCTGCATCGCGAGACGCGCGCCGTGCACGGCGCCGGCTTCTATGTGCCGGGCAAGGGACTGCTGGCGGTGCGCGAGGATGTGGGCCGGCACAATGCGCTCGACAAGCTGTGTGGCGCGATCACTAGGCAACGGCAATCCGGCGCGGAAGGCATTGTCGCCGTTACCAGCCGCCTGTCCGTCGAGATGGTGCAGAAGGCGGCAATCCTCGGCGCCTCCGTCCTCGTTGCCATTTCCGCACCGACTGCTCTTGCAATTCGTACCGCCGAGGAGGCCGGCATGACCCTCGTCGCCCTGGTGCGAGGCGAGGACTTCGAGATTTTCACGCATCCGCACCGCATTCATCCGGGAAGCATATCCGATGTCGCATGATACGCAGTCCAAGCTCGTCTATATGGCCAACCAGATCGCGACCTTCTTCAAGACCCAGCCGGAGAGCGAAGCCGCGCAGGGCGTGGCGACGCATATCAACAAGTTCTGGGAACCGCGCATGCGGCGGCAGTTGTTCGAGATCATGGAGCGGGAGGGCAATGGCCTCAGTCCGCTCGTTGTCCAGGCCGCCCCCTTGATCAAACAGCCTGAGCCGGCGGCCAGTGCCAACTAGGATCTCGAATGGTGGAGACGGCGCTGGGTATCGACGCCAGCGTCCGAGTCCGGCCAGTCTGCCGCCACAGTTTCCTGCCAGCACACTATCAACAAAAAGCCGCCCTCAAGGCGGCTTTTATCTGGACAAGGAGCCGGTATCAGGCGGCGAGATCGTCCGTCTCGCTTTCCTTGAACATCTTGGCGAGGTTCAAGAAGCAGATCATGCCGTTCTCCGAGGCGATGATACCCTCGCAGAAGGCGCGATCGAAGGAAGCGGTGACTTCAGGAACCGGCTGTACCTGGCTGGAGGAGATCGTGAGGATGTCCGAGACGCGGTCGACCAGCATGCCGATGACCATGTTGTGGACTTCGGCCACGACGATGGCGCTGCGCTCGTTGGCGACCGTGCTCTTCATGCCGAGCTTGAAGGCGAGGTCTATGATCGGGATCACCGAGCCGCGCAGGTTCATTACGCCGATGACATCGGCTGGCGCGTGCGGGATCGGTGTCGACGGGGCCCAGCCGCGGATTTCGCGGATCGTCGTGGTTTTTACGCAGAATTCCTGATCGTGAAGTCTGAAGGCAATGATCTCGAGCGTATCGCCGCTGAAATTCGTGGAATTGATTGTAGCCATAAGTATTGTCCCAACCGCCAAAAGCCAGGGCAGAAGCAACCGCGCCACCATTGGCGCGGATCGACTTGCCTTCAAACCGTGCGCGCTCGTCCCGTGGATGAGTATCGATACGGTTACTCCGGACCTTAATCGAAGAGTATTGCCCAAATCTAAATTGGGGCCGCTGATTTTTGGTCAGGTGGAAACGGTAGGCCGCGTCATCATTCGTGGATCGTCAAGCAGGATGGCGTCCGGTTTGATGGCAAGGATGCGCTCGAGGCCGTACTGGTCGACCTGGCCCACCGGAAAGGGTGGGTATTCCGGCAGTGCGATCGAACGAGGCTGCCCAACCATGACAGCGACGCGCATCCCCGCCTCACGAACGGCGTCAGACACAGCTGGAGTGGCCCACCCTTGCCACAACCTGAACCAGTCGGCTCCAGCTGCGCGCGCCGCATCAGCGCACGCAGGATCCTCGAGAAAGGCTAGGATCGCGACGTCTTTCGACAAACGGCGGGTGGTGTCGATCAGTGCAATACTGCGTAGTCCAATGAGCGCGCGTCGCATTGCATCGCACTGCGCAACGTCGGAGATGATTTGCGCAATCTGCCCCTCGTGGCTCAGCTTGATGTCCAACAGAATACCCAAAGGGTCAGACGCGCCCAAGGCATCGCCAAGTGTCACTATGCTTGGTAGCAGGCTGCGCAATGTCGCCAGATCGAGGTCCGACACGGCTCGTGGGTCGCCGCAGAGCCGAGAGAGATCCGGATCGTGGACGCAAACAGGAACGCCATCCCGCGTTAACCGGACATCAGTCTCTATGGCATCAACTCCGGCAGCCGCCGCGGTCCTGAAGGCAGAGATGCTGTTTTCTGCAGCCAGTGCTGCGCCCCCGCGATGGGCGATCGCGAGCGGGCGACGGTCCGGTGAGCGCTTCCATAAGCCAATGGCCATACATTCCCCTATAGAGAGCTCGACCAACTCGATCGGGCTCACCATAGGTTTCAAACGGCCGCTACACCAGTCGTTGTTTCGCAGCGATCTAGATGAGCACTAGGCCAGCGTCTTTTCGATCTGCTCGACCGCCCAGTCGACCTGGCTCTTGGTGATCACCAGCGGCGGGGCGAGGCGGATCGTGTTCTCGTGCGTGTCCTTGGCGAGCAGGCCGCGGTCCTTGAGGGTGTAGCAATACTGGCGGGCGCCACCGGCTTCAGGCACGAGTTCGACCGCCATCATCAGTCCGCGGCCGCGCACGTCCTTGACGATGTTGGAGCGGATGGAGCGCAGCCCTTCCTGGAAATAGTCGCCCATCTTGGCGGCGTTCTCGATCATGCCTTCCTCGGTCAGGACCTTGAGTGCCGCGCGCGCCACGGCGCAGGCAAGCGGGTTGCCGCCGAAGGTCGAGCCGTGCTGCCCCGGCTTCAGGACACCCAGCACTTCGGAATTGGAAAGGACCGCCGAGACCGGATAGAAGCCGCCGGAGAGCGCCTTGCCGATCAGCGTCACGTCGGCCTCGATCCCCTCATGCTCTTCCGCCAAAAGCTTACCAGTACGGCCGAGGCCGGTCTGGATCTCGTCGAGGATCAAGGTCACCTTGTGTTGAGTGCAGAGTTCCCGCACGCGCTTGAAATAGCCGGTTGGCGGGATGATGACGCCTGCTTCGCCCTGAATCGGCTCGATCAGCGCCGCAACCGTGTTTTCGTTGATGGCGGCGGCAAACGCGTCGGCGTCGCCGAAGGGGATCGTGCGGAAGCCGGGCGTGTAGGGACCGAAGCCGGTGCGGGCGTCCGGGTCCGTGGAGAAACTGATGATGCTCAGGGTCCGGCCATGGAAATTGTCGGCGCAGACGATGATCTCGGCCTTGCCCTCAGGCACGCCCTTCACCTCGTAGCCCCATTTGCGCACGGCCTTGATGGCGGTTTCAACGGCTTCGGCGCCCGAGTTCATCGGCAGGATCTTGTGCGAGCCGGTCAGCGCCGCGAGTTCCTCGTAGAGATGGGCGAGCTGGTCATTGCGGAAGGCGCGGGAGGTCAGCGTCAGCTTGCCGGCCTGCTCGACCATCGCCGCCAGAATCTTGGGGTGGCAATGGCCCTGGTTCACCGCCGAATAGGCCGACAGGCAGTCGAGATACCGCTTGCCGTCGGTATCCCAGACATAGACGCCTTCGCCCCGGGTCAACACGACATCGAGCGGCTTGTAGTTGTGGGCGCCGAGGCGCTGTTCGGTGTCGATCAGGTTCTTCGAGTTGCTCATGGTCGGTTCTCCTCAGGCGGCGCGGGTCGGACGGTCGAAAATGCGGCGGCCGAAGAGGCTTGCCGTCAGTTCCACTAGGATCCGGGCGCTCTTGCCACGGTCGTCCAGGAAGGGGTTCAGCTCCACGAGGTCGAGCGAGGAGACGAGGCAGCTGTCGCAGAGCATCTCCATGATGAGATGCGCTTCACGGAACGTCGCGCCACCGGGCACCGTCGTGCCGACGCCGGGCGCGATTTCCGGATCGAGGAAGTCGACATCGAGGCTTACATGCAGCAGGCCGTTGGCATCGGACACGACGCCAAGGATCTGGCGGATCGCCGCGGCAACGCCCTGTTCGTCGAGCCAACGCATGTCGAAGACGTTGACGCCATGCTCCTTGATGAGCTCCCGTTCAGACGCATCGACCGACCGGATGCCGACCTGAAAGACATTTCGCGGATCAACGAAGGGGCGGTCCTTCGGCAGGATCTCGGCAAGTTCGGCCTGGCCGCAGAAATAGGCGACCGGCATGCCATGGATATTGCCGGAGGGCGAGGTCGCCGGGGTGTTGAAATCGGAATGGGCGTCGAGCCAGAGGACGAAGAGCGGCCGGCCCTGCTGGGCGGCGTAGCGCGCCATGCCTGATACCGTGCCCATCGACAGGCTGTGGTCGCCGCCAAGGATCAGCGGAAAGCGTCCGGCCGCGGCCGCGTCATAGACACCGGCTTCGAGCGCACGGGTAAATGCGCCGACGACACGCAGGTTGTGGGCCTTCGGATGGTTCGGCAGATCGCGCGCCGGAACGACATGAACATCCCCGGCATCGACCACATCATGGCCAAGATCGATCAGTGTCTGGTCGACGCCCGCGATGCGAAGGGCAGCTGGACCCATCGCGGCGCCCCTGCGCCCCGAACCCTCTTCCAGTGGTGCTCCAATGAGCGTGACCGATCTTGCTTGTGGCTGCATGCGTCCCTCTTTAGCTCGTGTTTTCCGAAAGCATATTGAGATATCGGCGCGGCGACAAATAGATGAAAAAGTGCCGATAATGCGCTATGATTGACCAGTTTGATAAGTGCATTTTGACAAAGTGGCAGCCATGGACGATCTCGACCAAGAACTTCTCAGCGCCTTGCGACACAATGCGCGCACGCCGGTTTCTTCGCTGGCGGCAATGACCGGTGCATCGCGTGCGACGGTCGCGGCGCGCATCGACCGGCTGGTTGCCAACGGCACAATCACGGCGTTCACCGTTCGCACCGGCCATGAAACCCGCGCGGCCGGAGTGCGCGCGATCGTCATGATCGAAGTACTCGGCAAGCTTGCGGACAAGGTCGCCGATCAGCTCCGTGGATTGCCGCAGGTGCGTGCCCTGCACAGCACCAACGGGAAATGGGACTTCATTGCCGAACTTGAGGACCGCGACCTCGTCTCCTTCGACGAAACGCTTCGCCGCATCCGGCTCATCAATGGCATCAATACGACGGAAACCAACATCCTGCTGAAAACCAGCAAGACCGGTTTCTAGTATTCGTGTTCGTAAACGACGCCGGCTTCCCCTTCGCCGTCGCCACCCGCGCCGGCGCGCAACTTCACGCCACGGCCGACATCGAAATTGATGATTGCCTTCGCGCCGCCCTTGCCGGTGGTCTGCTGCAATTCGAAATAAGTCCGGTCATTCAGGTAGCGGCCAACGCTGACGGTGGTGCGGCCTTTGGCATCGGTGCTGATGTCGAAATCGTCGACGCCAAGCTGATTGCGCAGGCCCTGGAACAGCGATCCGGAGCGCCCGCCGGCCAACTGGGCGACGGCATCGGCAAGCTGAGCGATCTGAACCGGCGACAGCCTCGACATTGATTGACCGAAGATCAGTTGCGCCAGAACTTCGTCTTGCGGGAGGGCCGGAGACGACGAGAAGGTGATCGAGGGATCGGTTGCGAGCCCGCTGACATCGACCGTCAGCGTCGTGGAACCGGAAGTGGAGCTTGCCTCCAGCTCAAGGGCGGGGGTGAGGTCACCGGCAAAGGTGATACGGCTTCTATTGGTGAAATCGAGGCGTCGGTTGAGAATCGTCAGGCGACCGCGCCGCATGGTGAAGCCGCCGGAAACGACGGGCTCCGCCGCCGTTCCCCTGATCGTGACGCTACCGCCCAGTTCGGCATCGATACCGCGACCACGCACGAAGATCTGCGAGGGAGCGTCCAGCTGAAGATCGAGATTGAAGGAGTTGGATTTCGCGCGGGCACCCTGCTGCGACTCGTCGCGCAACTGGGCAAGAACCCCCTTGGGGGCGTTGACGTGCTTGACGTCGATTTCGCGCAGCGAGGTCGGCAGCCTCTCGGGGACGGTGATCGAGGCTCTTTCCAGATGCAGCCTGCCGTTCAGGGTGGGATTTGCGAGCAGCGGACCGCGCAAACCGATCGTGCCGTCGACGGTCGCCACCACGAGCGTTCCATCGACGTAGACCGCTCTGTCGAGCCTGACGTCGATGTTCGCAGGGAAGTTGGAGGCAGGTTGGATTCCGATGCTGCCGGATGCTGAGATGCTGCCACCGCTGGCAAGCTGGCCAGTCAGGCGCGAGATCACGGCTTGGTTTCCGGTGAACCGGATGTCTGCCGCCAGATTGTTGATCGCAAGGTTGCGACGGACATCGACGATCCTTGCGCCACTGGTCGCAACCGTGCCGTTGATCAACGGCGCGGCCGCGGTGCCGCCAATCTGCAGATCAAAATTGGCCCTGCCATCGGCAACGAACCCCTGGGCGGCAAGCTGCGCACCGAGCACGGCGAACGGCAGGTTGCCGGAAAAGCGCAGGTCCAGCGCGCGATTGCTTGTAATGCCAACGTTGCCACCGCCCCGCAGGGACAGCCCGCTCTCGCCCGTCACATTGGTGTCGATCGTCAGCCGGTTGTCTTGCAGTCTTCCGTTCGCAGTTATGCTGAGCGGCGAAAGCCCGGCGCTTCTGGTCTGGCTGGTGGCGGCGCCCCTCCAGTCAAGGTTGAATTCCACAGCGGGCACGGGCAGTCGGCCCGATGCCCTGACGGTGCCCGAAACATTGCCTTCGGCGGCAAGCCCCGGAACGAAAGCGTTGGCAAGCCCGGCGGGAAGATTGGAGATGTCGGCATTGGCCGTCAGCGACGGGGCATTCGGTCCAGTGATGACAAAGTTGCCGCCAGCTCTCATCGACACGCCGCTGCCGCTTAGGTTCGTCGTGAAGTCGACCCTGCCGTCCGCAAGCCTTCCGCTTGCATTCGCCGAAAGCGGCCGGATACCGGATGCCCTCGTCTGCGTGGTTGCGACATTCCTCCAGTCCAGCCTGAAATCGATGATTGGGTTGGTCGCTGTTCCCGACGTCCTTGCCGTGCCCGAGATGGTTCCTTCCGCCCCCAGGTTCGGGACGAAGCCATTAGCGAGGCTCGCGGGCAGATCCACGATATCGGCATCGACCGAGAGGCCCGCGACTCCGGCGCCTTGGAGGATTGCCGTACCCCTTGCCTTCAGCAGGGTGGTGCGAGTGCTGTTCAGCGTTGCATCAAAGGAGAGCCTGTTGTCGGCGAGGTTGCCGGTCGCGTTCAGCCGAAGGCCAGAAAGGCCGGCAGCCCTGGTCTGACGAGTCCCGGCGTTGTTCCAATCGAGCTTGAAATCGACGGCCGGCATCGGTAGCGATCCGGACGCGGTTGCCGTTCCCGAGATTGTTCCTTCGGCACCGAGATCAGGCATGAAGTTGTTTGCCAGCGCGGCAGGAAGGTTGCGAAGCGTGGCATCCGCCTGCAGGCTCTTCACGGCCGTACCTTCGACAGTAACCTTTCCTTTCGCCGTGAGGGCGGAGCCGCCATCGCCGTCGAGATTCGTCTCGAAATCGAGCGTGTTGTTGGCGAAGGTTCCCTTGGCGCCAAGTGCGAGGGCGGAAAGGCGTGCTTCCCTCGTCTGAGTGGTTGCGAGGTCCTTCCAGCTGACGTCGAAGTTTGCCGTCGGCTGTTGCAGCGTCCCGGAAGCGGACGCGGTGCCTGATATCGTACCACTGGCGCCGAGGTTCGGGACGAACGCGTTTGCCAGGCTTGCGGGAAGATTGCGTATCGTGGCGTTGGCCGTCAGGTCCTGGATTTTCGTTCCCGCCAGGGAGACGTTGCCGGAGGCGTTCAACGCCACCCCGCCGTCCGCCCTAAGGTCGCTCTGGACGGTCAATTTTTCATCCGCGAAATTGCCCGTCGCCGTCAAGTTGATGCCAAAGAGGCGGGCTGCCCTGGTGTGGCTGGTGGCCGCGTCCTTCCAGGAAAGGTCGAAGGTTGCTGTCGGTTTCGGCAACTTGCCGGAGGCCGATATCGTGCCTGATATCATGCCTTCCGCGGCAAGATTCGGCACGAAGCCGTTGGCCAGGGCAGCCGGAATGTTGGCGAGCTGCCCATCGAGCTTCAGCGTCTGAGCGTCGGCGCCTGCCACGGTGTAGGTGCCGGTCGCCTTTAGCGACATGTTGCCGCTACCGCGTGCGTAGGTGTTGAAGCTGAGAATATTGTCCTTGAGGTTGCCGCTCGCCGTCAGCCCAAGCGACGAGAGCTTGGCGCTTCTGGTCTGGCTCGTCGCGGCATTCTTCCAGTTCAGTTTGAAATCGAGCGCCGGGTCGGGCAGCTTCCCGGCCGCCGTGACGTTGCCCGAGATCGAACCTTCGGCGGCAAGATCCGGAACAAATGCATTCGCCAATCCGGCCGGGATGTTGACGATATCAGCATCCACCTTCAGCGACTGCGCGTTCGGGCCACCGGTCACGACATTGCCAGCGGCCTTCAGCGATACGCCGCCCTTGCCGCTGAGGTTCGTTTGAAAATTGAGTGTGTTGTCGGCAAAGGTCCCGTTTGCACCGATCGCCAGCGGCGACAGGCCGGCGCCCTTTGTCTGGCTGGTGGCGGCATCCTTCCAATTCAGGTCAAAGTTGGCAATCGGCGCTGCCGGTGTGCCGGTCACGACGACCTTCCCCGAAATTGTGCCTGCGGCATCGAGCTTCGGCACGAAACTGTTGGCAAGGCTTGCGGGCAAATTCCGGATGTCCGCCTTGATATCAAGAGTCTCGCCGACGGTACCGCTCAGGTGGACCGAGCCATCGCCGGTCTTCAGTTCCATCGCATCAAGCGTCACGGTGCCGCCACTGATCGACACTTCCGACGGCGACGCAAGCTCCACCGGAATGTTGCGCGGTTTCGCCGAGAAACGGTCGAGGCGAAGCAGCGTCGTGCCGGCGTTCACCTCGACATTCCCCGATGCGACCAACGGATTGGCATCATAGCTGGCGCCGAGATCGAAGTTCGTCCGGTTCTGTTGCTGCGTGAAACTCAGCTCCAGGCTTTCAGCCTTGTTAGGACCGGAAGCAAGTTCCTCCGCTTTGATCGTGCCAGTCGCGGCAAATGCTTTGAGGTCGGTGACCGCGACGTTGATGTCTGGCCTGACGATGGCAAAGGTGTCACGTTTCAGGCCGCTGCCAGATGCTACGACCTTGAGGGCGATCCTGCCGTTGTCGTTGGCGATATCGACCGATCCCTTCAGGTCGCCTTCTGCCTTCTGTCCGGCAAGTGCCGCGAGAAGGCTGATATCCGGGAAGTCGAACGTCGCCTGTCCGGTCGGCGCAAACGCCGGCGACAGTTCGACGTGGCCGGTCAGGCGATTGTTGCCGACGTCGGCGGCGATCGACGGCAGCCGGATGTTTCCGTCCACGGCCTGAACAGCGGTGCTGACGTTGATCGGCTGGTTGTCGATCGTGCCCTTGGCGGTGATGTCTGCTTGCGGCGCCTTCGGGTCCGCCGTTCCGGAAACGTTGATGTCGAGGTCTTTGACCTGCCGGCCGGCCATTACCAGTGATGGCCCTTTGATATTGGCCGCTATTGCGAGAGCCGAAACATTGCCTTTTGCGCTTAGCTGGTAGTTCAATTCGCCCGCTGCGCCTGCCAGCAGCGGCTGCATATCCGGAATACGACCCGAGAGGTTGGCATCGAGCCTATCTTCGTCGAGCACGACCGCGCCGGTCGCCTCGAGGGAGCTCGACTTGATGGAGAGGTTCGAGACGTTGAATTTCGAAGGAACGGTTCCCGCGACCTGGCCCTCGATCACGATTGGTGCGTTGAAACGCGTCGCGACCGCAGGCGGCAGCGCGGCTGGCTGGATGGTCAGCTTGGCATTGCCGGTCAACGCGCTGGCGCTCAATTTGTAGGAACCGTTGAGGGCTGCTGTTGCCGAAGCGCTTTCGATCGTGGCGCCGTTGAAGCCGAGCGCATCCGGCGAGATCTGCAATGGCAGGGTGATGGTAACGGGGCCTTGAATTGCCCGGTTGATGTCGGGATTGACGAAGGACGTATCACCGGCGGCGAGCGTAATCTGAACGCTTCCGGTGCGACCGGCGAGATTGAAATTGTCGCTCTTTGCCGTCAGCTTCACGTTGCCAATCGTCGCCTGGGGCAACATGGCGGAATCGAGGGAGGCACTGGCGTTGAGGCGGGAGGCCTTGGCGTCGCCGGTCAGGGAAAGATTGATGCCGGAAATTAGAAACCGCGCTTCGCCTTCGGTCAGCGGCCAGCGGAAATCGACGGGTCCCGATGTTCCCAAGAGATTGGCGTTCAGGCTGTTCTTGCCTCGTGGATCCAGCGTGCCCGATGCGGCGATGACCATCGCGCCGGTTGCCAGATTGCCGGTCTGGATGTCGATCTTTCCCCTGTTGTCGAAGTTCGCGGCGACGTCGATGTTCGTCTGCCCGGCAAAGAGCGGACGGAAGGCCGCTGGCAGCAGCGAGCTGAGGTCGCCACCACCCTTGAGGTCGAGGTGGTGAAGGCTTTCCGGCGTCAGCGTGTGGTGCGCTTCGATCGAGGCGCGTTGCTGTCCGTCGAGTGCTGCCTGCAGCTGGCCTCGCCAATCCGAGATCGGTCCATCTCCGGTCAGGCTGATTTCCACCGCCGGGTTGCCGGGCAGCGCCAGGACACCTGCGAGCAACCCGCCCTTTGGTTCCGTCAGTTTTGCCTTCACCCGCAACTGGTTGCGATCCGGCATGAAGGCGACATCGGCGATCAGCTTGGCATCCGGAACATCGTGACGGCGGACATTGATCGAGGCATTGCCGCCTTCATTGTCGGCACGCAGGCTGCCGTCCGCGGCAAGTGTGAAGGCCCGCCCGATCAGCGGTTGGGCGAGGTTGATCTCCGGCAGGGCGATCTTGTCTATGTCGAGCTTGATCGGCAACGAGAAGCCGCTGTCGCTTTGACCCTCTGCAGCCGGACGGGACGGAAGTGTGCGCACCGGTTGTCTGAGGATGTGGATTGCCGCGGCTTCGACGCTTGTGGCATGGAACCGGCCGGTTAGGAGCGCCAAGGGATTCCAGTTAATCGCCAGCCTGTCGACCCGAGCGAAGACGCCCCTGGTGTCGGAGAGCACGATTTGGCTGGCGCGCAGCCCGCCAGTCAGCAGCCCGCCGGGATCCTGAACCTTGATGGTCATATCCCGATTCGAAAGGCTCGAGGCGACCCTGTCGGTGACGATGCGCGCGCCAAAGGACGTGAAGCCGAAAACACCGATGGCGATGGCAAGAAGGACCAGCACGACACCAGCCGAATAGGCCAGCAGTCGCACGATCCAGTTCAAGATTTTCGCCAGTGTCTGCATGGCCGCGGACATTACTCCGTTTCTATGGCGGCTCAAGGCGCGCGAGGCGCCACGAGCCGCGAGCGGGTTTAGAATGACTGACCGATGCCAGCGTAGATGCCGAAATCCGTGCCACCCTCGTACTTGTTGAGCGGTACTGCAAAATCAAGCCGCAGTGGACCAAATGGCGTCGCATAGCGAACGCCGATGCCTGCACCGGCCCGAATGTCGGAAAAATCGGGCGCAATGTCTGCTGAAACCGTCCCGACATCGATGAAGGGCACTATCCCGATCGTATCGGTAACCTTTATCCGGGTCTCGAACGACGCAGTGACATAGGATGCGCCACCGGTCTCTTCATTGTCGGCGTTGCGGGGCGAGATCTCCTGGTAACTGAAGCCGCGAACCGAGCCGCCACCGCCAGCAAAGAATCGGCGTGTAGCAGGAATGTTCTGGAGATCGTCTGCCCCGACAAGGAAACCTGCGGCAAGCTTGCCGGCAAGAACGATGCGGTCCTCCGCTCCCAGCGCATGATATCCGGTGATCAAGCCCTCGAAGCTCGAGAAGAAGGTCCCGTTGTAGGTCTCGTAGCTTGGCGTTGCCTTGAGCATCCCCCGATAGCCCTCGGTCGGATCGAACTTGTTGTCGCGCGCATCGCGGTCATACTGGAAAGGCAGCGAGAAGGTCAGGTAGCTGTTGTTGCCAAAGGCATCGTCATCGCGTTCCCAGCTCACCTCGCCGGCGCCGGTTATCGTATCCAGGTCCGACAGCTCGTAGGAAAGACCGAGGGAGGCGGTGACGAGTTTTGCAGTATAGGCGTCGGGGTTTTCGGTTTTGGCAAGGACGCTGGCCCGCAAGGTCGCGGCCGGTACAAACGCGCCGGGTTTGGTGAAGGTAATACCGGCTGAATAGTCGAGATCGCCGATGTTGGTCGTTTCGCCCAAGCGGCCCACAGACCCTTCGATGCGCAGCGCCTCCGCCTCGCCGAAGAGATTGCGATGACCCCAATAGCCGTTGATGCCGAAGCCGTCCGTTGTCGAATACTGGGCGCCGATGCCGAGATAGCGCCGCTTGCCCTCCGACACCTCGATCGTCATCGGCAAAGTGCCGTCTGGCGCCAGTTCGTCAGCCTCGTGGATGGTGACGCTCGAGAAGACGCCCAATGCGCGCAGTCGTTCGCCTGCCTTTCGCAGCGCCTCCGGCGAATATTGTTCACCCTTGTTCAGCCGCGAATAGCGCTGGATGAAGCCCGGTCGAACGGCCTTTTCGCCCGTGACGCCGACATCGCCAATTGGGGCGACCGGGCCACCCTCGGCGGCGAGGACAATGTCAGCCGTGCTCGTCCTGTGGTCGGCTATGACCTTGCGGGTCGTCAACTTCGCCAGCGGCCGGCCTTCGCTTTTCAGCTGCTCGACGATTTTGTCGCCAGCCTTGATGATCGTCAGCGAACCGGCTGTCTCACCCGGAGCAAGATCGTAGTCGGCTGGATTGCGTCGTGCAGCATCGCCGCCGAACTGCACCTCACGGACCTTGAAGACGGGACCTGCGGCAACGCTGATTGTCACCGGTACTGGGCGCGAGCGATTGAAGGTGGGATTGGGCGGCAGGTCATCGATGTTTCGACCATCAACCCTGATCGTTACGATGCCGCCGTAGCGGGCCTTTTCAAAGAGGGCGGCAAGCAGGCGTTCGCGGTCGTCTCTGGCCTTGACGACGACGCCCAGATCGCCCGAGACGGGCCGATCCTTGTCGCCGACCAGACGGGAACTGTTTTCCAATGCTTCCTTGAGATCGGGATCGCTCGCGTCGGTCGTCAGTGTCACATCGTAGCGCACCGGATCGGGCACCTGGTCGCTGGCCGATTCGTCGTCCTTGCCCCACAACGTGATGCCGAAAAGCTTGAAGGCGAAAGCCTCTGAGACGAGAGCCGGCGAAAACGCAAATGCAGCCGCGACCACCAACATGGTGCCTACGCGCCGATACGCTATACCCGGTTTCGGTGCCGTCCCTCTAATCTGCATCCACCGCTTTTGGTTACACTAGAATTAAGCTTCGCGCCCCCCGGCCGGCGGCAACCTTAGCGGCAAAACTCCTCGACGTGTACCGTTTTAAATCGCTTAGCCGCTGAAATGGTGGAAAAAAAAGAAATCCCGGGCGCCGAACCCGGGATTCGAGATGATTTCGGACCGGCTCAATAGTCGCCGCGGCAATCGTCGATATACCGGCGGCCATACTCGTCGCGATAGTAGCACTGTCCCGGCTGCTCCGCGACGCGGCCGATAAGAGCGCCCGAAACGCCGCCGACCGCCGCGCCAACGGCTGCCCCGCGTACATTTCCCGTCACCGCGCCGCCGATGATCGCGCCGGAGGCTGCGCCGATGCCTGCCCCGCGCTCAGTCGGTGTACAGCTTGCGATCGACAGGCCGATCAAGGCGAATGCGACAATCTTCTTTATCAAAATATTCTCCTAGGTTGGTCGCCCTCAATAAGAGCTGTGGCCGTCCCTGATTCTTTTTTGTCATGCTAGCCGTCAAACTGTGGCGCAAAAGCAGCGACCCTGCCTTCGGCTTCCGCTTTCGCACAATTGGTGGTGCAATTGCGCGCAAATGCGCCACAACCGAACGCGCTGAATTTTAATTAGCCTCCCTAAAGTAGTGGTTGATCCCAAAGCGAAAACGTCAAATGATACCGTCCGCGCCTGGAGGAGGCGCGAGGAGGAAATCATGGCGAAAGTGAAACTGACGGTGAACGACCGGGCAGTCAGCGGTGACTGTGAAGAGCGTACGCTTCTTGTCCATTTTATTCGCGAAAAACTCGGCCTGACGGGAACGCATGTCGGCTGCGATACCAACCAATGCGGTGCCTGTGTCGTTCACATGGATGGCAAGTCAGTGAAGAGCTGCTCGATCCTTGCCGTCCAGGCGTCGGGTTCGACGATCACCACCATCGAGGGGCTTGCCAGCAACGGTGAGCTGCATCCCGTTCAGGCTGCCTTCAAGGAACACCACGGCCTGCAATGTGGATTCTGCACGCCAGGCATGGTGATGACGGCCGTCGACATGATTTCGCGCCATGGAGGCGATCTGGACGAGAAAACGGTTCGCCACGAGCTCGACGGCAATATCTGTCGCTGCACCGGCTACCACAACATCGTCAAAGCCGTTCTGTCCGCCAACGAGCAGATGCATGGCGCTGCCAAGCAGGCGGCCGAGTAGCTCTCAGGATTGTCTGGCTGACTGCCGAACACGATTCTCTTTGGCGGAATGCCAGGCCCGAAACCCCATTGGGAGGACATTATGGGTGTTGAAGGAATTGGTGCGCGCGTCGCACGAAAAGAAGACAAGCGGTTCCTGACCGGCAAGGGCCGTTACACGGACGACATGGTCGTGCCGGGCATGAAATTCGCCTATTTCATCCGCAGTCCGCATGCGCATGCCAAGATCACGAGGATTGATGCCGCCTCGGCAAAGGCAATGCCGGGCGTTATCGACGTGCTTGATGGCAAGCAGTTGCTCGCTGACGGGATCGGCAACCTCATCTGCGGCTGGATGATCCATTCGAAGGATGGTTCGCCGATGAAGATGGGCGCCTGGCGCCCGCTGGCGGTGGAGACCGTTCGTTATGTCGGCGATGCCGTTGCCATCGTTGTCGCAGACTCGCTCGCCGAAGCGCGCGATGCCGCGGAAGCCGTCGTCATCGACTACGAGGAATTGCCTGTGGTCGTCGAGGCAGTCGAGGCGCTGAAACCAGGAGCGCCGCAACTTCATCCGGAAGCTCAGAACAACCTGATCTTCGACTGGCAGCTCGGCGATGGTGCGGCAACCGACAAGGCCATTTCCGAAGCGGCGCACGTCACGGAAATCGAGATCCACAACAACCGCCTGTCTCCCAATGCGATGGAGCCGCGCGCTGCGCTCGGTATCTATGACGCTGCCGAGGATCACTATACCTGCTACACGACCAGCCAGAACCCGCATGTCGCGCGCCTCGTGATGAGCGCGTTCTACAATGTCGCCCCCGAGAACAAGCTTCGGGTGATCGCCCCAGATGTCGGCGGCGGCTTCGGCTCGAAGATCTACATCTATCCTGAGGAGATCGTCTGTCTCTGGGCTTCCAAGAAAACAGGCGTACCGGTGAAATGGAACTCCGATCGAACGGAGGCCTTCCTCACGGATGCGCATGGCCGCGACCACGTCTCCAAGGTCAAAATGGCTTTCGACAGCGACCATCGCATCATCGGGCTGAAGGTCGACACCATCTGCAATCTCGGCGCCTATATGTCGCTGTTTTCGTCGGCGGTTCCGACCTATCTCTACGCGACGCTGCTGTCAGGCCAATACGATATTCCGGCCATCCATGCCAACGTGCGGACGGTCTACACCAACACCGCGCCGGTTGACGCCTATCGTGGTGCCGGCCGTCCCGAGGCGACCTTCCTGCTTGAACGGACGATGGAAACGGCGGCCCGCGAGCTTGGTATTTCGCCCGCCGAGTTGCGGCGGAAGAACTTCATCCGGGCCTTCCCGCATCAGACGCCTGTGATCATGAACTATGACGCGGGCGACTACGAAGCATCGCTCAATGCGGCGATGCAGGCGGCCGACTGGAACGGCTTCCCGGCGCGCAAGGCCGAGGCTGCCAACCGCGGCCTGAAGCGCGGTCTCGGCATGAGCTGCTACATCGAGGCGTGCGGCATAGCGCCCTCGCAGGCGGTCGGATCGCTTGGTGCGGGCGTCGGCTTGTGGGAGTCGGCAGAGGTTCGCGTCAATGCGGTAGGCACGATAGAAGTGCTCACCGGGTCGCACAGCCACGGGCAGGGGCACGAGACGACATTCGCGCAGCTTGTGTCGGATCGTCTCGGCGTTCCGCTGGAGAGCGTGTCGATCGTGCATGGCGACACCGACAAGGTGCAGATGGGCATGGGCACCTACGGCTCGCGTTCAGGCGCTGTCGGCATGTCTGCTGTGGTCAAGGCGCTCGACAAGGTCGAAGCCAAGGCCAAGAAGATCGCCGCCCATCTGATGGAAGCCGACGAAGGCGATATCGTCATCGAGAACGGTGAGGTGAAGGTTGCCGGTACAGACAAGAGCCTTCCCTGGTTCCAGGTGGCGCTGGCCGCCTACACCGCACACAACCTGCCGGGCGGCATGGAGCCGGGGCTGAAGGAAACTGCCTTCTACGACCCGTCCAACTTCACCTTCCCCGCCGGCTGCTACATCTGTGAAGTGGAAGTCGATCCGGAGACCGGCAAGACCGAGATCATCCAGTTCGTCGCTGCGGACGATTTCGGCAACATCATCAATCCGATGATTGTCGAGGGCCAGGTGCATGGCGGTATTGCGCAGGGGATCGGTCAGGCCCTGCTCGAGGGCGTGCACTATGACGAGAACGGTCAGTTGTTGACGGCAAGTTTCATGGACTACGCCATGCCGCGCGCCGACGACTTGCCGTCGTTCAAGGTGTCGCATCAGGTAACGCCGTCCCCGAGCAATCCGCTCGGCATCAAGGGGTGCGGCGAGGCTGGCGCGATCGGGTCTCCTCCGGCACTCATCAATGCCATCACCGATGCCATCGGCAACAACATGCTGACGATGCCCGCCACACCACAGAAAGTGTGGATGGCAGCGCGCGCGGTTCATTGAGGAGGAACGACGATGTATCAGACCAACTATCACCGCGCGTCCTCGGTCGATGAAGCCGTCAGGATGATTTCGGGAACATCCGAAGGCAAATATGTCTCCGGCGGCATGACGCTCATACCGACGATGAAGCAGCGTCTCGCCGCGCCGAGCGACCTCGTCGATCTCAGGCATATTCCGGCGATGCAGGGCATCAAGGTCGATGGTCGCAAGGTGACCATCGGGGCGGCCACATCGCACGCCGAAGTTGCTGCATCAGCGGCTCTGCGTGCGGTTTGTCCCGCCATCTGCGACCTTGCCGGCATGATCGGCGATCCGCATGTCCGTCATATGGGCACGATCGGCGGTTCGATTGCCAACAACGATCCTGCGGCGGACTATCCCTCGGCCATGTTGGCGCTGAATGCCAGCATCGTCACCAACAAGCGCGAGATTGTTGCTGACGATTTCTTTACCGGCTTGTTCGAGACGGCCTTGGAAGATGGTGAACTGGTCACCGCCATCAGTTTCGAGACGCCCGAGAAAGCGGGATATTCGAAGTTTCCAAATCCGGCATCGCGTTATGCGATGACGGGGGTCTTCGTTACCAAGGGCGCTGGTGGCGTAAGGGTTGCTGTCACCGGGGCGGGAGCCAACGGCGTCTTCCGCGAAACCTCCATGGAAACCGCCCTCAACGCGAACTGGTCCGCCGGTTCGATCGCTGGCATCGATGTCAATCCTGCCGGACTGATGTCGGATTTGCATGCGAGTGCGGAATACCGCGCCAACCTGATCAAAGTGATGGCCAAACGCGCCGTCGCCGAGGCGGGCTGACACAAACGGTCGGATCGCGAGGCGGCGTGTCTGCCTCGCGATTCTTCGCTGCGTCTGGCCAAAACGAGCTTTTTCGAATTAAAATAATTCAAGGCTATGGGCCTTTTGCCGCAGTTGATGGTAAAGCGATGGCAAAGGGTTGACGTGCGTGCGTCGGTTGGCAACAAGCGCTCGCACGACACTGGAGCATGACATGGATTTCGARGCGTTTTTCARAAGCGAGCTGGAYGGSCTTCACAGCGAAGGYCGCTATCGCGTTTTTGCCGATCTTGAGCGTCACCGCGGCAGCTTTCCRCGCGCCACRCGACACACGGMGRACGGCCCGMAGGAMGTCACGGTCTGGTGCTCCAACGACTATCTCGGCATGGGCCAGAACCCGAAGGTGATCGAGGCGATGAAGAACGCCATCGATCACTGTGGCGCGGGTGCGGGAGGCACCCGGAATATCTCTGGCACCACCCACTACCACGTTCTGCTTGA
>NZ_JBFTQH010000028.1:0-73390 GCF_056398905.1 Rhizobium sp. 01T417 | reverse complement strand
TCAACGCCGTTCTCACCATCAGATGGGCCGACCAACTCGGAATGCCCAGACTCGCATAACCTCAATCCCTCGAACCGCCCGGTGCGGACCCGCATGCCGGGTGGTGTGGCAGGGGAGCGATCAAATATGATCGCCCCCTATGCCGATTTCGCGCCGCTACTTCTCCAGCGTCGCCACGACCTCGACGTGCGATGTCCACAGGAACTGGTCGATCGGGGTCACACCGGTGATGCGATAGCCACCCTCGACGAGCAGGGCGAGATCCCGGGCGAGCGTCACCGGATTGCAGCTGACGGCGGCGATTTTCTTGACCGTCGAGCGCGCCAGTTCCTTGCACTGAAACTCGGCGCCGGCGCGCGGCGGATCGAAGACCACGGCGTCGTAGACCTTCAGCTCGGATGTCATCAGCGGCCGGCGGAAGAGGTCTCGCCTTTCGACGCTGACCGGCTTCAGACCCTGCGTGTTGCGAGCAGCGTGATCGAGCGCCGCCAGCGGCTTGTCCTCGCTCTCGACCGCATGAACCCGGCCGACGCGGGCAAGGCGAAGCGAGAAGGTGCCGGCGCCTGCGAAAAGATCGGCGATGCGTTTCGCCTTGCCGACATGCGCCAGAACCAATTCCGCCATTGCGTCTTCCGCCTGCTTGGTCGCCTGCGTAAAGCTGCCGGGCGGCGGAACGACATTGACGCCGCCGAAATCGACGATCGGCTTCGATGGTTCGACGAGGATTTCGTCGTTGAGCGAGACGCGGGCGATGCCGCGAAGGGAAAGCACCGTCTCGATCGCCTTGCGGCGCTGCTGATCCGAGAGTTTCTTGATGCCGTCGACCGCGAGATCAAGACCCGACAGGGTCTCCAACACGGTGATGCGGAACGCTTCGGCGCTATTGGCAAGTGCTGCACCAATCGCCTCGATCGCCGGCAGCCTGGCCATGATGCCCGCCGACGAGATGGGACATTCCTCGATGGCGACGATGTGGTGGCTTTCGGCCTGATTGAAGCCGATAAGCATGTCCTTCTCGGTCCGCCGTGCGGCGAAGACGACACGCCGCCGTTCGCCGGGATGAGCGACGACGAGGTCGGCAACGTCAGCCGTCAGTCCCTTCGATTTCAGCGCGTCGACGACAAGCTGACGCTTGAAGCTGCGATAGGCAGGATCGTTCATGTGCTGGAGGCTGCAGCCGCCGCAGGTGCCGTTCACTCCGTCCGGTCCGAAATGCCGGCAAGGAGGAGCCTGGCGATCGGCCGATGGATCGGAGATCGACATCACCGTGCCGTGGTTCTTGACGCGCGCGATGGCGACGGTTTCGCCGGGCAGGGTGAAGGGCACATAGACCGGCCCGCCATCCGCGTGCACGATGCCATCGCCCTGGGCGCCCAGCTTTTCGATCGTAACAGTTTGCGTGCTCACGGTTTTGTCCCTGCGAGTAGAAATTCCTGATTACCGTCGCCGCCGGCAATGGGTGAGGGGATGAGGCCAAGGCTCTTCCAGCCCATATCCTCGACGAACCAGCGCTCGAGTTCGGCCGCGACATCGGGCGCCGATGACGGGTCCTTGAGAAGCCCCCCCTTGCCGATCGCCTCGCGCCCGGCCTCGAACTGCGGCTTGACGAGGAGAGCCGCGCAAGCCCCAGCTTCCGCGATCTCAAGAGCAGGGGCAAGCGCCAGCTTCAGCGAGATGAAGGAGACGTCCGACACGATAAAGGTGAGCGGATGGCCGATATTCTCCGCCGTCAGGTTGCGGGCGTTGAGGCCTTCGATGTTCGTCACGCGGGGATCACTAGAGATGCGCGGATGCATCTGGCCATGGCCGACGTCGATCGCGGTGACATGGGTTGCCCCTTGGGCCAGCAGCACTTCGGTGAAGCCACCGGTTGATGCGCCGACATCGAGACAGTGATGTCCTGACGGGTCGAGCTTGAAGTGATCGAGCGCTGCGGCGAGCTTCAGCGCCGCACGGGACACATAGTCCTGCGCCGGATCGTCGATTTCGATTGGGGCATCCTCGCCAAACAGCGCACCTGCTTTCGTCACGATCTTGCCTCCGACCTTCACGGTGCCGCGTTGCACCGCATCCCGCGCTCGGGAACGGCTGGCGAAAAGACCAAGGCTGACGAGTAACTGGTCGAGGCGTTGTGTGTTTTGATCGGACATCGGCTGTCCATGACCGGCAAAGCCGTTAGTTGCAAGCCTTTTGTTGGAGAGGCGTCGCTGGCAGCCGGATGGCAGCGGTTCATCGACACTTCCGTCGGCCTTTCGCCAAACAAAAAAGACGGCCCCGTCTCCAGGGCCGTCTTCATCTAACGCGATGAGATTGAACTATCCGGCAGCGCCGACGCCAAATGCGGCGGGCCGGCCAAGCGCCTTGAACACGGTCGAAACGATGCCCGCGCGATCGAGGCCGGCATGGGCGTTCATGACTTCCGGCTTTGCCTGTTCCACCCAGATATCGGGCATGACAAGCGAGCGGATCTTCAGGCCATTGTCGAGCAGGCCGTCCATGGCCAGGAACTGCATGACTTGGCTGCCGAAGCCGCCGACCGCTCCCTCTTCGACGGTGATCAGGATTTCGTGGTGGCGTGCCAACTGGCGGATCAGATCATGATCCAGCGGCTTGGCGAATCGCGCATCGGCAACCGTCGTCGAAAGCCCGGCTGCGTCAAGGTCCTCGGCAGCAAGCAGACAGTCAGCGAGGCGGGTGCCGAACGAGAGCAGCGCCACTTTCGCGCCTTCCTTGACGACGCGGCCCTTGCCGATCTGCAGGATTTCACCACGGACGGGCATTTCTATGCCGACGCCTTCGCCGCGCGGATATCGGAAGGAGATCGGACCGGCATCATAGGCTGCCGCCGTTCGCACCATATGCTTCAGCTCAGCCTCATCGGCGGCCGCCATCACCACGAAGCCGGGGAGGGTGGCGAGGAACGTCGTATCGAACGAGCCTGCATGCGTCGGGCCGTCGGCGCCGACGAAACCGGCGCGATCGATCGGGAAGCGAACCGGAAGGCCCTGGATCGCGACGTCGTGCACCACCTGGTCATAGGCGCGCTGCAGGAACGTCGAGTAAAGCGCGGCAAACGGCTTGAAGCCCTCGGCGGCTAGACCGGCGGCAAATGTCACCGCATGCTGCTCGGCAATCCCTACATCGAAACATCGCGACGGGAAGACGCTTGCGAGCTTGTCGAGGCCAGTCCCGTTCGGCATGGCGGCGGTAATGCCGACGATCTTGTCGTCGTGCTCCGCTTCCTGCACCAGCGCTTCGGCGAATACGCTCGTGTAGCTCGGCGCATTCGGCTTCACCTTCGCCTGCGCGCCGGTGATGACGTCGAACTTGTTGACGCCGTGATACTTGTCGGCTGCCGCCTCGGCGGGCGCGTAGCCCTTGCCCTTCTGCGTCACCACATGGATCAGCACGGGGCCGTTGGCATTGTCGCGCACATTGCGCAACACCGGCAGCAGGTGCTCGAACGAGTGACCGTCGATCGGCCCGATATGATAGAAACCCATCTCCTCGAACATTGTCCCCCCGGTCACATAGCCCCGGGCATGCTCCACGGCGCGAGTGATGGCGCGGTCGACATTCTTGCCGAGATAGGCCGTCAGCTTCTTGCCGAAATCGCGGAAGCCCATGTAGGTGCGGCCGGAAGCAAGGCGCGCGAGATAGGCGCTCATCGCGCCGGTCGGCGGCGCAATCGACATGTCGTTGTCGTTGAGGATGACGATCAGGCGGGCGTCGAGCGCGCCAGCATTGTTCAATGCTTCGTAGGCCATGCCGGCCGACAACGCGCCGTCGCCGATCACGGCAATCACCCGGCGGTCGGTCTTGTCGAGGTCGGAGGCAACCGCCATGCCGAGGCCGGCGGAGATGGACGTGGAGGAGTGGGCAGCACCGAAGGGATCGTATTCGCTTTCCGCGCGGCGCGTGAAACCGGAGAGGCCGCCTTCTTGGCGCAACGTCCGGATACGGTCACGGCGACCGGTGAGGATCTTGTGCGGATAGCACTGGTGCCCGACGTCGAAGATCAGCCGATCTTCAGGCGTGTTGAAGACGCTGTGGATCGCAATCGTCAGTTCCACCACGCCGAGTCCTGCACCGAGATGACCGCCGGTGCGCGACACCGCATCGATCATTTCATCGCGAACCTCGCGCGCAAGCTGCGGCAGGTCGCGATCGTCAAGCTTTCGGAGGTCGGCCGGATAGGGAACCTTATCCAGCAGCGGCGTCTTCGGCGATTGTGTCACGGGCGGGCGCTCTTTCTTGTCTTTCTTGGGCAGGATGCCTTTAAGCCATAAATTGCGGTGAAAAAAGTCGATTTCAAGAATGGCCGAAACTCCTTTCTAAAGGAGATCAGCCTTCCGGCAAAGGTATGAATTCTTCTTCGTCCCCCGGTACGATGTCGAACTTGCCGGTCCGCCACTCTTCCTTGGCCTTTTCGATGCGCTCTTTCGACGAGGAAACGAAGTTCCACCAGATATACCGCTTCGAGTTCAGCGCCGCTCCGCCGAACAGCATCAGGTGACAGCCCTCTCTGCCAGCTTCGAGAGTGATCGCATCGCCGGGGCGGAAGACGAGCAGCTGATCGGCTGCAAACCTATCGCCCGATATCACGACTTCGCCTGACAGTACGTATGCCGCCCGCTCCTCGTGTCCCGCCGCGAAGGGAAACTTCACACCCGGTTCAAGGCTGATATCGGCATAGAGCGTGTCGGAAAACACCTTCACCGGTGAAGACATCCCCTCGAACGATCCGATGACGACACGCCCGCGCACGCCGCGTTCGTCGATCACAGGCATGTCGCTCTTTTCGGTATGCGCAAAGGAGGGATCGATCTCCTCCCTGTCATCCGGCAGTGCGAGCCAGGTCTGCAGGCCCGACATCAGCAGCGGATGGCCGCGCAAATTATCGGGCGTGCGCTCCGAATGGACGATGCCGCGCCCTGCCGTCATCAGGTTGATGTCCCCGGGGCGAATGACCTTCTCGGTGCCGAGGCTGTCCCGATGCCGGATCTCGCCGTCGAAGAGATAGGTCACCGTCGAAAGCCCGATATGCGGATGCGGCCGCACATCCAGCGCCTCGTTCGGCTTCAGGATCGCCGGCCCCATGCGGTCGAAGAAGATGAACGGCCCGACCAGCCGCCGCTGCCGCGTCGGCAGCGCTCGCCGCACCTCGAAGCCGCCAATATCGCTGGTGCGGGGGATTATGAGGTTCTCGATCGCATCGCAGGCGAAAGCATCGCCGGGCAGGGGATCTTTACCGGGGAAAAAGGACATCAAAGCGTCTCCGATGAGCGTTGTGCCTAGGCTAGACCGATTACCGATGGCGGACTAGGAAAACTTGATCGCCAGGAGGCGACGCTCTGTTCATCACGACGACGATTTCGGCAAAACTCTTGCTTATGCCCCGTCCAGCGGCTCGACGCCCTGCGGCCTGCCAGATCGGTCAAGGCGGATCTTTTCGATGCGGTTTTCGGCGGCCGAAAGCAGCGTTTCGCAGTGCTTCTTCAGCGCTTCGCCGCGCTCGTAGATCTCGATGGATTCGTCCAGCGCCACGTCGCCGCGTTCCAGCCGGGCCACGATGCTTTCGAGCTCGGCAACCGCCTTCTCGAAGGAAAGACCGGAAACGTCCGGCTTGGCGCTGTCAGTCATACTCAACCCTTCATCATTCTAAGAATATGCAGGCCAGCCGACTCGGCGAGGCCTTCGAGATCATAGCCGCCTTCCAGCAGGCTGACGACCCGGTTTGCGGCACTTTTGTCGGCGACCTCGAGCAACCGCCCGGTTGCCCAGTCGAAATCCTCGCCGACGAGATTGATCTGCGCCAAGGGATCGCGGTGATGCGCATCGAAGCCGGCGGAGATGATGATCAGGTCTGGGCGAAAATCAACGAGCGCAGGCAACACCCGTGATTTGAACGCTTCGCGGAAGTGATCGCTGCCGACATTCGGAGACAGCGGCGCGTTGACGATGGTACCGTGCTTGCCGCTTTCCTCCTTCGCGCCGGTGCCGGGGTAAAGCGGCATCTGGTGCGTCGAGCAGAAGAGCACGGAGGGATCGTCCCAGAAGATGTCCTGCGTGCCGTTGCCGTGATGCACGTCCCAGTCGACGATCGCCACACGCTCCGCACCGTGCGCTTTCTGGGCATGGCGGGCGGCGATCGCGGCATTGTTGAAGAAGCAGAAGCCCATTGCCGTTGATTTTTCGGCATGATGGCCCGGCGGGCGGGCCGCAACGAAGACGTTATCGGCCTTGCCGGTAAACACATCATCGACCGCGGCCATCGCGCCGCCGATCCCCGTCAGTGCCGCTTCGAAGCTCTTTCGGCTGGCGTAAGTATCGGCCTCGAGCTGATTGATCTCGCCATCCTCTTCGGGCACCTGGCGCAGCACTGACAGCAGGTGCTCTTCGGGATGGGCGAGCAGAACGGCTTCTTCGGCGGCCTGCGGTGCGCGCTTGCGGTCAAGACCTGCGAAGTTCGGATGTTCCAGCGCCACGTTGATCGCCCGCAGACGGTCGGACCGTTCGGGATGGCCGGCGGGCGTGACGTGTTCCAGGAAGATCGGGTGCTCGTAAAGGCGGGTGCTCATGGTGTCACTCTATCTTTCCGTCCCGTCATGATCCACAGCAGATGGGGCTCGGCGCGGCAATTTCAACAACCGCGCGCCTTGGTCATGGGGCCAGTCCTGCGTTTACTTCGTCCGGCCCCGCGGCTAGTCTTTAGGGAGGGGAGAATTGGCAGAAAGATCAATGAACGAGGTCACGCGTACCGTTGAGATGAATGTGCCGTTCCGCGACGTCGACATGAACGGCCAGGTTTTCTTGGGCTCCTACATTTCCTATGCCGAGTCGGTGCTGGCGACCTTCTGGTCGTCGAGGCCGCAACTGGCGAATGAGCCGCTTTATATCGCCAGCAAGGTGACCTGTATCCTCCATCGGCCGCTGCATTACGATGAGCGGGTCGTGTTCACGGCGTCGGTCGACAAGATCGGCATGCGTTCGGTCGGCTTCATCATTTCGGCCGATATCGGCGACGAGCGCTCCGCCGAGGTCGAAATTATCTGGCAGGCGCGCTCGCGCGACGATCGTTCGCCAGTCCCGCTTCCCGAAGACACGCGTGACTGGCTTTATGGTTTCGTCGATTAGCTGCGCACCGGCAGGAGGGGATAGCCGACCATGACCGCGCGGCCGACAAGTGCCGCAACGAAGGCCTTGACGACGTCGCCGGGGATAAATGCCATTGAGCCGAGGAACGCCTTGGAGAGGCCAAGCTGGGCGGCGAACGCCAGATAGACGATGCCGCAGGCGTAGAGAACCACGATGCCGCCGATCATCGCGGCGAAGAAGAAGCCGACCGTCTGCACCAACGCAGACTGTTCGGATTTGACCAGCCGTTCGCTGAGATAACCGGTGACGAAGGCTGCCAGCACCCAGCCGATGAGAAAGCCGGTGGTCGGTGCGGCAAAGGCAGCAAGTCCGCCACGACCGCCGGAAAGCACAGGAAGGCCGATCGCGACAAGCACGAGAACGATCAGGACCGCGATCGTGCCGCGGCGCGCGCCGAGCACGACACCCGCCATCATGACGCCGAGCGACTGCGCCGTAATCGGCACCGGTATGAAGCCGAGCGTGATCGGCGGCAGAATGCCGAGCGCGACGATGATGGCCGCAAAGAGGGCGGAGAGAACGAGGTCGCGAGTGCTCATGCAGGGCTCCTGTTAGCGAGTTCTCAATTGACATGCCGCCGAACGCCGCGCGCGTCAATTGCCGCAGCAATGTTATCCGCATCCCTCAGGGTCAGAATGATCAATGGCACGAGCACGGTTGTCGGCCGCACCTTGATACCGCGCGCCGCGTGCGCCTCGCGGATGGCACGATAACGATCGAGAATCTCGGGAACAAAGCGGACGACGAGCCCGACAGCCAGCCCGACATCGTCGGCCCGAAGAAGTCCGAGCCGCTCCAGTGGCCTGGACAGCAGGGTAATTTCGTCGATGAATTGCGCAATAGCAGTTGTTGCAGTCACGGCAGCGGCAAACAGCATCAATGCCGTGAGACGGAGCAGGGCGACGACGGCGATATGCCAGGGATTGAAGGCCAGGCTGAACAACGCCACGATGAGGATCGTCAGGAAGACCGGCTTCAGTCGCGCAAGCGCGGATCGCGCCGGAAGGCCGATGCTGAAGTAGATCCCGGCCGTCGCGAGCACTCCAAGGGCAAGCAACAGGAAGTTCGCCGTAAGGAAGAGCATGACGCCGAGGGCCGCAAGAACAAGCAGCTTGGCACGGGCCGAAACCCGATGCATGGCGCTGTTGCCTTCGACGAAAAGCGACTTCATCGGCTTGCGATCTCCCTGTAGCGGCGGATCGCCTCTCCGGCCGGCGCGTCGGCGACGAGAATGCCCTCATGGAAAACCAGTACGCGCTCGTAATCCGCGACCAATTCCAGATCGTGGCTGATGACGATCGCGCTCTCCGGAAGGCTTTCCACCAGCCTTTGCACGAGGCTGCGGTTTTTGAGGTCCAGCTGATTGGTCGGCTCGTCCAGGATGAGAATATCGGGCCCGGTTGCGAGCACGGAGCAAAGGGCGGCAAGTTGCAGCTCTCCGCCCGAGAGCTCGTGCGCCCGGCGGTCGGCAAGACGGGCCGCGCTGAAACGCTGCAGGACCGCCTCCACCTTCGCCGTAATTTCCGCCGGCTTGTAGCCGCGGCACTTCAGACCGAAGGCGATGTCGTCGCGCACGACGGGCAGGATGATCTGGTTTTGCGGCGACTGGAAGATGAAACCGACATCGGTGAGAACGGCCTTGGCGTCGGCCGTGTCGCGACCGTTGACGATCACCCGCCCGATGCTCGGCTTGGTCAGGCCGTTGATGAGGCGCGCAAAGGTCGTCTTGCCCGAGCCGTTGAGGCCGATGATGCCGATGCGCTTTTCTGTGAGCTGCAGCGTCACGGGCGCCAGCGCTACGCGCGCACCATAGCTGACCCCTGCGCCTTCGAAACGGATATCCACCTGGTCCCTCGTGAATTGAGAGGCCGTTCTATAACGAATTTCGCGCTTTGAAAGCTCAAAATCTCGCAATGAATGCCGGCCGCTCCTACCTGATGATCGTCCTAACTTAACGGGTGGCTAGGAACATTTTCCGTTCTATGATGTGCACATGACGAATCTCATTTCGAATTCCGATGCCCGCCGCATATTCCTCGCCAAGCAAGGCCTGAGCGCGCCGCCGAACAAGGCGCTGACGAAGGCCGGCCTGCTGGAGCTCATCCACGAACTCGGCTTCGTGCAGGTGGACAGCATCCAGACGGTGGAGCGAGCCCATCACCAGATCCTGTTTTCCCGCAACCAGACTTACAAACGCGAGCATCTGACGGCGCTACTGGAGAAGGACGGCTCGCTCTTCGAGCACTGGACGCACGACGCCTCGATCCTGCCGAGCGCCTTCTTCCGATACTGGAAACACAAGTTCCGCCACGAGGAAGAGGTAATCGGCGAGCGCTGGCGAAAATGGCAGGGGGAGGGGTTCGAACACGCCTTCGACGAGACATTTGAGCGCGTCACTCGTGACGGCGCCATCATGGCGCGCGAGATCAAGGCGGACGGGCATGTTTCCGGCGGCTGGTGGAATTGGCATCCCAACAAGACGGCGCTGGAATATTTCTGGCGCACCGGCAAGTTCGCCATCGCCGGACGCTCGAACTTCCAGAAAATCTATGATCTCGTCGAACGCGTCATTCCGCCTGAGTTTCACGAGCCGGAAGTCACCTACGAGGAGTTTGTCGACTGGGCCTGCCGCAGCGCGCTGACCCGACTGGGCTTTGCCACGCATGGCGAAATCGCCGCCTTCTGGGATCTGTTGTCGCCCGATGAAGCGAAAGCCTGGGTCAACGCGCATCGCGACGAGTTGATCGAAGTCCTGATCGAGCCGGCGCTTGGCGGAAAGCCGCGCCCCTCCTGGGCCGTCCCCGACCTGCTTACGAGCATGCAGGACTATCCCGGCGCACCGCCGCGCGTGCGCGTGCTCAGCCCCTTCGATCCGATGATCCGCGACCGCAATCGCACCGAACGGCTCTTCGGTTTCTTCTATCGCATCGAGGTTTTCGTGCCCGAGCCGAAGCGGGAATACGGATACTATGTCTTCCCGCTGCTTGAAGGCGACAAGCTGATCGGCCGCATCGACATGAAGGCCGATCGCAAAGGCGGAAGCCTCGACGTCAAGCGTCTGTGGCTGGAACCGGGCGTACGCCCGTCGGCCGGGCGGATCGAAAAGCTTCTCGCCGAACTTGACCGACTGGCCAAATTCACTGGCGTTGAACAGGTCGTCCTAATGGATGGTTGGCAAGGCTGAGCGGCGCTCATCGATAGTCGATATTTTAGGAAATTGCGTCGTAATTACAAAGAATTAATGTTGATGCGCGCTTTGCCATGCTTGTCTTGAACTCTTTAAGAGCCGCCTGCGTAGGATGGCTGCATGAAAACACGAGCCATCAAATTCGCCGCATTGGCGGCACTGAACAGCCTTCGCCGTGAAGTGAGGGCCTTACTGCGCAAGCGGCGCGATGCGCGCGCCGCCACGATCGTCACACGGGCCGGACGGCAGGCGAAGATGGAGCCGTTGGCAGTGAAGTCAACGCTGATCGATGCGGTCTATTTCAGCCAGGAGGATGGCCGGCTTCGCGTCTGTCTGAGCAACGGCGAAGAGCGGCAGTTCGAGGGCGTGGCGGAAGCCGAGGTCATCGCGATGGTCACCGCCCAATCGCCGGGAAAGTACTATATCGAGAACGTCAGCGGTCGCTTCAAGCGCATCGCCGCCTGAGCGTGAAGCAGGCGGCCGCCTCTATCGCATCGAGGTTTTCGTGCCGAGCCGAAGCGGGCATGCGGCTACTATGTCTTCCCGCTGCTTGAAGGCGACAAGCTGATCGGCCGCATCGACATGAAAGCAGATGGCAGAGGCGGGAGCCTCGACGTCAAGCGCCTATGGCTGGAGCCGGGCGTGCGCCCCTCGACCGGTCGCCTGGACCGGCTCGACGCCGAGCTGCAACGCATCGCGCGGTTCTCCGGCGTCGAGAAGGTCGCCTATCTCGACGGATGGCGGGCTTAGTAGATCTCTGTCTTCGAAATCTTGATGCCGAAGCCTTCGAGACCGACATAGTGCCGCTCGCGGCTCGTCAGGAGCCGGATTGACGATACGCCGAGGTCCTTGAGGATCTGTGCGCCGAGACCGATTTCCAGCCACTCGCTGTCGCGCACCTGTGCCTCGACGTGTGCCTCGCGTCCCTGGCTGCGTGCCTTGCGACCACTGTCCGAATGACCGACGCCGACGGAGCCTTCCCGCAGGTAGACGATGATCCCGCGACCTTCCTCGGCAATCTTCTTCATGTAGTGGTCGACGGGACGGCGCTTGCCGAAAAGGTCCTCGGCGACATTCTCAGGGTGCAGGCGCACCGGAATGTCGATGCCGTCGCGGATGTCGCCGAAAACGACGGCGAGGTGCTGCATCGTATCCCAAGGCAGCGAATAGGTATGCGCCTTGGCCTTGCCGAAGGGTGTTTCGATGTCGAAGCTCTGGCCGAGTTCGATCAGCGTTTCCTTGCGCTGGCGGTAAGCGATCAGGTCGGCAACGGACACCAGCTTCAGGCTATGCGTTTCAGCGAATTCGACGACCTGCTGCCCGCGCGTGACGGTCCCGTCATCGTTAACGAGTTCGCAGATCACGCCGATCGGCGGAAGGCCGGCGAGCTTGCAGAGATCGACAGCAGCTTCCGTGTGGCCCGAGCGCATAAGCACTCCGCCTTCCCGCGCAACGAGCGGGAAGATGTGACCCGGGCGCACGAAGTCGGCGGCGCCGACATTGGGATTGGCGAGGTTGCGAACGGTCAGCGTCCGGTCGTCGGCGGAAATGCCGGTCGTCGTGCCGTGCTTGAAATCGACAGAAACGGTGAACGCCGTCGTGTGCGCCGAGTCGTTTTCGGCAACCATCGCATTCAGGTTGAGCCGGCGGGCCTCCTCCTTCGGCATCGGTGTGCAGACGATGCCGGAGGTGTGACGGACGATGAACGCCATCTTCTCCGCGGTACAGTGAACGGCCGCGACGATCAGGTCGCCTTCGTTCTCGCGGTCGTTGTCATCCATCACCACGACGATTTCGCCGGCCTCGAAGGCCCGGATCGCATCGACGACGCGCTTCTGATCGTAAGGCATGTCTGTATTTCCTATTTCAGTCGGCCGGTCTGGCCGCGGTCACGGAGGTAATGGTCGGCGATGGCGCAGGCGACCATCGCCTCGCCGATCGGCACGGCGCGGATGCCGACGCACGGATCATGCCGTCCCTTGGTGCGGATATTAACATTGTTGCCGTCGGCATCGATCGACTGGCGCTCGGTCAGGATCGACGAGGTTGGCTTGATGGCGAAGCGCGCGATAACCGGCTGGCCAGTCGAAATGCCGCCGAGGATGCCGCCCGCCTTGTTCGACAGGAACAAGGGCTTGCCGTCATTGCCCATGCGCATCTCGTCGGCGTTTTCCTCGCCGGTAATCTCGGCGGCTTCGAAGCCGTTGCCAATCTCGACACCCTTGACGGCATTGATCGACATCAGCAGCGAGGCGATGTCCTGGTCAAGCTTGCCATAGATGGGGGCGCCGAGGCCCGCCGGCACGCCTTCGGCCACGACTTCGACGACGGCGCCGATCGAGGAGCCGTTCTTGCGGATACCGTCGAGATATTCTTCCCAGACGGGAACGATCGCGGCATCAGGTGCAAAGAACGGATTCTGGTCGACCTGGTCCCAATCCCAGTTCTGGCGGTTGATCTTGTGCTTGCCGATCTGCACCAAGGCGCCGCGCACCTTGACGTCAGGCACAACAAGACGGGCAATGCCGCCAGCCGCCACGCGCGCCGCCGTTTCGCGGGCCGAGGAACGGCCGCCGCCGCGATAGTCGCGGATGCCGTATTTCACATCGTAGGTGTAGTCGGCATGGCCGGGCCGATATTGCCGTGAGATCTCACCGTAATCCTTGGAGCGCTGGTCGGTGTTCTCGATCATCATCGAGATCGGCGTACCGGTCGAAATCATCGTCTCGCCGTCGGCGTCCAGCATGACCCCGGACAGAATCTTGACCAGATCGGCCTCGCGACGCTGCGTTACAAAGCGCGACTGGCCGGGCTTTCGCTTGTCGAGCCAGACCTGAATATCCTCGAGCTTGAAGCGCAGACCGGGGGGGCAGCCGTCAACGACGCAGCCGAGCGCCGGGCCGTGGCTTTCGCCCCAGGTGGTTACGCGGAAGAGATGACCGAATGTATTGTGCGACATGTGTCCCGACCGGATCACGCCAACCGATCGTCACCGGCGGCGTCCTTCATCTGAAAATGCGCGACACTCATAGGCCAAAAAAACGCGGCCGCAAAAGCCTTTCTTTGCTCCAAATCTCCAACGAAAGGAAATGGTGTTTCCGCGGATTGTGAACGATGGCCTCAGGAGGCGATGCGCCAGGAGCTTTCGATCGCCATCTCCGTGAAATCCTCGAAGGACAGCGGGCGGGAGAAGGCATAGCCCTGCAGGAGGTCACAGCCGAGTTCGTCAAGGAGGGTGGCATGTGCTGCCGTTTCGACGCCCTCGGCCACCGTTTCGACGCCGAGCGAGCGGGCGATGTCGATGATCGAGCTGACCAGCGCGCGCTCCTGCGGCGAATTCATGATCGGCTGAACCAGCTGCCGGTCGATCTTCAGCCGCTTCGGCTTCAGCTTGAGGAGGCTGACAATCGACGTGTGACCCGTTCCGAAATCGTCGATTTCGATGTCGACCCCGAGCGTCTTGATCCGCTCGAGGTTATGCGCGGCTACATCCTCGCTTTCGTCGAGGAAGATCGACTCGACCAGTTCAAAGGAGAGTTCGCCGGGGCGGATCTGCAGGCCACTCAGCGATTCTGCGAGCATTTCGTCATGCAGCCGTCGCGCTGAAACGTTGACCGAAATCTTCGGAATGGTCACACCCCGTGCCGCCCAACGCATCTTGTCCTTCAGCGCGGTGTCGAGCACGATGCGGTCGAGCGTCTGGACGACGTTGATCTCGTCGGCGACCTTCAGGAACTTGTCCGGCGTCAACAATCCCCGGGAAGGATGCTGCCAGCGAACCAGGGCTTCGACGCCGGTGAGTTGCATCGTGCGCGCCGAGAACTGCGGCTGATACCAGGCGATAAACTCGCCGTTCTCGATGCCGGCAAGGATCTCGTCGGCCAGGCGCTTGTTGTTGATGATGTCGGCCTGGAGATTGTGATTGAAGAACTCGTAGCGGTTCCGGCCCTGGCTCTTGGCGCGGTAAAGGGCGATGTCGGCATTGATCAGCACCTTGCGTGCATCGACGTGCACGCCATTGGCGAGCGCGATGCCGATGGAGACGCCGCAGCGGCAGGCAAAGCCCTCGAAGTCGATCGGCTGGCGCATCTGCTCGATGATCCGGCCTGCAAGGGCAGACATATCCGTATCGCTGGCGTTGTGCGCCAGGATCACGAACTCATCGCCGCCGATGCGCGCCACGAGGTCGTCTTGGCGTAGGTTCCTCGACAGTACCCGCGATGCATGGATCAGCATTGCGTCGCCTGCGGCATGGCCAAGCGTGTCGTTGATCTCCTTGAACCTGTCGAGGTCGATGTGGAGGATGGCGAATTTCTGCCGCTCGCTCCGCCCGTCGAGGGTCAGCCTTTCAAGCGCGATATCAAGCTTGCGGCGGTTGGCAAGCGCCGTCAGCGGGTCGTGCAGCGAATTGTGCTCGATGCGGTTCTTGGCGATCTCGAGTTCGATGTTCTTGGCGATCGCCTCGTCCTTGGCGGCCTTGAGCTGCACCGTCATCAGCGCATCCTCGGTGATGTCGAAGGCAACGCCGATAATCTTCAGTTTGCCGCCTGAGGTCTTATGCACCTTGCCAGTGGAGCGGACGTAACGCATCGCGCCGTCCTCGACGGGAACCCGACAGATCAGCGTATGAGTGTCACCAAGGTGCTTGAAATGACGCGCGCTTTCGCGAGCCAGTGCCTGGTCCTCCGGCAGAATGCAAGAAAGCCAGACCGGTTCGGTCATGAAGCCGACCCTTGGCTTCAGGCCATAGAGCTCGTGCATCCGGTCGTCCCAGATCGAGCCTTCATCACCGAGCGTCGCCTCCCATATCCCGCACTGATAGGTGTCGAGGGCCAGGTCCAGCTTACCTGAGAGTTCGGCGAGTTCAGCCTCGCGCCGCGACAGTTCGTCCAGCGCCATCTCCAGTTCGGCATTCTTGACGTCGCTGACATCCTTTGCCTTACGCAGGGTTTCGGCCGCTTCCGCGTCGGTGGTGACGTCCCAGACGATCCCGACCGTTTTGTCGTCGCCGGCCGCGTCCGTATAGAAGGAGCCGATCGACCGCAGGTGTCGGACGCTGCCGTCCTCGGCGATGACGCGGTATTGTGTCTCGTAGGCTGAACCGGCGACGTGGTAGTTGAAGAAATGGACCTCCGCAAGGTGCCGGTCTTCGGCAACGATCGCGGCAAGCCAGTCTTCCAGCGAGTGACTGCCATCTGCTGCCGGCTTCCCGTGGAGCGCTGCGGCCCGGGCATCCCAGAAGAGCGTTTCGCCGTGGTCATGCAGCTCCCATATGCCGATGTTCGACGACTCCAATGCCAGATTGAGGCGCTGCGACAGCTTGAGCAGCGTAGCTTCGCGCACCTTGAGTTGGACGATGTTGCGGTTTCGCTCGCCGAGCAGCAAGGTCGCGAAGAAGACTGGGACGATGGTGATGCAGCCTGCGGCAGCGATAATCAGCCGAAGCGTCGACTGGTTTTCCGGAATCGCGTTCCAACCGGTCTTCGGAGCCGCGGCAATTTCCCAGCGCCCGCCGGCAAAGGCGATCTTTCGCGTCATCGGCCGCTTGTCACGCAAATCCGGTGAGCCGAAAAAGGGTAGGGCCGAGTCCGCAAGAGCGAGGTCGCGAACCGCAATCGAGAGATGGTCGAGGTGCGGATATTTCTCCTGATTCTCACTGTTGTGCGCGGGCTTCAATCCGGTGTTCTGATAGAACATGTTCGCGTCGATCATAACCTCGACTGCGCCCCAGATACGGCGTTTCCCATTTTCCTTCACGAAGACGGGAAAGAAGATTCCGAAAGCTTCCTTGCCGTCGCTGGCGGCGATCGGTCCATAGAAACGCGCCTGCTCGGCGCTGGCGCGCGTCACCGCTTGACGGGCGAGGAGGACCTCGCGGACATCCTTGCCGATGCGACCTTTACCCGCTTGCGAGGGAAAGACATTGGCGACGATAAAGTTCGGCGCGATGGCGATATCCAGGAAGTGGGGATTCTGGATGAGCAGCCAGTTGATCTGCCGCTCCATCTCCTCGGCATTTACGCTGGAATTGACCGCAACCATGTTGGCCAAGTCGCGTACGACGGTAATGTCCATGTTGGTCTGCGCGCTGATGCGCGCACGAATCAGACTCACCTCGTTTTCCGTCCGGATCGTCAGTTCGCGCAGATGAGCGGCAGTATTGGCGCGGTCGAGCCCAAAGCCGACGATGACGACGACAATAGCAACGAGGCCGGAGACTAGGAGGGCAAGGCGTGTATTCCTGAAGACGCGCCGCAACGTGTTGCTGTCTTTGTGGCGGAATAGCAAAACCCAGTCTCCCATGTTCGAGGGAGACTTTAGATAGGGGCGGTTAATTTACGATTTCCCGGAAATCCTCTTTGCCAGAAAGGCGGACATACGGGGAAAATAATTAACGAATGCATGCGGTTATTGTTAAACTACTATTCATTAATTGGACGCGGAAGATCATTCTTCCGGGCAAATTTCGCCATATTCGGGGGGTTATCTGTGCGCAGTTGGGTTATCGAGTCGCGTTTTCGAGGGAAGTCCGCCATGCGCTTCGTAGTAGCTACGCTTTTGGCCACAGCGAGTTTCTTGTCGCCGATCGGCGGATTTGCTGAAAGCGCGGACGTCGAGGCGACGATCAAGAAGGTCGATATGACCAATCTCAGCCTCACTCTGGATGACGGAAAAACCTACCAAGCGCCGGAAGAGTTCAATTTCGAGGGGCTGAAGGCGGGCGTCAAGGTTATCGTCTTCTATACCGAGGTCGACGGCAAGCGCGTCATCAACGATCTCGATGTCGTTCAGTAATCGGAACTAGATCCAGCCGATCGACCCGTTGTCCCGATCAATCTTAAGGATCCGGTCCTGCGGAATCTCGCCCTCTGCCGCTTCGTCCTTCGGTAAGGCCGCAATGGTCCTGAAAAGACTGCGTATGACGCCGCCATGAGTTACGCAAACCGTAGGCTTGTCGACGGAATTCAACCAGGACGCCACGCGCCAGGACATGATTTCGTAGCTCTCCGCGTCGTCTCCTGGCGGAATGAAATCCCATTTGTTGAGATTACGCTCGGTGATGCGGTCCCGGGCCGTTGCCTTCAATTCCTTGATCGTGAAACCTTCCCAAGCGCCGAAGGAAACCTCCACTAGGCGCTCGTCGGTTCGATAATCTTTCGACGGAAGACCCATCGCCTCGCGCATGATCTCCATCGTGGCGCGGGTTCGCGCGAGCGGGCTCGCGACGAAGTCAAAGGGGATTGCCTCGACTTTCAGGATTTCTGCGAGGTCGATACCATTCTGCCACGCCTGCGCTCTGCCGATGGCATTGAGCGGGATGTCCTTCTGCCCTTGCAGGCGGCGTTCGGCGTTCCAGTCTGTCTGGCCGTGTCTGACGACGTAGATAAGCAATGATCGGCTCCGTTTACGGCACGCAACCCCTCAATCGCTGTCGCGAAGAAGGGGTCGCGAGCATGACGCAGCAAAGGAGTGCGATCAGTCCTTTATGACGGAAATGTCCGGTGCGTCTACCGCCTTCATGCCGACGACGTGATAGCCGCTGTCGGCATGGTGGACTTCGCCGGTGACCGAGCGAGAAAGATCCGAAAGCAGATATAGGCCGACATCGCCGACCTCTTCGATCGTCACCGTCCGACGCAGCGGCGCATTGTATTCGTTCCACTTCAGAATGTAGCGGAAGTCGCCGATGCCGGAAGCTGCAAGCGTCTTGATCGGGCCGGCGGAGACGGCGTTGACGCGAATGTTCTTCGGTCCGAGGTCGACCGCCAGGTACTTCACGCTGGCTTCCAGCGCCGCCTTGGCAACGCCCATTACGTTGTAGTTCGGCATGACCTTCTCGGCGCCGTAATAGGTCAGAGTCAGCATGGAGCCGCCATCCGTCATCAGCCTCTCGGCGCGACGCGCCACCGAGGTGAAGGAATAGACGGAGATCTGCATGGTCTTGGCGAAGTTGTCGGCCGAGGTATCGACATAGCGGCCGGTCAACTCGTCCTTGTCCGAAAAGCCGATCGCGTGAACGATGAAGTCGATCTTGCCCCACAGCTTTTCGACGTGGTCGAAGACGGCATCGATGGTCGACTCGTCGCTGACATCGCAATGTCCGGCAAGAACGCCGTTTACCTCTGCAACCAGGGGCTCGACGCGCTTCTTCAGTGCATCACCCTGGTAGGTAAATGCGATTTCGCCGCCCTGTGCATGAATAGCCTTGGCAATACCCCACGCAATCGAGCGATTGTTGGCAACGCCCATGATGACGCCGCGCTTGCCTGACATGAGGCCTGTTGCCTGAGCCATATTTTGCCCCCTAAGAAATTCTGATAGGTCCTGCCTATGGCATAGGCTGCTAATCGGTTCAAGATTAGTAGCAATCATCAACTGTTAGGGATCGTAACAAAGGGTGCGCTTGTCACCTAAATTTCACAGAAACAGCCCGTTCTTCATGCTTCGCATCAGATCGGTGACTTTGTCGTCAGGTTTTTCCCACAACATAATGCGCAGTTCGACGACGAGATCTCCCTTGCCGCCATCTGCGTTCGCAAGTCCCTGACCGGAAATTCGGATCGTCTTGTCGGAGCCAGACCAGGCGGGAACCGTGACGTTGATCGGCCCGCGAGGGCCCTCGATGCGCGCATCGGTTCCGAGCACGGCATTTTCGATCGTCACCGGCAGCACGGTGTGCAGGTCGAAGCCACTGACGGTAAACCGCTCATCGGGCGCAATGTGGATATTGATGACCGCATCGCCCCGCTGCATGCCGGTCAGCTTGTGGCCTTGGCCCTTGAGACGTACCTGGTGGCCTTCCGCCGTACCGGCGGCCAGCGCAAATCCGGCCTCCCGGCCTTCGCCGAGATCGACCGTCAGCCAGCTGCCCTTGATGAGATCGTCGATGCTCACGGTCTTCGTTGCGAACTGGTCGGGCACCTTTTCAGGTGCCTGCTGCGTCCCGCTGCCGGTGAAGCGACGCACCAGGGAAGTCAGCAAGCTGAGTGGCTGCATGATCGCAGAGGCCTGAGCGGCCGCGTCCTCGGCAGCCTGCTGCTCAGCCTCGGCCTTGCCGGCCTCCGGCTGTTTGTCTGCGATCGCGGCCTCCGGTTCCGGCCGCCTCGCGGCGCCAGCGCTAAAACCCTGGTCGCGACCACCACCGGCTGCGGCGCGTGCCTGCGTGCCGAAGATACGTTCGATCATTTCTTCTGCCGGTTCGGCAGCACCCGTCTTCTGCTGGTTGGCGGCATCGGCCGCGGTCTTCTGGGCGGCGGCGCGCGCGAGTTCTTCCATCACGCGCTCGGCATTGGCTTGCGCTGCCTTGGCACGCATGGCAGCTTCGCGAGCCGCCTGGCGCTGTTGCATGATCGTGTTCTCATTGGCTTTGGCTTCCGCCATGCGCGCGGCATTGTCGAAGAGGCTCCGCTTCTTCGGATCCTTCAACGTCTCATAGGCGCGGCCAATCTCGGCAAAGCGGGCGCTCGCCGTCGGATCACCCTGATTGTGGTCCGGGTGAACCGCCTTGGCCATGTGGCGCCAGGCTGCCTTGATCTCGTCCTGCCCCGCGTCCCGCTTGACGCCCAAAATCTTATAAGGATCGCGCATGTCCCCAAACCGCCGGTGTTCCGATGCGGTGTGCCTGTCCCTTGCCCTAGCACCCCGAAGCCTCTGACTTGGCGCTCGGCCTCATCCCCAGGGAAGCAGCCGTGCGCACGTCAGGCGGATTGTGAGTAGAAGTTGCTAATCAGTTCTTAGCCCGCGTGGCGGACAACTCGCTTTTGCGCCGAATGGTTAGCCTTTTGCTAAACATCATGAGAGGACGGAACCGCGCGCGTTAAGCACGCAACGCGCGGCACTCAGCTTTCCGGCTGGAAACTCATCAGTTGCCAGTTGCCGCCGCCGACCAGGCAGGTCTTGCCGTAAAATTTCGCGATGCCGACATAGGAGTGCCGCGTCGTGCGGAACTGGCGGCAAACCTGGCCGGAATCCGTGTTCTCGACGATCGTGTCGATGACGCCGGCGCTGCCGGTCGAGGCATTCGCCCAGGGGAGGGGGCGTCCCTCCAACCTTTGGATATCGGCCGAGGTCACGGCGTTGCCGACGGTCATTTCGTCGGAAATCGAGTCGCTCGTCGGCGCTGGCTGTGGCACGGTGCCAGTCGCAACCGACCGATCGACCTTCGAGCTGCTGAAGAGGTCCAATCCGCTGGAGACGCAGGCGGAGAGGGAGAGCACCGCCGTACCGACAACGCAGAGGTCCGCGCTGCGACGCAGCAGACCCTTTGTATGGCGATCTGACTTTGCTATGACTTCCACCCTGCGTCCTGTCCAGTAGCTAAAAGCTGGGCAAACTTCGAATAAACCCGGGGCATTTGAGCTAATATGTCGGCAAATGAGTTAACAAGCGGTGACTTCACCGAGCGAAACGAACCCTTCGATCTTTTCTCGGAGTGGCTGAAAGAGGCAGAAGCTTCCGAGATCAATGACCCGAATGCGGTAGCGCTTGCGACGGTCGACGAGGACGGCCTTCCCAACGTCCGCATGGTACTCCTTAAGGGATTCGATCACGACGGCTTTGTCTTCTACACGAATTTCGAGAGCCAGAAAGGCCAGGAAATTCTCGGACAGAAGAAGGCGGCCATGTGTTTCCACTGGAAAACGCTGCGCCGCCAGGTTCGGTTGCGCGGGCCTGTCGAAGCTGTGACGGACGAAGAAGCAGACGCTTACTTCAAGACGCGCGCCCGCGGCAGCCGGATTGGCGCCTGGGCGTCGAAGCAGTCGCGGCCGCTGGAGAGCCGGTTCGCGCTTGAGAAAGCTGTTGCCGAATACACCGCCCGCTACGCGATCGGCGAGATCCCGCGTCCTGCGCATTGGTCGGGCTTTCGGATCCGACCGGTGTCGATCGAGTTCTGGAAGGACCAGAAGTTCCGCCTGCATGATCGTATCGAGTTTCGCCGGGCTTCGCCGGAAGGCGATTGGACGAAGGTTCGCATGTATCCGTGAAGCGTTCAGCTCCTGTTTGGCGCAAACCGAAACGGAATACCGGAGGCAAGGCCGGACACGTACCGCACCTTTTGATAGAGACCGTTGATCGAAAGCCTCGGCAGATAGGTCATGTTGTTGAGCGAGCGCTTCGTGACGACACCCGCCTGTGTCGTCACCGCGAGGTCGAAACCGACTTCGCGCGCGATCTGTGCCTGTCTCTGGGTTACGGCCTCGCGCGTGCCATAAGGGTAGGCGAAGGAGCCCGGCCGGTGTCCGGTGATCGCTGCAACGTAGTCGCGGGACACCTCCATCTCGTCGCGAACCTCCTGATCGGAGAGGCGTGAGATCGCCCGGTGGCTGATTGTATGGGCGCCGAGTGAGGCGAGGGGGCTCGCCTCAAGCAGATTGAATTCCGCCGGTGTCATGACGAGATCGTCGACGATTTCGTCCGGATCGATCTCGTGCTTTCGCGCCATCAGGTCGATGGCCGCGACGGCGGCGCGTTCGTCATGTCGATGAAGATGGCTGGCGATGCGCGCGAAAGCGCGGCCCTTTGCTTCGGTCGTCGTGATGTCAAGCATCTCGTGGCCACTACCGAAATCGAAGCCGAGCCTCTCCTCTCTCCGCAGAAGCGCTGCCAGCGTCTCCCACCAGATCGTATGCGTGCGTTCGGCGAGGCCCTTGGCGACGAATACCGTGAAAGGCGCATCGTACTTTTCGAAGATGGGCAGGGCGTAGACGAGATTGTTGCGGTAGCCGTCATCGAGCGTGAAGGCGGCAAAGGGCTGGCTGGACCCGGTTTGCGAAAGCAGCGCTGGAATCTCGTGGAGCGCCACGAAACGATAGCCGTCGCTCTTCAGGCGATCGAGAACGAGATCGAGGAATACCGGCGTGATTTCCAGGTGCGCGTTCGGCGCGAAAGCGGTTTCCTCGCGTGGACGGACATGATGGAGCGTGCAGATGGCCCCAAGTCCGCGCGCGCCGCGCATCACGCCTGCTGCGCGCAGGAGGTTGGCCGTCTCAAGACCGCCTGCAATCGCAATCTGCTTTGCAAGCCCTTTGATACTCGCCGCCATCTCAACTGCTCGCTGGTTTCTGGAGCCGCGAAACTAGCAAGCCTGCGGTTAAGTGTTGCTGAATGAAGATTTTTGAGTGTCCTCTTTACGGGATTTTCACTATGAAAGGTAAAACTTGACAAAAATGGTACCGGTTGCCGCAAAGTCGCGCCATATCGGCGACTGCTGTAGTGGAACGGGACAAATCCGAATGGCGCCGGCTATTCGTTCATTGAGGGGAAATTTCATGAAGAAGCTGTTGGCCGCGATTATGACAGCGACGCTCGTCGTTGCGGCGCCGTTGACCGCGATGGCAGGCAGCGCCTCCCTGATCCTGGATGCCCGAACCGGCAAGGTGCTCAGTGCCGAGAACGCCGATGTGCTGAATCATCCCGCGTCGCTGACGAAGATGATGACCATTTATATGGCCTTCGAGGCGATCAAGCGCGGCAAGATCAGCTGGAACACTCCGCTTGTCATGTCGAGATACGCCGCCTCGCGGCCGCCGACAAAGCTCGGCGTTCGCGCGGGCGATTCCATCACCGTTCAAGAAGCAATCCTCGGCATGATCACCAAGTCGGCCAACGATGCTGCCGCAGCCATGGCCGAGAAGCTCGGCGGTTCCGAAGCCAACTTTGCAGCCATGATGACGCAGAAGGCGCGGCAGCTCGGCATGCGCCGTACGGCCTTCTACAATGCCTCCGGCCTTCCGGATGGTCGGCAGGTCACTACGGCGCGGGACATGTCCACGCTTGCCGTGGCGCTGATGCGGAATTTCCCGAGCGAATACCGCCTGTTCTCGACGGCGAGCTTCACGTTCCGTGGGCGCACGATCCGCGGCCACAACAATCTGATGTACCGCTACCAGGGCATGGACGGCATCAAGACGGGTTATACCAACGCGTCTGGCTTCAATCTGGTCAGCGCTGTCAAGGATGGCGACCGCCGGGTCGTCGGCGTCGTGCTCGGTGGCCGCACTGCCCGCAGCCGCGACGCCAAAATGGCCGGTCTGCTCGACAAGTATCTTGGCCGCTCGGCGGGCGGCAACCTCGTCGCGAGCACCAACTCGCGCCAGACAGTCGAAGTTGCTTCGGCTGCCGCTGATGCCGATCTGCCGATCCCGGGAACTGCGCCGCGCACCAATGATCTCGCGCCGAAGGCGCTCGGCTTTCAGAGCGATACGACTGTACCGTTGGAGCGCCCGTTCGCCGCCGCCGAACCCGCCAATGCCGGCAAGATCGCCGCCAAGTCCGCAGGCGCGCCGTCGGCATCCGGCGACTGGCAGATCCAGATCTCGGCTGCATCGAGCGACGATGCCGCCCGTGCCCTTCTGGCCCAGGCCAAGGCCGAAGGTGGTGCGGCACTGAAGGCCGCATCGCCTTATACCGAGGCTGTCGGCAATGGCGCGAACAAGGTCTATCGCGCTCGCTTTATCGGCTTTCAGAGCCGCGAGGCCGCTACATCTGCCTGCGACGCGCTGAAGCAGCGTTCCTACGACTGCATGCTGTTGCCCGATCACGGCTGATCCATCTCGACTTTCCGACAGAATCAGGGTTCTCCTTTGTAAACAAAAGGAGAACATGATGCTGAGTGATCTCGCCGAAAAGTTCGAGCGTGCGTCGCGGAACTACGCCGATGCCAACGGCATCGAGCGCGACGCCGACTGGTTTCTGCTGAAGCTTCAGGAGGAAATCGGCGAGCTTACCCAGGCTTGGAACCGTGTCAGCGGGAGAGGGCGCAAAAAGGGCAGGTCGGATGAGGAGCTACGGCTGGACCTTGCCGACGAGGCGGCGGATGTCCTCGGCCACATCCTTCTTTTCGCGCACAGGAACGATCTGGATCTCTCAGCGGCAATCAAGCGCAAATGGCTCTTCCGGCCAGAGCAGCGCTAGGCTGCAGTGATCCTGCGCCGATAGAATTTGCTGTCCACGGCCATCAGTGGGAACGATGGCGGAAGCTCACTTTTCGAAACTTCGGCGAATCCATTCTTCTCGTAGAACCGGTGGGCGGCGAGGAATTTGTCCGTGGTCCCAAGGAAGATGTCTTTGATCCCCTGAGCCTCCGCATGGTCAACCAACCCGGCAAGAAGACGGGCTGCGACTCCATGTTCGCGACCGCGCACATCGGCAGCAACAAACATCTTGCGCAGCGCCGTCTGGCTGTTGCCGATGTCCTTCAGCCCGATCGTGCCGACGATCTGGCCATTGCGCACCGCCACCCAGAACTGACCTTTTCCGGATTGATAGAAATCAGGAATGGCGGCGAGATCAGGCTGGTCGTCGGCTGTGATCGCGATGCCGAATTCCTCGCGCTGGATCGGCAGGATCACCGCGAAAACATCATCGATATCGGAGGCAACGAAAGGTCTGATTTCGATTTCGCTCATCGCCGCTGCTCGTTCTAGACTAGGCTTTCGTGCCGCCGACGGTGATCTGATCCATCCTGAGGTGCGGCTGGCCGACACCAACCGGAACCCATTGCCCAGCCTTGCCGCAATTGCCGATCCCGGTGTCGAGCTTCATGTCATTGCCGACCATTGAAACACGCTTCATGGCGTCCGGCCCGTTGCCGATCAGCATCGCGCCCTTGATCGGGGCGCCAATCTTGCCGTTGTCGATCAGGTAGGCCTCCGTGCAGCCGAACACGAACTTGCCCGATGTGATATCCACCTGGCCGCCGCCGAACGAAACCGCGTAAATGCCCCTCTTGACGGAGGAAATGATTTCCTCCGGCGTCTTGTCGCCACCCAGCATGTAGGTGTTGGTCATGCGGGGCATTGGAACGTGGGCATAGCCCTGCCGACGGCCGTTGCCCGTCGGTGTCATGCCCATCAGGCGGGCGTTCTGTCGGTCCTGCATGTACCCGACCAGCTTGCCGTTTTCGATCAGCACGTTGTAGCCGGACGGCGTGCCCTCGTCATCGATGGTGATCGAGCCGCGGCGGTTGTCGATCGTACCGTCGTCAACGACTGTGACGCCGGGCGCCGCAACCATCTGGCCGAGGAGACCGGCAAAGGCCGACGTCTTTTTCCGGTTGAAATCCCCTTCGAGACCGTGGCCTACCGCTTCGTGCAACATGACACCCGGCCAGCCGGAACCAAGCACGACGTCCATGGTGCCGGCGGGCGCCTCGATCGCCTCCAGGTTCACCAGCGCTTGCCGCAAGGCTTCGTCGGCGCCGTATTGCCAGTTGTCCTCGGCGATGAAATCGCCAAAACCGATGCGGCCGCCGCTGCCGTAGGAACCGCTCTCCTGGCGGTCGCCTTCGCCTGCAATGACCGAGATGTTGATACGCGTCATCGGCCGGATATCGCGAACGCGGTGACCATCGGCGCGCAGAATATCGACAACCTGCCAGCTGGCGGCGATCGATGCGGTCACCTGGCGCACCTTGGCGTCCTTGCCGCGCAGATAGGCGTCGATGTCCTGTAACACCTTGACCTTCTCTTCGAAGGTCGGCGTGCCGATCGGGTTCTCGTCGGAATAGAGCTTCTTGTTGGTCCGCTGGGGAGCCGCCGCATAGCTGCCCGCATGACCGCGGGTGACGGCGCCAACCGAATCGGCGGCGCGCTTCAGGGCCGCGACGGAGAGGTCGCCCGCATGCGCATAGCCGACCGCTTCGCCGGCAACTGCGCGCAGGCCGAAGCCTTGCTCGGTGTTGAAGCTGCCGCCCTTGAGGCGTCCGTTATCGAACATCAGCGATTCCGCCTGGGAATGTTCGATGTAGAGCTCCCCATCATCAGCGCCGGAAAGCGCCTCGGCAACAAGCGAGCGCATCTTCGCTTCGTCGGCATCGAAAAGCGTCAGGAGATCCGTATTCATATCTTTATGCTCCGCTGAAGCAGGAATGCTATCAGCCGATGTAGGTTCGGTGGACGGTTCGAGCAAGCCCCGAAGGCGAGACGATCAGGGGAGGGCGTCGTAGCCTTCAGCGAAACCCTTGAGGTCGACAGGAATGCCGATCCCCTCTTCCGGCGTCTGGAAGACGATGAAGGTGGCGCTCGCGCCGCTGCGGAAGGTCTTCAGCAGCTCGTCCTCGAGAACGACCTCAGCGTAGCAGCCATCGGCGAAGCAACGTACGAAATAGGCGCGGCCGATATCCTTGCCGTCGACGTTAAGGCCGAGGCCGTTCGGCAGCAGGACGCCGAGCGGGGCGAGGACGCGCAGGATTTTTGACTTGCGGTCGGCGGTCTTCAGCACCACGACGGAGAGACCGACCTCAGGCCGATCCTCGGCTATGACGTTCTGCATCAAGGCGCACTGCTCGGTCGAGGCGCCGGCCGGCTTGTCGCAGACGACCGACCATGCGCCGTGGTTCGACTTTACGGTGCCGGGTGCCTGCGGCTGCGTCTGGCCGGGCGTTGCCTGTGTGGCGGGAGCTTGGGGCGCGGGCTGTGCCGGCGCGGGCTGCTGCTGGGCGAAAGCGGGAGCAGTCGCTGCGGCCGCAATGCACGCTGTCAGCACGAACGGCCGTGCGAGGGAACGGAAACCCATGAAAACCTCTGCAATTCGAATCAGTGCCGCTAAATTGGGGCGCGCCACCAAAAATGAAAAGCCCCACCCGCTGAAAAGCCGGGGACTACGGCGGAAATGGGACGTTTATCCGAGAATGTTGGCGTAGTCGGGCGCTGCACAAGCTTTATTTCGTCGGTGATAGCGAAAAGATGGAATGTTTCTTTATGCTTGGATCAAGCTGTTTGAATGCGAAAATGCCGCACGAACAAACGCTTTGGGCGGTTGCGATCAATGACAAACTGTGGTTTGAAGCGCTGAGATGGCAAGGATTCTGTGCGCGATTTTGCACGGACCAGCGCTCGAGGGAGATATTAAGGTGATTAAGAAGGCTTCTGCAGCTCTGACCGCGCTGGTCTGTCTGCTTTTTGCTTCCGGCAGTTATGCCGACCAGCCGCAGCCGTGGCAGGCAACATTGCAGCCGGCAGCCACGCCGATCATGCGAGACATTCATTGGTTTGAGCAATATACCCTGTGGTTTATCGTTCCGATCACGCTTTTCGTGTTGGTCCTTCTTATTGTCGTCTGTCTGAAGTTCCGCTCCGGTGCCAATCCGGTGCCTTCCAAAACGAGCCACAATACGCTGATCGAAGTCGCATGGACCGTGGGACCGGTTCTCGTGCTTCTTTTCCTCGCGGTGCCTTCGTTTAACCTTTTGACCGCCCAGCTGACTTTGCCGGAAAATCCGGATGTCACCATCAAGGCGACGGCCACCCAGTGGCAGTGGAACTATGAATATGAAGGCTCGGGCGAAACCCCGGTCGCTTTCGACTCCTATCTTCTGAAGGATCAGGACCGCGCCGCTGCCGGCAAGGAAGACAAGTCGCGTTATCCGCGCCTCCTGGCCGTGGACAATGAGCTGGTCCTGCCTGTCAACAAGACCGTCCGTGTTCTCGTGACGGCTGCTCCCACCGACGTCATTCACGCTTTTGCAATGCCGTCTTTCGGCGTCAAGATCGACGCCGTACCGGGTCGCCTGAACGAAACCTGGTTCCGTGCCGAGCGGGAAGGCCTGTTCTACGGCCAGTGCTCCGAACTCTGCGGCAAGGACCATGCGTTCATGCCGATCGCTATCCACGTCGTTTCCGAGGACAAGTACAAGCAGTGGCTCGCCGGTGCTGCTACTGATCTGCCTGGGGCGTACAAGACACTCATGGCCGCAACCGATGGTCCCGCAAAGACCGTCGACGTTGCCGAAAACGTCGCACAGTAAGGGAAGAGGGAACGGGACATGGCTGGACCTTCCGCACACGATCATTCGCATGATCACGGTCATGGCGCACACGCCCATGACGACCATCACGATCACTCGCACAAGCCGAGCTTCATCAATCGCTGGTTCTTTTCGACGAACCACAAGGATATCGGCACGCTTTACCTGATCTTCGCGATCATGGCCGGCATCGTCGGCGGCGCGCTCTCCGTTGCCATGCGCATGGAGCTGCAGGAGCCGGGCATCCAGATCTTCCACGGTCTGGCATCGATGGTTTACGGCTATGAAGGCGACGCCGCCATCGACGGCGCCAAGCAGATGTTCAACATGTTCACCACAGCGCACGCGCTGATCATGATCTTCTTCATGGTCATGCCGGCGATGATCGGTGGCTTCGCCAACTGGATGGTGCCGATCATGATCGGTGCGCCTGACATGGCGTTCCCGCGTTTGAACAACATCTCCTTCTGGCTGATCGTTCCGGCCTTCCTTCTGCTGGTCATGTCGATGTTCGTCGAAGGTCCGGCGGGCGCTTACGGCGCAGGCGGCGGCTGGACGATGTATCCGCCGCTGTCGAGCTCCGGCACGCCGGGTCCGGCTGTCGACCTTGCGATCTTCGCGCTCCACATTGCCGGTGCGTCCTCGATCCTCGGTGCGATTAACTTCATCACCACGATCCTGAACATGCGCGCTCCGGGCATGACGCTTCACAAGATGCCGCTCTTTGCCTGGTCGGTTCTGATCACCGCCTTCCTGCTTCTGCTGTCGCTCCCGGTTCTTGCCGGCGCCATCACCATGATGCTGACCGACCGCAATTTCGGTACGTCCTTCTTCGTGCCGGAAGGCGGTGGCGACCCTATCCTCTACCAGCACCTGTTCTGGTTCTTCGGTCACCCCGAAGTATACATCCTGATCCTGCCCGGCTTCGGCATCGTCAGCCACATCATCTCGACCTTCTCGCGCAAGCCGATCTTCGGCTACCTCGGCATGGCCTACGCCATGGTCGCGATCGGTGCCGTCGGCTTCGTCGTCTGGGCGCACCACATGTATACGGTCGGCCTGTCGCTCGACGCGCAGCGCTACTTCGTGTTCGCAACGATGGTCATCGCCGTTCCGACGGGCGTGAAGATCTTCTCCTGGATCGCGACGATGTGGGGTGGCTCGATCAGCTTCCGCACGCCGATGGTCTGGGCGATCGGCTTCATCTTCCTGTTCACCGTCGGTGGCGTGACGGGCGTCCAGCTCGCCAATGCCGGTCTCGACCGCTCCCTGCATGACACCTATTACGTCGTGGCTCACTTCCACTACGTTCTGTCGCTTGGCGCCGTCTTCGCCATCTTCGCTGCTTGGTACTACTGGTTCCCGAAGATGACCGGCTACATGTACAACGAGTTCATTGGCACGCTGCACTTCTGGGTCATGTTCATCGGCGTCAACCTGGTGTTCTTCCCGCAGCACTTCCTTGGCCTCGCGGGCATGCCGCGCCGCTACATCGACTACCCGGATGCGTTTGCCGGCTGGAACTATGTTTCCTCGATCGGTTCCTACATCTCGGCCGTCGGCGTGCTGATCTTCCTCGTCGGTGTCTTCGAAGCCTTCGCCAGGAAGCGCGTTGCCGGTGACAATCCGTGGGGTGAAGGCGCAACGACGCTCGAATGGCAGCTGTCTTCGCCGCCGCCGTATCACCAGTGGGAACAGCTCCCGCGCATCAAGTAAGATGCGAGAAATCGCGACCGCCGCGTGTTACAGTGCGGCGGTCGGCTTACAAGTTTGCAGGACAATAGAATGACAGTTATCGGCAATCGCAAAGCTCTTGCACACGACGGCGAGTTCCGCCTGTCGGAGGCGAGCGCGCGCGATTATTTTGAGCTTCTGAAGCCGCGCGTCATGTCGCTCGTGGTCTTCACGGCATTTGCCGGTCTCGTTCTGGCACCGGGGCACATCAATCCGGTTCTCGGTCTCATTGCCATCCTGTGCATCGCCATTGGCGCAGGCGCTTCAGGCGCGCTCAACATGTGGTACGACGCCGATATCGATGCGATCATGACCCGCACAGCAAAGCGTCCGATACCGGCCGGTCGTGTCGCTCCGCGCGAGGCGCTGGCATTCGGCTTGGTGCTTTCCTGTTTTTCGGTGGTTATCCTGGGGCTCGCCGTCAATTGGCTCGCAGCCTCGATCCTCGCCTTCACGATTTTCTTCTACGCCGTGATTTATACGATGTGGCTGAAGCGCTCGACGCCGCAGAACATCGTTATCGGCGGTGCCGCCGGCGCCTTTCCGCCGATGATCGGCTGGGCCTGCGTGACGGGTACCGTCACGATCGAAAGCTTCGTGCTCTTCATGATCATCTTCCTCTGGACGCCAGCCCATTTCTGGGCGCTGGCTCTGTTCAAGATGAAGGATTATGAGGCCGTCGGTGTTCCGATGCTGCCCAATGTCTCGGGTGAGCGCACCACCAAGCATCAGATTGTTGCCTATGCCGTGCTGACGGCGGTGTGCGGCGTGCTGCCGACTGTCCTAGGCTTTGCGAGCCTCGGCTACGGCCTGGTTGCCGCAGTCCTGGGCGCAATCTTCATCTACTGTTCCATCGCCGTCTGGCGGATGCCGGACGGCGATGAGAAGATGATCCCGGCCAAGAAGCTCTTCGGCTACTCAATCCTGTATCTTTTCGCAATTTTCTCCGCCCTGATGTTCGACCGGCTGGCGGCCGTGCTCGTTTCGCATGCGGGAGGCATTTTCTGATGGACGTCGTCAAGCTTACGGAAGCGCAACGCAAGTCGCGCCGCAATCGCAACGTCGCTCTTGGCCTGGTTCTGGCCGGCCTTGTCGTACTCTTCTACGCGGTCACGATCGTGAAGTTCACATCGGGGCACATGTAAGATGAGCGAGATGCAGAGCACGCCGAGGAAACAGCGCAACAATGGCGCCGTCGTTTTCATGTGCCTTGCCTTCGTCGTCGGCATGGGCGCTGCGAGCTATGCGGCTGTTCCGCTCTATCGGATGTTCTGCCAGCTTACTGGTTACAACGGCACGACACAGCGCGTCGGGCAGGCCTCCAGCGTGATTCTCGACCGCAAGATGCGCGTCACCTTCGACGCCAACATTGCGCCGGGTCTCGACTGGGAGTTCAAGCCGGTCCAGCGCGAGGTCAACCCGCGCATCGGCGAAACCGTTCAGGTGAATTTCACCGCGGTGAACAAGTCGAACGAGCCACAGCGCGGCCAGGCGGTGTTCAACGTCACCCCCGGCGAAGCTGGCGTCTATTTCAACAAGGTGCAGTGCTTCTGCTTCAACGAGACTGTGTTGAGGCCGGGCGAAAAGCTTGAAATGCCGGTCGTATTTTACATTGACCCTGACATTACCAAGGCCGTGGAATCGAAAGATATCCACACTGTTACCTTGTCCTATACGTTCTACCCTAAAGAGGGTCCGAAGCCGGTGGCTTCGAATGAGGGTGGAACGGTAAAGCTTGAAAAGAAACTTTGATTGAGGTTCGTGTCCGGCGATGCCGGAGCGGAGAGGAAGAGATCCGGGGATAGCTTACATGGCTGATGCGCATCAGAAACATCACGACTACCACATCATCGATCCGAGCCCGTGGCCGCTGCTGGCTTCGATCGGCGCGTTGATCATCACCTTCGGCGGCGTTGGCTTCATGCGCTACCTCAACGGTGGCTCGCTGCATCTCTTCGGCGTCGAATGGGCGCATCCGTGGCTGTTCTTCATCGGCCTCGCGCTCATCCTCTACGTCATGTTCGGCTGGTGGTCGGACACGGTGAAGGAAGCGAATGAGGGCGCTCATACGCGCGTCGTCTCGCTGCACCTTCGCTACGGCATGATCATGTTCATCGCTTCCGAAGTGATGTTCTTCGTCGCCTGGTTCTGGGCCTACTTCGACGCCAGCCTGTTCCCGAATGAAGCGATCCAGGCCTCGCGCGTTGCCTTCACCGGTGGCCAGTGGCCGCCGAAGGGCATCGAAGTCCTCGACCCCTGGCACCTGCCGATCTACAACACCGTCATCCTGCTGCTGTCGGGCACGACCGTCACCTGGGCGCATCACGCGCTGCTGCATAACGACCGCAGGGGCCTGATCCAGGGCCTGACGCTGACCGTTCTGCTCGGTGTCCTATTCTCGAGCGTGCAGGCCTACGAATACGCGCACGCTCCGTTCGCCTTCAAGAACTCGATCTACGGCGCGACCTTCTTCATGGCGACCGGTTTCCACGGCTTCCACGTTCTGGTCGGAACGATCTTCCTGCTGGTCTGCCTGCTGCGCGCGATCCGCGGCGACTTCACGCCGAAGCAGCATTTCGGCTTCGAAGCGGCGGCCTGGTACTGGCACTTCGTTGACGTCGTCTGGCTCTTCCTGTTCTTCTGCATCTACGTCTGGGGCGGCTGGGGCGCTCCGTTGGCGGCAGGCTGAGCGGGCTGTCTGGAATTTGAATAGGGCGGGTGCCACGGCACCCGCCCTATTCGTTTTGGGGATTAGCGCATGGCGGCGATGCGCTCGAACGCGGAGGGTTCCGGAATGCCGAGGTCCAGGCGTTGCCGGATCGCCTCGGCGCATTCGAAAGGCGTCAATACAGAGGTATCGACCTCCAGGTCGTAGATGCCGGGGATATGCACCTGCTCCTGCCAGAGCTGGACCGGATGGGGGACGGCGTCGTGTTCGTCGGCGCGCACATACAGCGTATGCCGTCCGGGCGCAGGAATGTTTCGCCTTTTCATGATGACCTTGATTGGACATTTGACGCCGACGAAAAGCACCGGCAATCCCTCAAGCCGACGCGCGCAATCGGAAAGAATACCGAGCGGCCGAGAGTAGCTGTCGTGATGACCGAGGTCAGCCACCACATTGAGCCCGAGGCCGGCATGGATTGCAATCGACTCGTAAAGCGCAGCATAGAAGAACGGCACCATCTCCTCGAGGTCGGGACGTTCCCCACCCGGGCGGAGCCCGATGCCCGGCAGATAGCGTTCCGGGGTCATGTCGTTGTAGGTGTCGACGCCGAGGTTCATCCAGGGACCGTCGAAGTGCTCCTGGATCGTGTTGGCGATCGACGATTTTCCACTGCGCGGGGCGCCGTTCAGAATGACGATCTGTCCGGCCGAGCTGTCGTATGTCATCAGTTTTCTTCTTCTGTTTGGCGCGAATCGCTGAGGCGAAAGAGCGCAGGTATTTCCTTTCCCTCTGCGAATACTTTATGGGTGAGTTAAGGCAGACGCACAGGTTGGCCATAGGCAATTGGAAGGATGGCATGAACGAGGACAGCGCGCATTTTCCACCGGTCGATCCGGTGAAGACAGGCATCAGGGGATGCTGCCCGCGCTGCGGCCAGGGGAAGCTCTTTGATGGCCTGCTCGCGCTGAAGCCCCGCTGCTCGGCCTGTGGTCTGGACTACGCCTTTGCCGATGCTGGCGATGGCCCCGCCGTGTTCGTCATTTTGATCGTCGGCTTCATTATCATCGGCTCGGTGTTGTGGCTGGAAGTCAACTACGCGCCGCCGATCTGGCTGCACATTATGCTGTTCGGCCCCCTGACCGTCATTCTCTCCCTGCTTGCCCTTCGCTGGTGCAAGGGGATCCTGATCGCGATGCAGTATCGCCACAACGCCAGCGAGGGGCGCATTTCCCGTGACTGAATTTCATGTTTCGGCGTCACGCCGAAAGCGACCGGTCCTCACCGGCATCGCGGTGGTCATTGCGCTTGCCATCCTCCTCTCGCTCGGCACCTGGCAGGTCGAACGGCTGCACTGGAAGGAAAAGCTGTTGGCCAATATCACCGAGCGCCGGCAGGCGTCGCCGGCATCGCTTGCTGATATCGAAGGAATGGCCGCGACGGGCGAGGATATCGACTATCGCCACATCACGGTCAGCGGCGAATACGTCAACAGCAAGGAGCGGCACTTCTTTGCGACCTGGCATGGCCAGACGGGTTTCTATGTCTACACCCCGCTGCAGTTTGCCGATCGCCGCTATCTCTTCGTCAACAGAGGTTTCGTTCCTTACGACAACAAGGAGCCGGAAATGCGGATGCAGGGCCAGCTCACCGATCAGCAAACGGTGACCGGCCTTGCTCGTGCAAAACTTCCGGGCAAGCCGTCCTGGGTGGTGCCTGATAATGATGTCGCCAAGAATATCTTCTACTGGAAGGACCTCGACGTGATGGCGTCGAGCGTCGGGCTCGACAAGGCCGAGGTGGTTCCGTTCTTCGTGGATGCGGACGATACCCCCAATCCGAAGGGGCTGCCGATCGGCGGGGTCACCGATGTCGATCTGCCCAACAACCATCTGCAATATGCCTTCACATGGTTTGGGCTTGCGGCAACGCTTGTCATCATCGTCGTAGTCGCGCGTTTCCGTAAGCGGGGTCCCGCGCAATAGTATCGCTTCAATTCTTGCCTATATTGGGCTAGAGAGCCCTATCCCTACGAACCGGAACAGACATGAATATTGCGGCGAAACCTCCCTTGACGATCAGGCTCTGCGGACCGCGCGGCTTTTGCGCAGGCGTCGACCGTGCCATCCAGATTGTCGTGCTGGCGCTGAAATCCTACGGTGCGCCTGTTTATGTCCGCCACGAGATCGTCCACAATCGCTATGTGGTCGAAGGCCTGGAAGCCAAGGGCGCCGTCTTCGTCGAGGAGCTCGACGAGATCCCGGAAGAGCACCGCGCTCAGCCGGTCGTCTTCTCCGCGCATGGCGTGCCAAAATCCGTGCCGGAGGATGCAAGCGCCCGCAACCTCTTCTATCTCGACGCCACATGCCCGCTGGTCTCCAAGGTGCACAAGCAGGCGATGCGCCACAACAAGCTCGGTCGCCATGTCGTTCTGATCGGCCACGCGGGCCACCCGGAAGTGATCGGCACGATGGGCCAACTGCCGGAGGGCACGGTCTCTCTCATCGAGACGGTCGAGGACGCCGACGTCTATCAGCCCGCCGATCCCGACAATCTCGGCTACGTGACGCAGACGACCCTGTCTGTGGACGATACGGCCGGCGTGATCGCGCGCCTGCAGGAACGTTTCTCCAATCTGACCGCACCGGCGGCCGACTCGATCTGTTACGCCACGACCAACCGGCAGGAAGTGGTGAAGCAGGCAGCCCCCGGCTGCGATCTCTTCATCATCGTTGGAGCGCCGAATTCCTCGAACTCCAAGCGGCTCGTCGAGGTGGCTTTGCGGGCAGGGGCCAAGAAATCGCTCCTTGTGCAACGCGCCTCGGAACTGGATTGGGACGAGATCGGCCCGATCTCCACGCTTGGTCTGTCAGCCGGTGCATCGGCGCCCGAGGTGATCGTCAACGAGATCATCGAGGCCTTCCGCGCGCGCTTCGACGCCAAGGTCGAGCTTGCCGAGACGGTTCAGGAAAACGAGCATTTCCTCGTCAACCGCGAACTGCGCAGCATAGAGCTGACGCATGAGGATATGGCGTGGGTGAACGGGTGAGCCGCAATCCCGGTTAGGGGAGCAGTCGTCGAGGGGACGATTGCGGTGGCTGCCAACGCTCTGCGGGGCGCTGGCGTTCGATTGATCAAGCTTTCGTGGGACGTAAATTGGCAGTCTATACCGATATTTCCGAAGACGATTTGAAGTGGTTCCTGACGGAGTACGACACCGGAACGCTGCTCTCCTACAAGGGGATCGCGGAAGGCGTCGAGAACTCGAACTTCCTGCTGCACACCACCAAGGATCCGTTGATCCTCACCCTTTACGAGAAGCGCGTCGAGAAGAACGATCTGCCGTTCTTTCTGGGGCTGATGCAGCATCTGGCCGCTCGCGGTCTGTCCTGCCCGCTGCCGTTGCCGCGAAAGGACGGGGCCTTGCTTGGTACGCTGTCCGATCGCCCGGCGGCGCTGATCTCGTTCCTGGAAGGCATGTGGCTGCGCAAGCCGGAAGCCAAGCATTGCCGCGAGGTCGGCAAGGCGCTGGCAATGATGCACGTCGCTGGCGACGGCTTCGAGTTGAAGCGGCCCAATGCGCTGTCGGTCGATGGCTGGAAGGTACTCTGGGAGAAGTCCGAGGCTCGCGCCGACGAGGTGGAGAAGGGGCTGCAGAACGAGATCCGCACGGAGCTCGATTTTCTCGCGGCCCACTGGCCGAAGGACCTGCCTGACGGTGTCATCCATGCGGATCTTTTCCCCGACAACGTCTTCTTCCTCGGCGACGAGCTATCGGGCCTGATCGATTTCTATTTCGCCTGCAACGACCTCTTGGCCTACGACGTCTCGATTATCCTGAACGCCTGGTGCTTCGAGAAGGATGGCGCCTACAACATCACCAAGGGCATGGCGATGCTGGAAGGCTACCAGAGCGTCCGACCGCTCAGCGATGCCGAACTGGCAGCACTACCGATCCTTTCGCGCGGTTCGGCATTGCGCTTCTTCCTGACGCGCCTCTACGACTGGCTGACGACGCCGGAGGGGGCGCTGGTCACCAAGAAGGACCCGCTCGAATATCTGCGCAAGTTGCGCTTCCACCGGCAGATCGCCAACGCCGCGGAATACGGACTCTCGGCATGAAGCACGTCGATATCTACACCGACGGCGCCTGCTCCGGAAATCCCGGCCCCGGCGGCTGGGGCGCGGTGCTGCGCTATGGCGAAGTCGAAAAGGAACTGTCGGGCGGTGAGGCGGAGACGACCAACAACCGCATGGAGCTGCTGGCCGCCATCTCGGCGCTGACGGCGCTGAAGAGCGCGTGTGAGGTCGACCTCCACACCGACAGCAAATACGTAATGGACGGCATCTCCAAGTGGATCTTCGGCTGGAAGAAAAACGGCTGGAAGACCGCCGACAAGAAGCCGGTAAAGAACGGCGAACTTTGGCAGGCGCTAGACGCCGCCAACCAGCGCCACAAGGTCAAGTGGCACTGGGTCAAGGGCCACGCCGGCCATCCGGAAAACGAGCGCGCCGACGAGCTCGCCCGCAAGGGCATGGAGCCGTTCAAGAAGCGCTAGACTTGGTGCTCGGAATGGTGCGGAAACAAGGACATCGCGCGTTTCCCTGAATCTGCAAGGAAACGTTCGGCGTAGATCGGGGAGGGATGTGATGCGGATTGTCTCGCTGAATGCATGGGGCGGAAAGCTGCATGCGCCGCTCATTCCCTACCTCGCCGAGATCGACGCCGATGTTCTCTGCCTGCAGGAAATCACGCGCTCGGTAACCGTTTCCAGTGACTGGCTGGTCTACCGCGACCGCAGTCATATCCTGCCGCAACGCGCCAATCTGTTTGCCGAGATCAAGGCGATCCTTCCCGCCCATGATGCCCTCTACGCGCCGACCGCAAGGGGCGAACTTTTCGAAGGCGAGACCTCTGTCGTGTCGGAATTCGGGCTTGCAACCTTCGTGCGCCAATCGCATCCGGTCATTGGCCAGGCGATGGACTTCGTACACGGCGACTTCTCGAGCGATGGCTATGGCGCACACCCCCGCGCGCGCAACGCGCAGTGCCTTCGCCTGTTCGATTATCGCGCCAATCGTCCGATTACCATCGCCCAACTGCATGGCCTACGCGACCTTGCCGGCAAGGGCGACACGCCAGCGCGTCGCGGCCAGGCGGATGTCTTGGTCGCTCTCATCCGCCGCATATGGCGCGAGGGCGAGCCGCTCGTCGTCTGCGGCGACTTCAATGTGCTTCCTGACAGCCTCATGTTCGACGCGCTTGCCGAACTCGGTCTCACCGACCTCGTGACCTCGCGCGGCCATAAGGATACTCGAACCTCGCACTACACCAAGGAAGGCCGCTACGCCGACTACATGTTGGTCACGGCAAATGTTGACGTCGTGGGGTTCGACGTCGTTGAACAGCCCGAGGTGTCCGACCATCGGGCTCTCTTGCTGGATATCGCGTAGGAATTTTGGGGTGGCGCAACGGACGCGGAATGCACCCGCTGCGCCGAGCCTCGGGAGGCTTGTTGATTACGCCGCCTTGGCGACTTCGCCGTGCGGGTCGAGCACGAACTTCATCGCAGCACCATGGTCGAAGCTTTCGTAGCCCTGTACCGCATCTTCAAGCGGGATGACCTTGGCGTTGACGATATCGGCGATCGGCAACCGGTCATGCAGGATCGCCTGCATGAGCTGGCGGTTATACTTCAGCACCGGCGTCTGGCCCGTATGGAAGGACTGCGCCTTTGCCCAGCCGAGGCCGAAGCGGAGCGACAGGTTGCCGTGCTTGGCGGCGTTGTCGACGGCGCCCGGATCTTCGGTCACGTAGAGGCCGGGAATGCCGATCGAGCCGGCCGCGCGGGTGATTTCCATCATCTGGTTCAGAACGATCGCCGGTTGCTCGCCGCCCGAATGCCCGCGTGCCTCGAAGCCGACGGCGTCGATGGCGCTGTCCACTTCGTTAGTGCCGGTCACCTGCGCGATCATGTCGCCGAGCCGGTCGCTCTTCGACAGGTCGATCGGCTCGAAGCCGACCTTGGCGGCATGGGCAAGGCGATCCTTGTTGAAGTCGCCGATCATCACGACGGCAGCCCCGAGGATGCGGGCGGATGCAGCCGCCGCAAGCCCGACCGGACCGGCGCCGGCGACATAGACGGTGGATCCGACGCCGACACCGGCGCGCACCGCACCGTGGAAACCGGTCGGCAGGATGTCGGAGAGCATGGTCAGATCGCGGATCTTTTCCATCGCGCGGTCGCGGTTCGGGAATTTCAAGAGATTGAAATCGGCATACGGAATGGTCACGTAGCGGGCCTGCCCGCCGATCCAGCCGCCCATGTCGACGTAGCCGTAGGCGCCGCCGGCGCGCGACGGGTTGACCGTCAGGCAGACGCCCGTGTCCTGCGATTTGCAGCAGCGGCAGCGGCCGCAGGCGACGTTGAACGGAACGGAGACGAGATCACCGATCTGCAGCATCTCGACATCGACACCCTTCTCGATCACCTCGCCGGTGATTTCGTGGCCGAGAACAAGGCCGGGCATCGCGGTAGTGCGGCCGCGAACCATATGCTGGTCCGATCCGCAGATGTTGGTGGAGATCACTTTCAGGATGACACCGTGCTCGATCTTGCGGCCATCGGGTGCCTCAAGTTTCGGATCGTCGATGTCGTGGATTTCGACCTTGCCGGGCCGCATGTAGACGACGCCTCGGTTCTTGCTCATTTCCATCTCCTCCGTTGAAAATGCTGCCTCGTGCGGGGCTCCTCTTCCCCGCGCACTGGATACCGACAGATTAGACGAGAATGTAGGACGCGCCGTTCCGTTTACGACGGTTTAGGGCGTCGAATTGGTCACGTCTCGCACGCCGGTCTTGCCGTGGCCATTCAGATGGGGATCTCTGCAAAACGGCACATCCTTGTCACTTGCCCCCGCGACGTTTCTCCTTATGCTCGCCTGAAAACGGATCCGGGAGGTCACCACATGATCCTGCACTGCGTGCTGATGCGGCTTAAGGCTGCCATGACAGGGGAAGAGAAGCAGTCCTTGTTTGACGCGATCGTCGCATTGAAGCAGGTGATCCCCGGCATCATCGACATCAAGTATGGCCCGAATGTCTCGCCCGAGGGGCTACATGCGGGCTACGTCGATGGTTTTGCCGTCACCTTTGAAAGCGCGGAAGCGCGCGACGTCTACCTCGTGCATCCCGAGCACGTCGGCGTCGGCGAGCGCATCGTGTCCTCGACCGACGGCGGCTTGGGCGGCCTGATCGTCTTCGATCTCAACTATTGAGGCCGGGCCGCGCCTTGGCGCGACCCAGCCGTCGCCGTCAGCTAGCTTTCGCCATCGCCGCCACGAGCTGGTCGACGTTGTAACGCAACATCTTCTCGTAGGTCGGAGCCGGCCCCTTGGTGTCGGAAAGAGACTCGACGTAAAGCTCGCCGCCGGGCTCTGCCCCCGTCGCCTTCGCGATCTGCCTGACGAGGCGCGGATCGTTGGAATTCTCGATGAAGTACGTCTTCACGTGCTCGGCCTTGATCTGCTCGATCAGCTTGGCGACATCGGCGGCGGAGGCTTCGCTCTCTGTCGAGACGCCGACCGGAGCGAGGAACTGCACGCCATATTCACGGCCGAAATAACCGAAGGCGTCGTGGCTGGTCAGGACCTTGCGATGGTCCTCAGGGATTTTGGCAAGCTCCGAGTGCGCGTAGGCATCGAGCGCATCAAGCTTCTTCAAATAGACTTCGGCGTTGGTCTTGAACGCCGCAGCATCGGCCGGCGCGGCCTTCGCAAGCGCCCCTTCGATGTTGGCGACCCAGACCTTGACGTTGACCGGGCTGTTCCAGACATGCGGGTCGGTGACCGTCTGCCCATCCTCTTCCATGGTGCGGAACTTGATCCCTTCCGAGACGACGACCGGTTTGCCCTTGTAGCCCGAGGCGCTGATCAGGCGGTCCATCCAACCCTCCAGACCCTCACCGCTGACGAAGGCAACCTGTGCAGCGTTGAGGTTCTTCGCGTCGCTTGGTGATGGTTCAAACTCATGGGGGTCGCCGTTCGGGCCGACGAGGCTTGTGACCGTGACGCGGTCGCCGCCGATCTGGCGGACGACGTCGGCAAGCACGGTGAACGATGCGACCACCTTGAGGGTTGCGGCAGAAGCCGACGTCGTCGAAAGCGCGACGAGTGCGGGAAGCATCATTGAGAAAAGCAGTCTGCGGGAAATCATTGGGGGTCTCCGGTTGTCAGCCCTTCAGATGCGGGCGAGGAAGATACCGCCGGGCAAGGCCCGACGGGGCAAGGAAGATCGAAATGGCGTAAAGCAGCGCCGCCGTCATGATGATCGTCGGTCCGGAGGCGAGTTCGAGATGGTAGGAGGCGATGAGCCCGAGATAGCCGGAGGCTGTGGCACTCGCCGCCGCGATTGCCATCATCGACGGGAGGCTAGGCGACCAGAGCTGCGCGATAGCGGCCGGCAGCATCATAAGGCCGACCGCCATCAACGTTCCCAGGGCCAGGAAGCTCGCGACCAGATTGAGTACGACCAGCAGCAGGAAGATAAAGTGATAGATCGGTCCGCGTCCGCCGATGGCTCGGAGAAAGCCGGGATCGAAGCATTCCGCGACCAGCGGCCGGTAGATGATCGCAAGCGTTGCCAGCGTCGCCGTGCTGATCGCGCCGATCTCGTAAAGGGCGGATGCATCGATCGCGAGGATGGTGCCGAAGAGAACGTGCAACAGGTCGATATTCGAACCGCGCAGCGAAACGATGAGCACGCCGAGCGCCAGCGAGGAGAGGTAGAAGCTGGCGAAGCTCGCATCCTCCTGTAAGGAGGTCGCGCGGCTGACCATGCCCGACAAAAGTGCAACTGAAAGCCCGGCAACGAGCCCGCCCAATCCCATTGCCGTAAGCGAGAGCGAACCGGCAATAAGATAGCCGATGGCGGCGCCGGGGAGAACGGCATGGCTCATGGCATCGCCGACGAGGCTCATTCGCCGCAGCATCAGGAACACACCGATCGGCCCGGAGCCAAGCCCCAGGCACAGGCAGGCGACGAGCGCGCGGCGCATGAAGCCATAATCCGCGAAGGGCGCGAGGAGGAGATCGTAGGCGGTCATCTGGCGGGCTCGCAAATGCCGGCGCTCTCGTCCCATCGCTCGGCCATCGCCCGCGCTTTGCGAAGGTTCGCCTCGGACATGACATCCGCCGTTGCGCCCCAGCCGATGACGTCGCGCGCAAGCAGGAGTGTCTGCGGAAAGTGGGCGCGGACCTGCGCGAAATCGTGAAGGACAGCAAGCACCGTTCGGCCTTCGCCATGCCAGTTGGCAACGATATCCAGAAGATCCCGCGTGGTGCGGCCATCGATAGCCGTGAACGGCTCGTCGAGAAGGATGACATTCGCATCCTGCAGCAGCAGCCTTGCAAAGAGCACGCGCTGAAACTGGCCAGCCGACAGCGATCCGATGCCGCGCCGTTCGAAGCCTCCCAGCCCAACTGCCTCCAGTGCGTCGTGCGCTTTCTGCCACTCCGCTGATGCAATGTGCCCTAAGGCCCCAGACTGTCGCCAGGCTCCCAGCAGAACCGTGTCGAGTACCGAGATAGGAAAGCGGCGGTTGATGTTGGCTGCCTGTGGCAGATAGCCGAAATCCGTGCTCTTCAGCCGGTGCCTTATCATGCCGGAGGAGGGACGGAGTTCTCCGATAATCGCCTTCAGCAGGCTCGATTTGCCGGCTCCGTTTGGGCCGGCGATCGCCGTCAGGCTTCCGGCCGCGATGGTTCCGGTCACATGATGCACGGCTGGATGCCGCTGATAGGCGACCGTCAGATCTTCAAGCTCGATCGCAATGGCGCTCATGGCAGCAGCGTCGCCCAATGGATTGCCGCCCAGAGCGGGATGCCGATCAAGGCAACATAGAAGACGCGACGGCCGGCAGAGAGCGCCATCAGGCCTGAAGAATGTCGAAGCTCCCAAAAAGTCATAGCAACACCAATGTAATAACATTACAGTTATGTTATAACAAATGAGGCAAAAAAGTGGCGTGCTGTGAACTTTGACGACGAAACACAAAAGCGGCCGCATGGGCCGCTTTCAGTTTGGGTGAGGCTCGAAGCCTTACAGCTGTTCCAGCATCCTGGCGGCGCCGGAAACCGTAGCCTGACCTGGGCTTTCTTCGACGTTCAGTGATTTCACGACGCCGTCTTCGACGAGCATCGAGTAACGCTTCGAGCGAACGCCGAGACCGCCTGCCGAGAGATCGGTGTCGAGGCCAAGCGCCTTGGTAAAGCCCGCGTCCCAGTCGGCGAGGAAGTGGATCTTGCCCATGCCGCCGGAAGACTGGGCCCAGGCACCCATCACGTGCCAATCGTTGACGGCGACGACGGCGATGTCATCGACGCCTTTGGAAAGGATGGTGTCGCGGTTCTCGAGATAACCCGGCAGGTGGTTCAGCGAGCAGGTGGGCGTGAACGCACCGGGGACCGCAAAGAGAACAACGCGCTTGCCGTTGAAAAGCTGCTCCGTCGAAATTTCGACCGGGCCATCCGACGTCTTTTCCTTGAAAGTGGCCGCAGGAAGCTTGTCGCCGATTGCGATGGTCATGGACGTCTCCTTGTCATATGGCGGCACTAATGCCGCGATTTTGGCGCGACTATAGAACGCGATCACTCAAAGGCAAGCGGTGTCTCGATGGCGCGCGAGCCGTCGATGACAAGAGCACTCCATGTCTTTCCGCTGAGGTCATATGCCTTGGGAAGCTTGTCCACGGACAGCGTCGTCGTGAAGTTGCGACCGTCGCGATGGGTTGCCGTCTGTTTGGTAAAGACGCGCCCGCTCGGGCCTGTGACGATCACCTCAGGCGCGCTCTCGCCACTCTCCGGCAGGGTAATGCTGAGGGAAAGTTGCTTCATGTCGGCCGACAGCGCGTGGTCGTCGACTTTGAATGCGGAGGAGGCGGCTTGTGGCAAGGCTGCCTCGGCATCCCTGAGAATAGCCTCTTCGGCCGGCCGCGACTGGGCCAATGGTTTAAAGGTCAGCGATAGCTCTGCCTGGAAGGGGATGCAGATTTCCTCGCAGATGCCGATAAAGGCGTTTGCCTTGAGCTCATGAAGAGCAGGGTCTTTCGCCGTCAGTTGCAGCGGGAAGGTGACAGGCGCGTCGTAGGCAACCTCATCGATCTTGTCGGCGACAATGTGCTTTGGGACGGGGTAGCTCATCTTGTCGAGCGACACGCCTTCGGAGGAGAGAGTGACTTGAGGCGGGATGCCGCTGTTGCCCGGTTCGCGCCAATAGGTGATCCAGCCTGGCTTCGGCTCGATCTGCAATCCGGCGCGAATATTTCCGTTTGCATCGGGCGGAAGCGCGATCAGGCGCATCCGACCGCCCTCGTTGTCGGCCCAGGCGCTCATCTCCGCCCTGGCGGGCTGAGAAAACTGCAGCACGGCGACGAACAGGCACAGGGCGGAACCGCATTGGCGGATGGTGAGTGAAATAGTCTGCATGGATCAATGATGTATTGAAAATCCCTATGCTCGGCTAGAACTCGCGTACATTTAAGTTTTCATTTTCAGTTGATTGATCCGTGACATTGGCTCATGCTCATGGTGTCGGGGCCTAGCGCGGTCTGGCAGAAGGAGGAGTGATGTCCTTGGCGACCGTGAAAAACAAAAGAGAACGCGGCTTCTTCGATGGCCAGTTTCTCATTGCCATGCCGGGCATGGAGGATCGCAATTTCGCCCGCACGGTGATCTACATCTGCGCCCATTCGGATGCCGGCGCGATGGGGTTCGTGATCAACCGCCCGCAAGAGCTGACCTTTACTGACGTTCTCCTGCATCTCGAAATGATCAAGGACGAAGAAGCTATCCTCCTTCCTCAGCATGATTGCCCGATCCAGACGGGTGGGCCCGTGGAAAGCGGCCGCGGCTTCGTGCTGCACTCCGATGACTATCTCTGCGAATCCAGCATTCCCGTCAGTGACGATATCTGCATGACGGCAACGCTCGACATCATCCGCGCCATTTCCAATGGCAAGGGACCGAAGCGGGCGACCATGCTGCTCGGCTATGCCGGCTGGGGTGCGGGACAGCTGGAAGCCGAAGTCGGCAACAATGGCTGGCTCACATGCGCGGCGAATGAGGAGCTGATCTTCGATCGCAGCCTCGACGACAAGTACGAGCGAGCACTGGCCGCAATGGGTATCAATGCCGCCATGCTTTCAGCCGAAGCCGGCCACGCCTGATCGGCGGAACGATCTGCAAAAAAAGCGCGTTCTCTGCTGGCGCGGGCAATAAGGCCCAGTCAGGAGAAGCAGGTTGATGGAAACCACGACCGGAAATTGCCCGCCGTCCATGTTGCACGATGGGTTTTTGATCCCTATCCCGAGGGAGGCGCGCGTTGAGGCTCTTTGTATGTGACAACTGCGACCAGGTTGTTCATTTCGACAATCGCCAGTGTGTTCGGTGCGGTCATCGCCTTGGCTTCGTGTCGAATAGTCTGCGCATGCATGCAGTTCAGCAGCAGGACGGCGATGTCTGGCAATACGTGGCTCAGCCGGATCTGGTGCGCTTCTGTGCCAATGCCGGCCTCGACGTCTGCAACTGGCTGGTGGAGGACGGAGACGCGGGGGATTACTGCGTCGCCTGCCGGCATAACAGGCTTGTGCCGAATTCAGCGACGCAGGATGGCGTCGATCGGTGGCGCCGCATCAGCCAGGCACAGCGGCACCTCTTCTACTCCCTCTTGCGTTGGCGGCTGCCGCACCCGGACCGCACGCAGGATCCCGTAGGCGGCCTGGTTTTCGACTTCCTCGAAGACACCGTCAAGGAAGACGGCAGCGTCGTGCCAGCGATGACGGGACACGAGGAGGGCCTTATCGCAATTCGGGCCGCCGAGGCCGACGACGTCACGCGCGAACAGGCTCGCACCTCGATGAACGAACCTTACCGGACGCTGCTCGGTCATTTCCGCCACGAGACGGGTCATTTCATCTGGAACCGCCTCGTGCGCGATAGGAACGCCTTCGATGGATTCCGAGCGGTGTTCGGCGATGAGCGCAAAGACTACAGCGAAGCCCTTGCACGGCACTACGCGAATGGCGCTCCGCCCGGCTGGCAAGAGAGTTTCGTCAGTGCTTATGCCAGCGTTCATCCCTGGGAGGACTTCGCTGAGTGTTTTGCTCATTACCTTCACATTGTCGATACCTTGGAGACCGCTCGCGCCTTCGGCGTTGCAATTGATCCCCGCGGTCACGAAGAGATGGCGGCCGAGGTGGATTTCGACCCCTACAGGGCAGCAAGTGCCGATCAGCTTGTCGACGAGTGGGTGCCGCTCAGCGTTGCGATCAACTCGATACAGCGCAGCATGGGACAGCCCGATTCCTATCCGTTCGTGCTCTCAGCGCCGGTGGTCACCAAGCTTGAATACATGCATCAGCTGATAGCGGGAGCCGCTGCGCCGCAATAGGGAGCGGCATAGCTTGGGTCGCGGGTCGGCTAGGCGCGCTTCGTCAGCGGGAACCGCTCCTTCAGCAGCCGCAAGACGGACTCCGATGCCATCGGCGGTCCGAACAGATAGCTTTGCCCGAAGGTGCAGCCCATCTTGGCGAGTTCCATCGCATCCTCGTTGGACTCGATCCCCTCGGCAACGACCTTCATATCCAGTTCGCGCGCCATGGCGATCACGGAGCGAATCACGGTCGCCTTCTTGTCGCTAGTGTCGCACACCATCGTCTTGTCGAGCTTGATCGTGTCGAACGGGAAGCGCGTCAGATAGGCAAGCGACGAATAGCCGGATCCGAAATCATCCAGAGCAAGGCCAAGGCCCATTTCGCGCAGCTTCTCGAGAACGAGGCGCGCCTGTTCCGGGTTCTCCATGACCATGGATTCCGTCAGCTCGAGTTTCAGGCGTGACGGATCGCAATGGGTCTTCGCCAGCACCGAGCGCACATCGTCGAAAAGCTCGTTGTTAAGCAGCTGCGCACTGGAGAGGTTGATCGAGACGAAGATCGGCAGTTCGCCCGTCTGGTTCTCCCAGCCCATCAGGTCGTTCGTCGCCTGCTCCAGCGCAAAGCGGCCGAGCATGTCGATAATGTCGGATGCCTCCGCGATCGGTATGAACTCCGAAGGCGGAATGCCGCCGCGTTTCGGATGCTCCCATCGCATCAAAGCTTCGAAGCCGGCGATCTCCACGTCTTCAAGCCCTGCGATCGGCTGGTAGACCATCGACAGTTCCTTGCGCTCGATGGCGCGGCGCAGGTCGGATTCGAGCTGCAGCCGGTCGGCGCCGAAATCGCGGAAGGCGGGCTGGAACGGCTCGACGCGATTGCCGCCGGCGCGCTTTGCCCGGTACATCGCGAGCTCCGCGTCGCTGAGCATACCCGCAGCACTTTCCTGCTGATCGACGAAGGAGGCCAGCCCGATCGACGCCGTCAGGATGATCTCGCGATTGGAGAAGTTGATCGGCACCATTATCGCCTTGCTGATCGCATCGGCAAAATCGGCCACCTTCGTCGGATCGCGTTCGGACGTCAGGATGAGACCGAACTGATCGCCGGAGAGGCGCGCGAGCGTATCCTGCGGCTTGAGGAGGCGGCGCAGGCGGCGCGTGAGCGCGATCAGGATATTGTCGCCGGCGGCGATCCCGAGCGTATCGTTCACCAGCTTATAGCGGTCGATATCGATCACCATCACCGTCGGGCGCAGCGTCTCGCCACCGGGCGCCAATGCCAGCACGGCCTGCAGGCGATCGAGGAACAGCTGGCGGTTCGGCAAGCCGGTCAGGTTGTCGTGCAGTGCGTCGTGGAGCAGCCGCTCGACGGAGTTCTTCTGTTCGGTGACGTCGATGATGGTGCCTACGCAGCGGATGATCTCACCGTTCGAGCCAAGCACAGGCCGCGCGCGGATGAGAAGCCAGTGGAAATGACCGTCTTCCGCGCGGATGCGGAACTCGTGGTTTAGTCGCCCGCGGCGATGTTCAAGGAGCACATCAAGCGTCGCGCGGAAGCGGTCGCGATCGTCGGGATGCAGCCGCGGCAGCCAATTGCGCGCGGCGCCATGCATAGCGCCGGGCGGGAGGCCGAGCTTGACGGAGACATCGGGTATCGTGACGATACGATCGCGCGCCACATCCCAGTCCCAAACCGTATCACCCGAGCCCGTTAGAGCCAGCGATTGACGCTCGAGATCGGAAAACAGCCCTTGCTGGAACGCGCCGCCAGCAAAGGCGTGCTGCATCACGGTAAAGCCGATCAGCAGGACGATGAGAACAAGGCCGCCGCCGAGTGCGGGCTGGATGATGTCGTTATCGAGCCGGCCGGTAATCGTCAGCCATGCACCGAAGATCCAGACAAGGATCAAGGCCCAGGCCGGGACCAGCAGGATCGCGCGGTCATAGCGGTTGAGCCCGAGGTAGACGATCAGCAGAAGGCCCAACGTCGCGGTCAGCGCGAAGGAGAGGCGCGCGATGCCTGCGGCAATTGCCGGGTCGTAGATCGCGACGCCGAAAAGCAACGCCAGGCCGAGCACCCAGGCGAGCGTCACGTAGCCGAGGTGCGTGTGCCACCGGTTGAGGTTGAGATAGGTGAACAGAAAGATGACGAAGCTGGAGGCAAGGGCGACTTCCGCACAGGCGCGCCATATTCGCTGGTCGGTCGACGCAATGCTGATCAGTTTACCGAGAAAGCCGAAGTCGACGCAAATGTAGCCGAGGACGGCCCAGGCGAGTGCCGCGGTTGCCGGCAGCATCGACGTGCCCTTGACGACGAAAAGGATAGTCAGGAACACCGCCAGTAGGCCGGCAATGCCGAGCACGATGCCGCGATAGAGCGTGAACGCGTTGATCGTGTCCTTGTAGGCGTCGGGTTCCCAGAGGTAGATCTGCGGCAGCTCCGGCGTCGTCAGCTCAGCAACGAAGGTGATGACGGCGCCGGGGTTGAGCGTGATGCGAAACACGTCCGCCTCGTCGCTCGGCTGCCGGTCGAGCGCAAAGCCTTCGCTCGGCGTAATGGCGATAACGCGCTGCGAACCGAGGTCCGGCCAGAAAAGCTTGGAATTCACGAGGCGGAAGTGGGGGGCCACGATCACGCGCTCAAGCTGCTCGTCGGAGACGTTGGCAAGCGCGAAGACGGCCCAGTCGCCCTGGTGGTTGTCGGAGCTGGCACGTACCTCAATACGGCGACGGATACCGTCGGCACCGGCAGCGGTCGAGACCTGAAAGGCTTCGCCCTGGTTGGCGTAGATCTCCGTCGTGGCAGTCAGGTCGAGTGCCGTGTCGTCGCGGGAAATCTTGACCGGTTCGGCGGCCTGAACGTGGCCAGCCACTAGCAGGATGGCTGACAGCAAGAGAGCTGCGATCACCGCGATCGATCGCCTGGCCGGTGATGAGAGCAGCATGCGGTTGTTGGTCATCGGCTGTCGGTTATCCTGCCTTTATCCGTGTCGGTGGCGAGCAATGAGAACATTACATGGTCGTGCCAATGACCGTTGATTTTCAAGTATCCGCGCAGATAGCCTTCCCGCTGAAACCCGGCTTTTTCAAGCAGGCGGATGCTCCGAGCATTGTCTGGAATACAGGCTGCTTCGATACGGTGCAACTCAAGCCCTGCGAAGATGTAGGGTATAACCAATTGAAGTGCGGCGAACATATGACCCTGACCGGCATAAGCCTCGCCCATCCAGTAGCCGATCATGCAGCTTTGTGCCGCCCCGCGCCTGATGTAGCCGATCGTGATGCCGCCGAGCAGCGTCATGCCCTGTTTGTGAAACAGAAGGAGCGGAATGGCCTGGCCGGAAGCGTACTCCTGCTTGCCGCGGATGACACGGGCGCGATAGGAGCCCTCCGTCAGCTCGTCGCGGCGCCATGTCGGCTCCCACGGTTCCAAGAACTGCCGGCTCGCCGCCCGCAGCTTGTGCCACTGGTTGAAATCCTGGTAGCGCGGCAGGCGCAGCACATAGTGCTCGTTCTCGAGCTCGACCGAATCCGGCTGCCGCGACAGAAACCGAAAAACCGATTTTGGCATCGATCACTCCCGGCAGGATGGATCTGGGATCAGACGAGGGCTTGCTTGCCCTGGTGATCGGGCGAGGAAAGAGACGCGGTAATATCCTCCATCGGGGCCAGATGTTCGAGCGGTCCAATGGCCGAGAGCGTCGGCACGGTATCGAAGAACAGGCGTCCCGCAAGATCCGTAAGGCGCTCGACCGTGATCCCCTCGAGGCGTTCCATCATCTCCTGGTTGGAGATGGGGCGGCCGTAGAGCATCATCTGCCTTGCGATCTGGCCGGCGCGGGCGGCGGGGCTTTCCTGGCCCATCAGCAGCTGGGCGCGGATCTGGGCGCGGGCGCGTTCGATTTCCTTCTGTTCGATCGTCGCCGCCGACTTGTGTAGTTCGTTAATGATAACAGGCACCAGTTCCGGCAGGTTCTCGCCACCGGTGGCGGCATGGATGCCGAAGATCCCGGTATCGGAGAAACCCCAGTGGAAGGCGTAGATGGAATAGCAGAGGCCGCGGATCTCGCGCACCTCCTGGAACAGCCGGGATGACATGCCGCCGCCGAGGATGTTGGCGAGGATCTGCGAACAGTAGAAGTCGCGGGCGTGATAGGCCTTGCCTTCGAAGCCGAGCAGGATCTGCGCATCCATCAGGTCGCGCGTCTCGCGGATATTGCCGCCGATGTATTTTGCAGGCTCCATGACGGGCGTCGCCGATGGCGAGGTGGGAAGGCTCGCGAAGCGCTCCTCGACCATGCGAGCGAACTCGTCGTGCCGGACGGCGCCGGTCGCAACGACGAACATCCGGTCGGTCGTGTAATTGCGGCTGAGATAGCCGCGGATCTGCTGCGGCGTGAACGACACCACGGTCTGCGGCGTGCCGAGGATCGCCCGGCCGAGGGTCTGGTCGCGATAGGCGGTCTCGGAAAACTTGTCGAAAACGACGTCGTCAGGCGTGTCGTTTGCCGCGTTGATTTCCTGCAGGATGACCTGTTTCTCACGCTCGAGTTCTTCCTCCTCGAAGGCGGACTCCGTCAGGATATCGGCCAGAATGTCGACAGCGAGCGGGACATGATCCTTAAGCACGCGGGCATAGTAGGAGGTCGTTTCGGTGGATGTTGCGGCATTGACCTCGCCGCCGACATCCTCGATTTCTTCAGCGATTTCGCGCGCGCTGCGGCGTGCCGTGCCCTTGAAGGCCATGTGCTCGAGCAGGTGAGCGATGCCATGCTCGTCTGTCGTCTCGTTGCGCGATCCTGATTTGATCCAAACTCCCAGCGCAACGCTTTCCAGATGCGGCATGGTCTGTGTGACTACTGTCAGCCCGGATTTGAGCCGGGTGCACTCAACTGTCATTGGCTATCTTTCTGCGCCTGCGTTACTTAGGCCCGAGTATGCTCGCCGATGAAGGTCTCAATGGCTTTGAGCTCAGGCTTCACAATCTGAAAGCGCTCCTCCTTGTGCATCAGATCAGCAAGCCACGTCGGAAGCGCGGGGTCAATACCGGAGGCCGATTTTACGGCGGCGGGGAATTTTGCCGGGTGTGCGGTGGCAAGCGTCACCATCGGCGCGTTCGGCTTCTCGTGTTTACCTGCAACGAAGACGCCGATTGCCGAATGCGGATCGAGAAGATAGCCGGTGTCGGCATGGGTTTTCTTGATCGTCAGGGCGACCTGCTTTTCGCTGGCGCGCCCGGCGCGGAAGTCCTTTTTGATGAAGGCGAGGGCGTCCTTTGCAATCTCGAAGCCGTTGGACTGCTTGAGGCTGTTCATCGCCGCGCGAACCTTCGATGCGTCGCGATCATAGGCCTCGAACAGCAGCCGCTCGAAGTTCGAGGAGATCTGGATGTCCATCGACGGCGAAGTCGTCGCTTTCACGGTTTTCATCTCGTAGCGGCCGGTCTTGAGCGAGCGGTCGAGGATATCATTCTCGTTGGTGGCGACCACCAGCTTGCCGATCGGCAGGCCCATGCGCTTGGCGCAGTAACCGGCAAAGATGTCGCCGAAATTGCCCGTCGGCACGGTAAACGAAATCTTACGGTCCGGTCCGCCAAGCGCGATCGACGTCGTGAAGTAGTAGACGATCTGGGCCATGATGCGGGCCCAGTTGATCGAGTTGACGCCGGAGAGTTTAACGCGGTCGCGGAAAGGTGCATCGTTGAACATTGCTTTGACGAGGTTCTGGCAGTCGTCGAAATTGCCTTCGACGGCAAGCGCGTGAACGTTGGAGGCCGTGGAGGTCGTCATCTGGCGCTGCTGCACCGGCGAGACCTTGCCGTTCGGGAAGAGGATGAATATGTCGGTGCGTTCGCGACCGGCAAATGCGTCGATCGCCGCGCCGCCAGTGTCGCCGGAGGTGGCGCCGACAATGGTCGCGCGCTCGCCACGCTTCTCCAGGGCATGGTCCATCAGCCGGGCAAGCAGCTGCATCGCGACATCCTTGAACGCCAGCGTCGTGCCGTGGAACAGCTCCATGACGAAGCTGTTCGGGCCGGTCTGGACGAGCGGGGCGATCGCAGGGTGACGGAAGGTACCATAAGCCTCGTCGATCATGGAGCGGAACGTCTCGTCGGGAATCTCGCCGTTGGTGAAAGGCGAAAGGATCGTAAAGGCGACCTCCTGGTAGCTCTTGCCCCGAAGCGCGCGGATTTCCTTTTTCGTGAAATGCGGCCACTTACGCGGCACGTAGAGACCGCCGTCGCGCGCCAGGCCGGCCAGCAAAGCATCACAAAAACCGAGGGGAGGGGCTTCGCCGCGGGTCGAGATATAATCCACTGTCGTCATCCTTGATGTGCCGGCCGGAGGAAATCCGGGTTGGAGGGGAAGTCTGCCTGTCGCCGCATCTCGCTTGCCCTGCCGGCGGTGGCCCGCGATCCCGAAATGTGCATCAAAACGGTTCTTACCCAATCGATTTTTGTTTGCGCCGCTGATATAGACCATCGCAAACTGTCACGAAAGGCCTGCCATCAAGTGATTGGGCCTGCCAAAAAACTTTGTGAAGAGGGTGGAATAATCGTGCTTGGCAAGGTCTCGCGTCTCATCGTTTCGGCTTCTTTTGCGGCAATTCTTGCCGGCTGCAACTCGCTCGGTGTGGGCGGGGGAGACAGCGCAACAGCACCGGCCCAGCCGAATGGCAATGCGCAGATCATGCCGATGGCGCCGGCCAATCCCTCGTCCAATAACGCATCGATCGGCACCGCCAAGACCGCGTCGGGCAACACTGCCCCTGTCGTCCAGGGAGCATGCCCGCAGATCTTCATGAAGGACAAGGACGCGATCTTCCGCACCTATGCCGGCGGCGCCAAGACCGGCGATGCGGACAAACTCGCCTTCCAGGCATCGATCGGTGACTATACGCGCCAGTGCAGCCTGAACGATGCAAACCTGACGATGACTGTTGTCGCCCAGCTTCGGGTTCTCGCCGGCCCGAACGGTTCGCCCGGTAAGGTCACGCTCCCGGTTCGCATCACGGTCTTTGACGGCGAGGATGCGCTTTATTCCGAAGTAACGAATTTCCCGGTCGAGGTCGGCTCCGGAGCCACCCAGGCGCTGTTCCGCAAGGACGGTATCAAGCTTCCGGTCGGTTCCGGCTCAATGGTGCGCGTGAACATCGGTTTCGACCAGGGGCCGGTTTCGACGAAAAAGAAGAAGGCCTGAGGAACGTTTCCGTATCGCTAAGCTGATCGGCGCGGGGAGAGCAGATCGCTTGAAAATCGGCATCGTATTGAATCCGGCGTCGGGTCGACGCGGAAAGAAGCTGTTCTGGTCGGCGCTGCGGCGCGCCATAGAGGCGAGATTTACCAATCTCAGCCTGCGTGAAACCAAGGGGCACGGCGATGCCGAACGGTTCGGGCGCGAACTGGCGGATGACGGCGCCGATCTGGTGATCGCCGTCGGTGGCGACGGGACGATCGGCGAAGTGGCCGGCGGCATTTTGAAGTCGCATCGGCCGGGCACGGCCTTCTCCTTTATTGCAATCGGCACCGGATGCGACTTCGCCCGCAATTTTCCGGTGTCACGCGATCCTGCTACGATCGCCAACCGCCTGACCTCTCCAACGGTACGGCAGATCGATGCCGGATTGCTCACCTGCGACGACGAGGATGGGGACACCGTCAGCCGCCACTTCGCCAACATCGCGAGCTTCGGCGTTTCCGGTCACATCGTGCAGGCAGTCAACGAGGCGCCCAAGGGCAGGCGTCTGCTGGGACCGATGGTCTTCTTCTTCCACAGCCTGCTTCAAATCCTGCGTTACACGCCACGCGACATCCGTCTCAGGCTGGACGGCGAGGATATCTATGAAGGGCCGATCACCGCGGTTGCCGTTGCCAACGGCGCATGGTTCGGCGGCGGCATGAAGGTCGCTCCGGATGCCGATGTTGCCGATGGCCTGTTCGACGTAATCATCATCCGCGGCGCCGGCAGGCTGAAGGTCCTGACGCTGATGAACAGCATCTACAGCGGCGGTCATCTGAAAAGCCCGCTCGTCAGCATCCATCGCGCAAGGCTCGTCGAGGCTTGGCCGATCGGCAGGGAGCCGGTGCCGATCGACAGCGACGGCGAAGCCCCTGGGCGGCTTCCGGCGCGCTTCGAGATTATGGTCGGTGCGCTAAGCCTGAAAATCTAGCAATTGCAGGATAACAAAGGGACGATCGGCAAGGCCGTGGCTCTCATGCGACGTTCAACCCTTCCAGGCGTGCTTGAATCATCGCCCCGAGATTGGTTTCGTGAAACGTCTCGTAGAATGCCACCGCTTCCGGCGACATGTCGGCCGGGATGGCCACGAAATCCTGAAGTCGAAGGCTCACCAATTTTCCCAATTCCGGGTCTGCGAGTTCAGTCGCGCTTAGGTTTTCGACCCGGGCCGCCAGTGCTCGGAAATAAGACAGGTTGTCGTCAACAGTGGACGGCGAGATCGTCCCTCCATGTGCGGGGATGACGAACTTGGGGTGCAAGTCGCGGATCCGTTCGAGCGATGAACAGATCAGCCGAAGGTCGTCGGAGCTTTTACTCCAGACCTCCGGAATGGGCGTCTCGACGGCGTCGACAGCCAGGCAGACACGGATCTCCGGAATCCAGATGGCAACATGGTCAGGCGTGTGCCCCGGTGTGTGGATGAGCTCCAGAGTGAGGTCGCCGCCATGAAGGGCCATCGAATCTGAAAAGGTGATATCGGGCGCGATGAGTTCGACGTTTCGGAACCGCGGCTCCTCACGCATCTTCTCGTCCAGAACTTGACAGCAGGAAGTGTCGCTCAGACGTGCACGCGCAGCCGTGTGGGCAATGATCGGGGCCTTGCCGGCAATCGCGGCGTTGCCCCAGAAGTGATCCCAGTCCATGTGGGAATTGACAACGATGAGAGGACGAGCGCGCATGTCGTCGTCAAGCAACTCCAATGCCATCCGGCATAACTCAGGCGTTCCGAGAGTGTCGACGAGGACGTTGAATCTCTCTGTGCGGACGAAGACGGCGTCAACCTCTTCGCCCGCCCTGAGGATGGAAATCCGATCGTCGAGTTCGGGATGGGTGCACAATTCCACGGAAATAGTCATGCGAGACAACCAGCATTCAGACACAGACAAGTACTTTGATAGCTGAATGAGTTCGTTTTGTCGCGGTGCTATGCGGGGCCCCCGGTCCCCATAGCAAGATCGGTCGCAGAGTTTCGACTCTGCGACCGATCTTGGAGCTGAACTTCAAATGAGGACTGTTCCGGCGGCTGCTGCTCGAGAGTAACCGGAGTTACACTGCGCCTTCCCACTCGGCGAGCGCGGCGACGACGCCGGGCAGATCGTTCATGCGGGAGATGACGGTTTCAGCGCCGGCATCGGTCAGCTTGTCGGCATGTGACGGATAGGTGTGCGAGGCACCGGTAAAGCCGATGACTCGCATGCCTGCTGCGCGTGCGGCGTGGATGCCGTGAACGGAGTCTTCAACCACAACAACACGCTCGGTCGAAACGCCCATCTGCTTGGCGCCGTGCAGGAAGATATCCGGCTTCGGCTTCACGCGATCGGCCCCGAGATCCTTTGCCGAGAAGATGTGGGGCGCGAAGAGGCGCTTCAGGCCAACTTTGCCAAGCATCATGTCGAGGCGCGCGGTGCTGGAGTTGGAGCAGATGCAGCGCTTCAGATTCAGACGCGAAAGAGCGGCTTCGACGCCCGCTATCGCCTGCACGTCTTGCTCCAGGCGCATATCGAGGAGCTTCTCGGACTTGTCGAGCAGCGAGGCTGATATCGGGATGCTGGCCTCGCGCTCGACCTGGAAGAGAATATTCTGCCACGTCATGCCGGCGAAGCGTTCGCCCATTTCCTCGATGCTGATCGGATAGCCTGCTTCGGTGAGAAGCTTGGATTCGACATCCGCAGCGATGATTTCCGAATCGACCAGAACGCCGTCGCAGTCGAAGATAATGAGGTCGAAGCCTTCCATTTACTCACGCCTTGTTTGGGATGATGCCCCTTTACACGATGCCTCGCAGAAGCTCAACCGACAGCGGGGCATGGCTGGATTGCGTGTCGCGGGCGGCTTCGATTTTACGGGTGTTCGCGGCTATTTGGTGGCTGGAAACAGTGCAAGAAACTGCCGTTCGCCTTCCGGGGAAAAGACCACGGAGCGGCTTTCCGCCGTGCGGCGGGCCCAGCCCTTCTCGAGGAAATTCGAAAGCAGGGCCTTGCCGAGGCTGCCGGCGAGGTGCGCCCGCCGTTCACTCCAATCCAGACAGGAGCGGCAGAGCGGCCGACGCGACGATTTCAGGGCGTGGACGTCGATTCCGATAGTTTTGAGCTCGGTTTCGCCGCTCTCCGTCAGGGCAAGACCGTCGCCCATGGCATCGATCGCTCCCTTGGCAATCAGGCTGTCGAGCATGCGAACGCCGTAGTCGCCGGCGAGGTGATCGTAGCAGATGCGGGCCTTGCGCAATGCCGGTTCCTTTGGCCCTGGCTTATGGCGCAGATGGCCGCGCCCTGACGCAAAGCCCATGATGCTCTCCAGGAACTTGCCGACGCTGTCATCCGCCAGCGTGAAATAGCGATGGCGGCCCTGTTTGCGCTGCACGAGCAGATTGCCCGCTTCCAGCTTGGCAAGGTGCGTGCTCGCCGTCTGCACGGTAACACCGCCCGCCGCTGCAAGCTCGGTCGCCGTCAGCGCCTTGCCGCCCATCAATGCAGTCAGCATGTTGGCGCGGGCGGGGTCGCCGATCAGTGCGCCGATCTGAGCTATATCAGGTCCTTCCTTCATACTTCGATCATAACCGAAGCATCGTCGTCGGACAATGTGCGAAAACTATCTCCAGACAACAAGGAGACCACGATGATTACTTGCTTCATCCGCTACGAGATCGATCCGTTCAAGAAGGAAGCCTTTGCCGAGTATGCCCGCAACTGGGGCCAGGCGATCCCGCGCAACGGTGCAGACCTGATCGGCTATTTCGCACCGCATGAGGGTTCGGCCACGACGGCTTACGGCGTGTACAATATCGAAAGCCTCGTCGCCTACGAGGCCTATCGCGCCCGTCTTGCCGCCGATACGCTCGGCAAGGAAAACTACGAGTTCGCCAAACGCGAACGTTTCATTCTCAAGGAAGATCGTATCTTCCTCAAAAACACTTCCCTTCCTCATGCAAAGCTGGTGATGCCATGATCGCTGTTATCTTCGAAGTCCTGCCCTTCATGGGCGAACGCCACACCTATCTCGATCTCGCCGGCGAGCTTCGCGGTGAACTGGAAAAGATCGACGGCTTCATCTCGATCGAGCGCTTCGAAAGCCTCACCAATCGTGGCAAGCTGCTTTCGCTTTCCTTCTGGCGTGACGAGGAGGCTGTGAAGACGTGGAGAAACCTGGAGGCGCACCGCGCCGCCCAGCACGCCGGCCGCAACGGCGTCTTCGCGGACTATCGGCTGCGCATCGGCCACATCGTCCGCGACTACGGCATGAATGACCGCGGCGAAGCGCCGGCGGATAGCCGCAAGGTGCACGACGTGGCGGCCTAACGAGAGCAGCCGTAAGGGCAGGGGCCGCTGCCCAACTCCTTCGGCGCCAAAGCGCCTGCGACTTATTTTCCCGAAATCGCTCATGCCTTCAGGCTTTGGTAACCAAACTGAGTAACCATAACAGACAGTAAAAAGCGTAATGTGTATGAGCGAGTTTCCAGATGGCGTCAGTATTTCCGCTTGCCGATCTCAAGGCCTCCGCAAAGCCGGACTCCTGGATCGACACGATCATCAAGGGCGATTGCGTTGCTGCCCTTGAAGCCCTGCCGAACCACTCCGTAGACGTAATTTTCGCCGATCCGCCGTACAATCTGCAGCTTGGCGGCACGCTGCATCGTCCCGATCAATCGCTGGTCGATGCCGTCGATGACGAGTGGGATCAGTTCGCGTCGTTCGAAGCCTATGACGCCTTCACCCGCGCCTGGCTGCTCGCGTGCCGCCGTGTCCTGAAGCCGACGGGCACGATCTGGGTGATCGGCTCCTATCACAATATCTTCCGCGTCGGCGCCACGCTGCAGGATCTGAACTTCTGGATCCTGAACGACATCGTTTGGCGCAAGACCAACCCGATGCCGAACTTCAAGGGCCGTCGTTTCCAGAACGCGCACGAGACGATGATCTGGGCGAGCCCGAACGCCAAGGCCAAGGGTTACACCTTCAACTACGACGCCATGAAGGCTGCCAACGACGACGTGCAGATGCGTTCCGACTGGCTGTTTCCGATCTGCAGCGGCAACGAGCGCCTGAAGGGCGACGACGGCAAGAAGGTGCACCCGACGCAGAAGCCGGAAGCGCTGCTTGCCCGCGTCATCATGGCTTCCTCGAAGCCCGGTGACATCATCCTTGACCCGTTCTTCGGCTCCGGCACGACGGGCGCCGTCGCCAAGCGCCTCGGCCGCCACTTCGTCGGCATCGAGCGCGAGCAGGACTACATCGACGCGGCCTCCGCCCGCATCGAAGCGGTGGAGCCGCTGGGCAAGGCTGAACTCACCGTCATGACCGGCAAAAAGCAGGAAGTCCGCGTGGCGTTCAACGTGCTGGTCGAAAGCGGCCTGATCAAGCCCGGCCAGGTGCTGACTGATGCGCGCCGTCGCTACAGTGCGATCGTTCGTGCTGACGGCACGGTCGCCTCCGGTGGCGAGGCCGGCTCCATTCATCGCCTTGGGGCAAAGGTTCAGGGCCTTGATGCATGCAACGGATGGACATTCTGGCACTTCGACGACGGGCAGTCCCTGCGCCCGATCGACGAATTGCGGTCCGTGATCCGCAGTGATCTGGCAAAGGCGGAATGACGCGCGCCTCGACCTGATCGAGACTCCCTTCTTCCGGTGTTTTGTACCTCCAGTTACGGAAGAAGGCCTGGCGCCCGGGATCAACACCCCGGGCGCTCTTCATTTTGGCTCGCGCGGCAGCGCAATTCCGTGTCATGTATCGGCGGCTGATGATCCGAAAGAGGCAAGGACCCCGCCATGTATCTTGCGATCATACTGTTGCTGATGCTTGTCCTGCCGCTGGGTTCGGTTGCCGCCGAAGCCCATTGGAGCGCGGACGCCAACGTCGTCTTCCTCGTCGGGAAATGGTTCGTCTTTTGGGGCGTCGGCATGCGACTGCTCGTGGCAAGCCTGAAGCAGATCATCAACCCGGCCTTCACTGCGGAGACGATCTTCGGTGTCACCGATCACAAGGCGCAGGCATTGGTGCAGGAGATCGGCTTCGGCAATCTCTCGATCGGCATGCTTGGCATATTCAGCCTCTTCGAGCCGCGGTGGATTGTCCCGGCAGCGATCACCGCCTGCCTTTTCTACGGGCTCGCCGGTCTGAAGCATCTTCTCGAGCGGCCGAAAAACAGGTCGAGGAAGATCGCGATGTTCTCCGACCTGTGGCTCTTCTTCGTGCTCGCTTTTTATCTTTCCGCAGCGTTCTTTCAAAACGCCTGATAGTCCGTTACCTGGACGTGAGTGACACGACCGTCGTCGTTGAAGGTGATCGTCTCTTCGCCTTCCCGGACGAGTGGCTTGCCCGTCTTGCTGTGCGTTGCGCGAACGGACCACACGGCGCGGCCGGCATTCGGGCTGACCTTCTCGACCAGCGTGTTGATTGCCGTCTGGTCCGGGTAGTCCTCGAAATACTTGCGGAAGGCGACCATGATCTCAGCCCGCCCCGACAGGCTTCCGACCCCGTTCGAGACATAGGTCGCGTCGTCCGCGAAATAGTCCTCGATCATATCGAAGTCGAGCGCGTTGATCGCGCCGTGAAAACGTTTGATTTCCTCAACCGGATCGAATGCCATCGTCAGAGCCTCACGCCGCGCGCTGCAAGATCGGCGCGCAGCTTGTCGGCGCCGGTGAAGAGAACCGCATCCCAGCCGGCCGCCTTGGCGCCATCGACGTTGGGGGCGGAGTCATCGATGAAGATTGTCGCCGCCGGATTGAGGCCGAAGCTCTTGGCGTGTGTTTCGTAGATCGCAATGTCGGGCTTGATGAGACCGACGTCGCCGGAAACGGTAACGCCGCGCGGCTTCGTCAGGAACGGAAAGCGGACCTGCGCTTCGCGGAAGGTGTCGGAAGCGAAGTTCGTCAGCATCGTCACGTCCTGGCCATCGGCAATCAGGCCTTCCATGATGGTGACGCTGTCGTCGTAGGAGTGGGGGACCATCTCGTGCCAGTATTTGCGGAAGGCCCGGATATGCTCCTCGCGATCCGGATGAACCTCGATCAGCAGGGCTTCAGCTTCCTCCCAGGTGCGGCCGCGATCCTGCTCGACGTTCCAGTCATGAGTGCAGACATTATCGAAAAACCACTTGCGTTCGGCCTCATCGGGAATGAGGCGGCTGAACGGAATATTCGGATCGTAATGGATGAGAACTTTTCCGATGTCGAAAACAATATGGTCGATGGGCATCGATTAATCCTTGGCATGTTTGAACGCGAGCGGGATAGCCGCGGTGATTGCTTTTTTCATGACGGTCGGCAGTGCCTGCGAGTCTAGATTTGTAACCGGCTCCCACCAACCGTTATCCACTTGAATTCGCGAGGGGATCGCGACGCGGTAGATCGAGAGCCTGAGCTCGAAATGGGTGAAGACGTGGGTGACGGTCCCGCAAGGCTCCCAGGCAGCCGGGAAAGGCGCAGCATCGGCCGAGCTTTCCCCGTCCTGCCGCGCCGTCCAATTGGTCGTCGGCACTTCCGTCATGCCGCCGAGCAGGCCGCTCTCGATGCGCCGCCGCAACATGAGGTCGCCATCCGCCGTGACCGCGATAAAGGCTGCGCCCTGACGGATCGGCTTTTCCTTCGTGGCTGCCTTGACCGGAAAGCGCTCGGGATCGTGCAGGCGCAGCGCCTCGCAGGATCCCCTGAAGGGACAGAGCGAACAGGCGGGCCGCTTCGGCGTACAGATCGTGGCGCCGAGATCCATCATTGCCTGCGCAAAGTCGCCGGGCCGATCCTGCGGCGTCAGCAGAGCCACCTTCTGTTTCATCAATGGTTTGGCAGCGGGTAGGGGCGTAGCGATCGCGTAAAGGCGCGAGATCACCCGCTCGACGTTGCCATCCATCACGGCTGCCTGCCGGTTGAAGGCTATCGCCGCCACCGCGGCCGCCGTATAGTCCCCGATGCCGGGAAGCGACTTCAGCCCCTCCTCGGTATCTGGAAAGATGCCGTTATGATCGGACGCGACGGCCTCCGCGCATTTCTTGAGGTTGCGGGCGCGGGCGTAGTATCCAAGCCCGGCCCAGGCCGCCATAACGTCTTCGCTGGCGGCATCGGCGAGGTCACGCACGCTCGGCCAGCGTGCCAGGAAATTGGCGAAGTAGGGTTTCACCGCCGGCACCGTCGTCTGCTGTAGCATCACCTCGGAAAGCCAGACGTGATAGGGATCGGCCTTGATGCCGCGCGCCGCCATCGGCGGCGAGACGCGCCATGGCAGATCGCGATGGTGGCGGTCGTACCAGTCGAGAAGGGGCTTGGCGGCAGGCGCGTCCAGTGTCGTCGATGTCATCATTTGCCGTCGTGAGGGGAAGTGCCCTATACTTGGCGAAGCAATGCCGCGCGATCAAGGCAGTGGTGCCTGAACGCAGGGCGATCTGAAGGTTTCGATGAGTTATCCACGCAAAGGTGAAAAGCAGATCTCCGAATTGGCCAACGGGCTGATCGATCCCGTGCTGGCGCGCCGTGCCGGAATCAACACTGCGCTGCTTGGCTCGTGGGATGAAATCGCCGGTGCGGAGTTCGCCGACTGCACGCGTCCGGAAAAGATCGCCTGGGCGCGCGGCAACGACGAGGGCAGCTTTCGGCCCGGTGTGCTCACGATTGCCTGCGAGGGCGCCCGCGCGCTGTTCCTGACCCATGCGCAAGGCGAGTTGATCCAGCGCGTCAACAGCTTCTTCGGATTTGCCGCCGTCCACCAGATCCGTATCGTCCAGAAACCCGTCTATCCGGCGGTGAAGCGCTCCCGCACGCCTCCTCCCTTGAAGGGGGCGGCTGCGGCAAAGCTGGAGGATATGATGGAGGGGATCGAGGGCGATAAGCTGCGCGAAGCCGTGAAGCGGCTCGGCACGGCCGTGCTGGGCAAGCGCGGTCGCTAACGCCTTGCAAGTGTTGGCGCGGCAATTCTGTCCGCAATTTAATCGGGCTGTCCAACCAAGGTCACAATTCTTTGAAGAAAGTTCGCGAGCCGTGTCTTGTTCAGGACTTCGAGGCGCTATATCGGACTCACAGCCATTACTCTCATTTATGGGGACCTTCATGCCGATTTCTGAAATGCAACTGACGAAACGCCAGCTTCTGGGCGGCGTGGCTGCCGCGACCGCGACCCTGGCGGTTTTCAGTAGCGCGCATGCCGCTGTCGAAGTGCCTCAGCCCGATGGCGAGGTCGACATGGCCGCCGTGCTGAAGCCGGGCCCGCTGCCGGAAATGGTGCTTGGCAAGGAAGACGCCCCGGTAACGATCGTCGAATACATGTCGATGACCTGCCCGCACTGCGCTCACTTCCACACGACGACCTTCGACGCGATCAGGAAGAAGTATGTCGACACCGGTAAGGTCCGCTTCATGATCCGCGAATTCCCCTTTGATCCGCGCGCCGCTGCCGCCTTCATGCTGGCCCGCTGCAATCCGCAGAAGCCGGAAGAAATGAGCACGCCGGAACAGTATTTCGCGATGGTATCCATGCTCTTCAAGCAGCAGCAGACCTGGGCCGCTGCCGATGATGGCCGCGCTGCACTGCTGCAGATGGCCAAACTTGCTGGATTTACTGAGGATAGTTTCACGAAGTGCTTGACGAACCAGAAGCTGCTGGATGAAGTGAACGCAACGCGGGAACGAGGTTCCAAGGAGTTTGGCGTCAATGCCACGCCGACGTTCCTCATCAACGGCAAGCGCTTTTCTGGAGACATGACGGTTGACACCATGTCGGCCCTTATCGACAGCCTGCTCTAATCTGAACCGTATCCGATCGGCGGGCGACGGCGGAAGCCGTACGCCCGTCTTTTGCTTTATCAGGCGCGGGGACGCGGCATGAAGTTCAACAAGCTTCGCGTCGTCGGCTTCAAGTCCTTCGTCGAACCCACCGAATTCATCATCGAGCGCGGACTGACCGGTATCGTCGGCCCGAACGGCTGCGGCAAGTCGAACCTCGTCGAAGCGCTGCGCTGGGTGATGGGCGAGAATTCCTACAAGAACATGCGCGCGTCCGGCATGGACGATGTCATCTTCTCCGGCTCCGGCAATCGTCCCGCCCGCAACACGGCTGAAGTAGCACTCTATCTCGACAATGCCGAGCGTACGGCGCCCGCTGCCTTCAACGACAGCGACGAGATCCAGGTCACGCGCCGCATCGAGCGGGAGCAGGGATCGATCTACCGCATCAACGGCAAGGAAAGCCGCGCCAAGGACGTGCAGCTTCTCTTTGCTGACGCCTCCACCGGCGCCCGTTCGCCGTCCATGGTCGGGCAAGGACGGATCGGCGAGTTGATCTCGGCAAAGCCGCAGGCCCGCCGCCAGTTGCTTGAAGAGGCAGCCGGCATATCTGGCCTGCATTCGCGCCGTCACGAAGCCGAGCTTCGCCTGCGTGCCGCCGAAAGCAATCTCGAACGTCTCGACGACGTGACTTCTCAACTGGAGAGCCAGATCGAGAGCCTGAAGCGTCAGGCCCGCCAGGCAAGCCGTTTCAAGTCGCTGTCCGCGGATATACGCGCCCGCGAGGCGCTGCTTCTGCACATCCGCTGGGTTCAGGCCAAGGAGGCCGAAGCCGAGGCCGATAGCGCGCTCAATCAGGCCACCGTCGTCGTCGCCGAAAAGGCGCAGATGCAGATGGAGGCCGCCAAGGTTCAGGGCATTACAAGCCTGAAGCTGCCGGAATTGCGGGACGCCGAAGCACGCGCCGCTGCCGCGTTGCAGCGCCTGCAGATCGCCAAGACCCAGCTCGAGGAGGATGCCAACCGCATCCTGCGCCGTCGTGACGAACTGACCCGCCGTCTTGCGCAGCTCGGCGAGGATATCCGCCGCGAGGAGCGGCTGGTTGCCGATAACGCCGAAATCCTGGCGCGGCTGGATGCCGAAGAGAGCGAGATCACTGAGATCCTTGCCGATTCCGGCCGTTTTGCCGAGGAGACACGCGAGGCCTTCGAGGAGGCTGCCGCAAAGCTCGCCGACAGTGAGCGCACTTTTACCGCGTTGACAGCCGAACGCGCCGAGGCTGCAGCCGGGCGCAACCAGCTCGAGCGCGCCATTCGCGACCTTGCCGATCGCAAAATGCGCCTTGAACGGCAGATGGATGAGGCCAACCGCGAGCTGTCGGCCATCGGGGAGAAGATTTCCAGCCTGCCCGATCCGGACGAGAAGCGGGACGTGGTCGAGGCGGGCGAGCAGGCTCTTGCCGAGGCGGAAGCCGCAATCCAGGGCGTCGAGCAGGCCTTGGCCGCTGCGCGCCAGACCGAGGCTCTTTCCCGATCGCCTGTCGATCAGGCGCGTGCGAAGCTGAACGCCATCGAAACGGAAGCCCGGACCATTTCGCGCATGCTGGCTGCCGGTGCCGCGGCAGGCGAATTTGCACCCGTTGCCGATGAACTTCGCGTCGATCGCGGCTTTGAGACGGCGCTCGGTGCGGCCCTTGGCGACGACATCGAATCCCCGCTCGATCCGAAGGCGCCGGTGCATTGGTCCGGCCATGGTGACGGTGCCGCCGACCCGGCATTGCCGGCTGGCGCGACGCCGCTGATCGACCATGTGCGCGCTCCTGCCGCACTGATGCGCCGCCTGAAGCAGATCGGCCTCGTCTCCGGTTCGGATGCGGCAACCCTGATGAGGGACCTCAAGCCAGGCCAACGCCTGGTGACCAAGGAGGGCGCCGTCTATCGATGGGACGGCCATGTCACCGGCGCGGATGCGCCGAGTGCGGCGGCACTCCGGCTGGCACAGAAGAACCGGCTCGCCGAACTGGAAAGCGAAGCCGCGCTTGCCCGCGACATACTTGATGAAGCGGAGGAACGCCTGGCGAGTGCGGCCGATGCCATCCGACTTCAGGAACAGCGCCTCGCCGAGGCGCGCGAGAAGAGCCGTATATCCGCGCGGCAACTCGCCGAGGCGCGCGAAGCGCTGGCAGCGGCCGAGCGGGCCTCTGGCGATCTCATCCGCCGCCGTGATGTCATTGCAGAATCTGTCAGCCAGCTTCAGATCCAGCTTGAAGATCTCTCGATCCAGGAAGAGAACGCTCGGATCGAGTTGGAAGACGCCCCTGATTTGACGGCGATCGACGTACGGCTTCGAGCGCAGCAGGCGGAAGTCGCGACCGATCGTGGCGCACTTGCAGAAGCGCGGGCACGCCATGAAAGCCTGAACCGCGAGAACGAAGCCCGTCAGCGCCGCATCATTGCCATCGGGCAGGAGCGCGAGACCTGGCGCCAGCGCGCTGCCAGCGCCGAGGACCACATCGCGACACTTCGCGACCGCGAGGAGGAGGCGCGGGAGGAAGCGTCTGAGCTCGAAATGGCGCCCGATGAGTTCGACGACAAGCGCCGCGCGCTCTTGATCGAACTCCAGAAGGCCGAGGAAGCACGTCGCCACGCGGCCGATGTGCTTGCTGAAGCCGAGCTCGTCCAGCGTGACGCCGACCGCAAGGCGGCGACAGCGCTTTCCGAACTCGCCGAAAGCCGCGAGCGCCGCGGTCGCGCCGAAGAGCGGCTAGTCTCGGCGCGCGAAAAGCGACAGGAAACCGAGGCCCGAATTCGTGAGGCGCTAAACGTTGCGCCGCACGAGGCGCTTCGGCTTGCCGGACTTGAGTCGCTGCAGGCAGCACCCGATCTTCGCGAGGTCGAGCGCGAACTCGAACGCCTCAAGATGGAGCGCGAGCGCCTTGGCGCCGTGAACCTGCGCGCCGAGGAAGAACAGAAGGAACTGAGCGGGAAGCTCGAGGCGCTGATCAAGGAACGCGACGACGTGATCGATGCGATCCGCAAGTTGCGTGGCGCGATCCAGAGCCTCAATCGCGAGGGTCGCGAGCGCCTGCTCGCCGCGTTCGACGTGGTCAACGGCCAGTTCCAGCGCCTTTTCACCCATCTTTTCGGCGGAGGAACGGCCGAACTGCAACTGATCGAATCCGATGATCCGCTCGAGGCAGGCCTGGAAATTCTCGCCCGTCCGCCGGGCAAGAAGCCGCAGACGATGACGCTCCTTTCGGGCGGCGAGCAGGCGCTGACGGCAATGGCACTGATCTTTGCCGTCTTCCTGACCAATCCGGCCCCGATCTGCGTGCTGGACGAAGTGGACGCCCCGCTCGATGACCACAATGTCGAGCGCTATTGCAACCTGATGGACGAAATGGCCGCCTCCACCGAGACGCGTTTCGTCATCATCACACATAATCCGATCACCATGGCGCGCATGAACAGGCTGTTCGGCGTGACGATGGCGGAGCAGGGGGTATCGCAGCTCGTGTCGGTCGATCTTCAGACCGCCGAACAACTGCGCGAGATTGCCTGAGCCAAAGGCTGGGAAAAGCCCAAAAAAAGTCTGCCAGAATGGGCTGACTCCACCATTCAGGTAATGTTTTCCTACCGATCTTGTATTAGAGATTGCTTCATGGTGTCGCCGAATTGCCGCGAAAAGGTATCGGCTGCATGGTTTCCTGCGCGACGCGCTCGGAGCAATATGGTTTTGGCTCTGACAGTCCGTATGGACGGAACCCCCCGTCCGGTTTTCCTGGCTGGACGGACATAAGGCTTTGCGGGACTTTGTTGCAGTCCCGCAAAGCTTTTTCTCCCCTCAATCGCTTCAGTCTGTCGCAGTTATTGTGCGCCGCAACATTTCGGCCGCATTTGTCGATTTTCATTTCAACACCAAGGGATTAAGTTGATCCGGATTTGGTGTTGGGGGGAATATGACCAAGTGGGTCTATACATTTGGCAATGGTCAGGCAGAGGGTAGTGCCCTTGAGGGCGAGCGTTTGGGCGGCAAAGGCGCAAACCTCGCGGAAATGTGCAACCTGGGTCTGCCTGTCCCTCCTGGTCTGACGATCATCGCCGGCGCCTGCTCTGCCTACTACAAGAACGGACGGCAGATTGCAGAAGAGCTGAAGGCACAGGTCCGCGCGGGCATTCAAGGGATCGAAGAAATTACCGGCCGGCGGTTCGGCGCGGGCGATCGGCCGCTGCTCTTGTCCGTGCGCTCGGGAGCGCGCGTTTCGATGCCGGGGATGATGGACACCGTCCTCAATCTCGGCCTCAACGATGAAACCGTACAAGCGCTCGGCCACGATGCCGGCGACGCACGGTTCGCCTGGGATAGCTACCGCCGTTTCATCCAGATGTATGCCGACGTCGTCATGCGTCTCGATCACGAGGTGTTCGAGGAGATCCTCGAGGACGAGAAGGCGCGGCTCGGCTATGAGTTTGATACCGAACTGACCGCCAACGAATGGCAGCACGTGGTCTCGCTCTACAAGAGCCTGATTGAGGAGGAGCTGGGCGAGGAGTTTCCTCAAGATCCCGAGGTGCAGCTATGGGGCGCTGTAGGCGCCGTCTTCGCCAGCTGGATGAGCGTCCGGGCAGTCACCTATCGCCAGCTTCACAATATTCCCGAAGGCTGGGGCACGGCGGTCAACATCCAGGCGATGGTCTTCGGAAACCACGGTAATTCGTCCGCGACCGGTGTTGCCTTCACGCGTAATCCGTCGACGGGCAATAAATCGCTCTATGGCGAATTCCTCGTCAATGCGCAGGGCGAGGATGTGGTTGCCGGCATCCGCACGCCGCAGAGCATTACCGAGGAGGGACGCATCAGCTCCGGTTCCGAACGACCGTCGATGGAAAAGCTGATGCCGGATGCCTTCAAGGAGCTGTCAGGCATCTGTTCCGAGCTTGAAACGCATTATCGCGAGATGCAGGACATCGAGTTCACCATCGAGCGCGGAAAGCTCTGGATGCTGCAGACCCGCGCGGGCAAGCGCTCGACGCGCGCTGCGATGAAGATCGCCGTCGACATGGTAGATGAGAAACTCATCACCGAAGAAGAAGCGGTGCTTCGCATCGAACCTTCGTCACTGGACCAGCTCCTGCACCCGACGATTGACCCGCGTGTTACCCGCGAGATCATCGGCACCGGCCTGCCGGCCTCGCCCGGCGCGGCGACCGGCGAGATCGTCTTCACCGCCGAGGAGGCCGTGACAGCGTCCGAGGAGGGGCGCAAGGTTATCCTGCTGCGTGTCGAGACCAGTCCAGAAGACATCCACGGCATGCACGCGGCCGAGGGCATTCTGACGACACGTGGCGGCATGACCAGCCATGCCGCGGTTGTCGCACGCGGCATGGGCATCCCCTGCGTGGTCGGCGCTGGTGGCATGCGCATCGACGCCCGCAACGAGCGGCTGATCGGCGTCGGCGTCACGCTGAAGAAGGGCGACGTCATCACCATCGACGGTTCGGCCGGGCAGGTGTTGAAGGGTGACGTGCAGATGATCCAGCCGGAGCTCTCCGGCGATTTCGGGCGCATCATGCAATGGGCCGATCGGGCGCGGCGCATGACCGTGCGCACTAATGCCGATACGCCGGCTGATGCGCGCGCGGCTCGCTCCTTCGGTGCCGAGGGCATCGGCCTTTGCCGCACCGAGCACATGTTCTTCGAGGGCGACCGCATTCATCTGATGCGCGAGATGATCCTGGCGGAGGATGAAACCGGCCGCCGCGCCGCTCTTGATAGCCTGCTGCCGGTCCAGCGCCACGATTTCACCAGCCTGTTCAACGTCATGCACGGCCTGCCGGTGACGATCCGTCTGCTCGATCCGCCGCTGCACGAATTCCTGCCGAAGACGGACGAGGAGATCGCCGACGTTTCCGCCGCAATGGGCATGGACGCTGCAGCACTGCGCCAGCGCGTCGATGCGCTGCATGAGTTCAATCCGATGCTCGGCCATCGCGGCTGCCGACTGGCGATTTCCTACCCTGAAATTGTCGAGATGCAGGCGCGCGCCATTTTCGAGGCGGCGGTCGCGGCAGCCCATGAAACGGGTGCTGCCGTCGTGCCCGAGATCATGGTGCCCCTGGTTGGGTTGCGCTCCGAGCTGGACTACGTCAAGGAGCGCATCGACGCCATCGCCGGGGACGTCATGGCGGAGGCCGGCATGCGGATCGACTACCTGGTCGGCACGATGATCGAACTGCCGCGTGCAGCCCTCAGGGCCCATATCATCGCCGAAGCGGCGGAGTTCTTCTCCTTCGGCACCAACGACCTGACGCAGACAACCTTCGGCATCTCGCGCGACGATGCATCCGCCTTTATTCCGACCTATCAGCGCAAGGGGATCATCGAGCACGATCCCTTCATTTCGCTGGATTTCGACGGTGTCGGGGAGTTGATCCGCATTGCCGCCGAACGCGGTCGGCGCACGCGCAATGACATGAAGCTCGGGATTTGCGGCGAACATGGCGGCGATCCGGTATCCATCCATTTCTGCGAGGAAATCGGATTGGACTACGTGTCCTGTTCACCCTTCCGCGTGCCGATTGCCCGGCTTGCCGCCGCGCAGGCGGTGATTACCAATGGCGCCCGTATCCGCGACCGTAGTAAGGACGGTCGAGATCATAGGACATCTGCAACATGAGCATATCGCTGTCGTAACGCGCCTGGGCACGGCGATAGAGATCGATGCGCTGCATGCAGGTCGCGAAGCCCTCCGTGCCGCGCCGGAAGCCATAGCGTAAGCATTGAGCCTCGTCGGCGGCGCGCCGCTCTTCCGGCGTCATTGTTTGGCAGGCCGAGAGGCCGATTGATAGCGCGGCAAGCGCGAGAGCTAAAACGAGCGTACGCATCCACATGTCTCTGCAATCAAAACTCTGCGCCATCAGATGACGCCAATCGGCGGTTACAGTCAACCAAAAGAATAACTTAGGCCGAAGCGGTGCGCTTGCATCGCTGCTTTCAACGCCTGTGGCCTTCCGTCTGTGGAGGATCGTCTGTAAGAAGACGGCTCGGACGACATTGGAAGATAAACATGGCACTACGCGATCGATTCTCGAAGAAACTGACCTGCCCGCAATGCGGCAACGCCGGCTTTGCGGAAGCGTCCGAGACGGATGATCCGAAGCGCAAGCATCCGGGCTTTAGCGTCGATCATCTACCGCGCGGCTTCTTCATCCAGCGCGCGTCCAACCATCAGGAAACTTCCATGATCAAGTGTGAGTGCGGGCGCAAATTCCCGTTCCGCAGCCTGGCTGAAGCAGCGGCGCAACGCGATTAGAGCCGAAAGGCTCTAGGTCAGAACCGTTCAAGAACCTTGATGAAGGCGTCGGCGAAGCGGATGAGGTGGGCCGTCGCAGGATCCGGCGCTTCCATGCGGATTTCCGTGCCGCTGTGATCCAGCACGGCAAGAACGACACGCATCTGTTCGCTCATGGACGGGATGCGCAGCACTGCAATGCGCTTGCAATCGTCCATCAATCCCTCGGCGGGAAGATCAAACAGGAATTCTCCGCCAGCCTTGGCGGATGCTACGCGGACGGTTTCGCAGAAGTCGGATTTGCCATCGTATCCGTCGAGCGACAATTCCAGTTCCAGAAGCTCTATCGGCAGAAGCGGATCTGCATGATCGGCTGCGCCCAGCGTCGGCGACTGGGTTCCCGATGCGGGCTCCGGTGCAATCATTGCCCTTCTCCTGTTGGTCGGTTGCGACCCAAACCATACAACTGCAAATCAAGGAATATCAGAAAATGCTTACGCACGCCATTGTCGTCTTCCCCGTGGATTGCGCCCATCGGAATGACACAACAGTTCAATTTAGGCGAATCTTGCACTAAACAAGTGGAGGGCGATTTTGCGCGTTCATGCGAGACGCGCCGCTTGCGAGTAACCGGTAAGTTTGATGGCAATCCGTTTCGACCGCCCTGTTTCAAATGCTGCCCGCTTCTCGCGGCGCTTCGCAGCGTTTGCCCTGGTTCTCTGCCTTGCGGCTCTGGTTGGTCATCGCTTCGCCGGCCTTTCTACGCCATACCTTGTGCTGGTTCTGCTCGTCTCCGCGGGCTTCGCGCTGCTTGGGACCTTGCTTGCCGTTGCCGGGCTGCGCAGCCTCTGGCTGACGGGTGCCGAAGGCGGGCTCGATGCCTTGAAAGCCTTGATTTATGTGGCCCTTCCGCTCGCCATCGGCGGGATTGCCGCCGAACGCTATTTCGCGCTGCCGGCGATCTACGACGTGTCAACCGATATCGTCTCGGCGCCGGACTGGCTGAAGACGCCGAACGCAGATCAGATCTGGCTGAAGCGAGAGCCGGCGGTCACGCCTGAGGACCGCGAAAAGCAGCTCGAAGCCTACCCGGAACTCACAGGCCGTCGCTACGACGGCGCTATCGACCGCGTGCTCGAAGCCGTCAAGAAGGTCGCCAAGGAGAATGGCATCCGCATTACCCGCGCCGACGGTGACAGCGAGCCAAGCCCCGATCTCGAGAAGCGACCGGCGAAGCCGCAGCCAGATGACGCCGCGGTTGCTGAGGCGCCAGAAGCCGTGCCGGTCCCGACGCCACGGCCCTACGACGACGACGTTGCGCAGCTGATTCGCCGGGCCAATGGCGTAACGCTGCAGGGCGAAACCCGCACCTTGGTTCTCGGCCTGCGTTTCGACATCGTCATCCGCTTGCGGGAGGAAGCGGAAACCACCTTCGTCGACGTCAGGGTCGCCTCGCGCTACGGCCCGCATGATCTCGGCCTCAGCGCCGATATCGCGGAGAACTACCTCAAGGCGCTCGATTCCGAATTGCTCGGCATCGCTGGCAGCTAGCCTCGTTCGCCTTAATATCTGCCATCGAAGACGATGACAGGCTTGTCGTCGGCAAATACAGGCGCCGTCGTAAGCTATTTCCGTGTTGCAGGTCGGTAGGAGCCGAAAAGGGCAGGCGGTCCATCCGTTTCGATCTCACCCCGCTCCACCAGATCCTCGATATGGGCAAGAACCGAAAGCGCGGCAGCGCCATGCAGGCGCGGATCCGTCTCGCGATAGATCACCTTCACCATGTCGGGGATGTTCGTATCGCCAGCGCGGATGCGGCCGAGCACGGCGCGTTCGCGCATCCGCCGATGCGTCTTCAGGGCTCGCATGAAAGAGATCGGCTTGCGGACGGGGCCGCCATGTCCGGGAAGCAGCAGGCGGTCGTGCCTCTCGATCAGCTTGTCGAGGGAGGCCATGTAGTCGGCCATCGAGCCATCGGGCGGCGCGACGATGGAGGTAGCCCACCCCATGACATGATCGGCGGAAAACAGGATCCCGGTTCCCTCGAGCGCGAAGGCCGCGTGATTGGCGGTATGCCCGGGCGTCAACACGCCCGTCAGCCCCCAGCCGTCGCCCTCGATCGTCTCGCCGTCGCCGATTGTGACGTCGGGCCGGAATTCCAGGTCCGAGCTTTCGGCGAAGGGATTGATCTCGCCCTGATGCAGTGGCCGGGCAGCGCGGTGTGGTCCCTCGGCGACGATCCGCGCCCCGGTCGCCGCCTGCAGGCGCCGAGACAGCGGGGAGTGGTCGCGATGGGTATGACTGATGAAGATATGGGTGACCTCGCGTCCATCGAGCGCTGCCATCAATGCCTGCAAGTGTGCCTCGTCCTCCGGCCCAGGATCGATGACCGCCACGGAGCGATCCCCGACGATGTAGCTGTTCGTGCCGTGAAACGTGAAGGCGCTCGGATTGTTGACCGTAATGCGCTGCACGTCTGAGGCAACAGGCACGGCCTGGCCATAGGCGGGCTCGAAGGCCAAATTGAACTCGGGACTTGCCATTTACTTGTATTCGATCTCGATGAAGGACATCGGCTGATCGCCGGCATTGACGACATTGTGCTCGATCCCGGCGTCGCGGCGGTAGGCAGCGCCCTTGGCAATATCGACCCTGCGGCTGCCGTCCTTTTCCTCCAGCAGGAACTGGCAATCGGTCATCGGCACGACGACATAGCCCATCCCATGTGTATGGATGCCCGTATCGGCTCCCGGCTCGAAGTCCCAGCGCGTGATCCGAACCACGGCATCGTCGAGCAGCAGCGTTGCGAGGGCAGGCGGGCGGGCGCGGTACTGGCTCATCGTTACTCCATCGTCCTGGACGGCTGACGCGAGACCTAGCATGGTGACGCAAAATGCGCACAGAAATATGCAATGGCCCGAAACTTAATGATTGTGACGTCAAGCGAGCTTTGCTAAGCAGGCGTCGATTTGGCAAGCGGGTCTCCGCTTTCAAGCTCTGGTGGGGCGTCGCCAAGCGGTAAGGCACCGGTTTTTGGTACCGGCATTCCCAGGTTCGAATCCTGGCGCCCCAGCCATTGAATTCCGGTCCGTTCTGGACACATAGGTTACGTTTTATTCCTGAGACATAGGTGACACTTTTGGACCGAAAGGGTTCGGCAAAGGTTCAAGCCTGCATGTCTCATCATCGAAGTATCCCAGATCGTAGTCCATAAAGCTTGTCAGCGAGATATG